>PEAP01000183.1 GCA_002753665.1 Magnetococcales bacterium DC0425bin3
TGTTCAACAGGGTGTCCACATACAAGCCGTAGGCCGCATGGGCGGCGCCCTCGAAGATGGCCCGTTCGCTGTAACCGTGGCTGCGCAGGATGGCGATGGCCTCCGGGGTGACGCCCTTGGTGTTGCGCACCGCGTCCAGGGCAAACAGCAGCATGGCTTTCTCCTTGCCTGGCAGCGGAACCGTAGCGGGATCTTTCCGCGCCCGCTCCAGATCTTCCGGGGTCGCGCCCATCTGCAGCAGCATCCCGGCGTTCATGTCGATGCAGAAAGTGCAATCCAGGCGCTGGGCGCTGAGATAGCGCATCCAGGCCAGCATCACACCATCCAGCTCCTGATGCCCACCGAAAAAATAGCCCACCTGGGCGGCTAAACTCTGCAATAATGGGGGACTGACCCCCAGCAATTGCATTGGCGACGGCACATATCCCATCATCTGACGATATTGGTCGAAAATCTCCGCTGTGGGGCCGGTGGCGGTTTCCGGGGATTGCAGGGTGATCAGCGGCATGAAGGGTCTCCTTGGGGTTACCGATGTCGGTGTTAGTTGACTGACCATCTATAATGCATGAAAAAAATACTCAATCGGCATCCAGAAGCCGCAGGGCCATCGCACCCATGCGGTGGATGATCTCCGGGTCATTGCGGGTCTTGGCCATCAGGATGGCCCCTTCGAACAGGGAAAAGATCGCCTCCGCCTTGTGGCGTGCATCTCCGGCAGGAGAACCCGTCTCTTCCACGACCTCCGCAAGGCGTTGGATCACATCCTGCAGCACCTGCTCCAATCGATGGCGCAAGGTTTCGTCCCGCGTACTCATCTCCAGGGCCAGGTTGCCGAAAGGACATCCCTTGACCCATCCCCCCTCCGTCTTGAACCCCTGCTGGATTTCCCCGGCAAGGGCAAAAAGCCGCGGGATGCGCTCCCGGGGGGGCAGATCCCCGGACAGGGCGCGGTCCAGAATGGCATCGGACATCTCACGAAAGCGCTCCACCACCGCCAGGGCCAGTTCGCTCTTGGAAGGGAAGAAATGATAGAAACTCCCCTTACGCACCCCCGCGTGGGCGCAGATCTCCTGGATTCCGGCCTGAGCATAGCCACCGGCGTGGATCAGTTCCATGCCGCTCTGGATGAGTCGTTCCCTGGCGTCGCTTGTGCGTCCCATGGCGAAGATATACCCCACACTGGAATCCTTGTCAATATAATAGTTGACCGGTCGTCTAACATCGTTCGAGCGGTCGTCGTCGGCTAATGACACGGCAGCGTTTGGTCCTGGTGGCGAACGGTGCTATAAAAAACCATGTCACGGTGACCCTGCCGCCCGCAGTGGGTGGATGAGGGAGCCGTCCAACCGGATCGGGGTGATGGCGTGTCCTTTTCTGTGCCCCTGAGCGATGACCACGAGACCCTGCGGGCCCTGACCGTCCTCTATGCCGAGGATGATCCGGACATTCGCCAGCAGCTATCCCTGTTCCTCCAGCGGCGGGTGGGTCGGCTGTTGACCGCCCCCAACGGCCACGAAGGCTTGAAGCTGTTCCGGGACCGACGGCCCGATCTGGTCATCACCGACATCCTCATGCCTGGCATGGACGGCCTGGAGATGGGCCGCGCCATGCGGGAGACGGAACCCGATCTGCCGATCATCGTCACCACGGCCCACAACGACGAGGCGTTCTTTCTCCGTTCCATCGAGCTGGGGGTGGACCGCTATGTCCTCAAGCCCACCCGGATGCCGGTGCTGGAGGAGGCCCTGCTGCACTGCGCCCGCTCCCTGTGGCGCCGCCGGGAGGTGGAACGCTACAACCGGTTC
Organism: Magnetococcales bacterium DC0425bin3; assembly: GCA_002753665.1. Lineage (GTDB taxonomy): Bacteria > Pseudomonadota > Magnetococcia > Magnetococcales > DC0425bin3 > DC0425bin3. The sequence continues at coordinate 1,806 of PEAP01000183.1, forward strand.
CTGGGCCAGTTGATGGACCTCAACCCCAACCTGATGGCGGTGGTCTCGGAACATCAGGTGGAGTACCTGAACCGGGCCTTTCTGGACTTTTTGGGATTCACGAGCCTGGAAGCGTTCCGGGACACCCGGCCCGGATCCTCCGACCTGCTGATCACCCTGGACGGCGTCGCCTACAGCCTGCTGCGGGATGGCCACGGCATCATCCATCTGCTGCATCAGAAGGAAACCCTGCCGGTGGTCTATCTGGCCATTCCGGGTCCTCCGGCCGCTCTGCGCAGCCGGCCGGGCGAGGATCGCGCCCGGCCGTTTTCCGTCACGTTCACCGCCCTGCCGGGCAGCGGACGCCATTTGTTCGCCTTTTCCGACATCACCCGCATCGAACACGAGCGGCAGGATCTGCGGGAGCGGGTCTTCACCGATCCCTTGACCGGCGCCTGCAACCGGGTTCGTCTCCATGGCCTGCTCAATGCCGAGACCCACCGGTCCCGCCGGCATGGCCATCCCCTGGGGGTGATCATGGTGGACATCGATCACTTCAAGCGCATCAACGACCGGTATGGCTACGAGGCGGGGGACGAGATCCTGCGGATCTTTTCCAGGGTACTGTCCCACAACCTGCGCGCCACCGAAATCGTCGCCCGCTGGGGTGGGGAGGAATTCCTGGTGGTGGTGCCCGACGGCGACCTGGAGGGGTGCCGGCTGCTGGCGGAAAAACTGCGCGGTCTGGTCCGTGATGCCCGGTTTCCCCAAGGCGAGCGCCTGACCGCCAGCTTTGGCGTGGCCCGGTTCGGAGAACAGGACACCCTGGGCACCCTGGCCGAGCGGGCCGAACGGGCCATGCTCCAGGCCAAGGAGTCGGGCCGGGATCGGGTGGTCTGTCTGTAGGACGCTTTTCGGCTTCCACGGTAACTTTGATGGACGGGGGAGGCCTCCCTCCACCCTCCACCGATGAAAGCCGGTTCCCGGCTTCCACGGTAACTTTGATGGACGGGGGAGGCCTCCCTCCACCCTCCACCGATGAAAGCCGGTTCCCGGCTTCCACGGTAATGAATGGGGGCAGCGGGTTCAAACATGGAACAGCTCGCGGGGGCCGATGGGGGGATCTGGATGGCGGGGGCTGCCATGGGCCTGGCCGGACTGGCCTGGCTGGTGGCGCGTGGCCGGCGGGAGACCGCGGCTGCCCAGCGCCTGGCCCGGGCCGTCGCTCTGCTGGAAAACAGCGGCGAGGCGTTGGCCATCCTGGACCTCCAGGGACGCCATCGACTGCACAACGAGCGTTGGGCAATCCTGCTGAACGTCTCTCCGGAGCAGTTGACGGGGGTGTCGTTGTCCGACCTGCTGGGCGCCGACCAATGGTCCCCGCTGGCGGAGGCCTGGAACCGCTGTCTGGCGGGGGCAGCGGCGGATTTGCGCCGGGCCATCACCTTTCCGGGTGGGCGAATCCGTTCGGTGCGGTTGCAGCTGCGGCCGCGCCGCGACCCCGGTGGCCGGGTGGCGGAGGTGGTCCTGGTCTGCCGGGACATCGGCGCCGATCTGAATGCCGCCCGGGCCCTGGCCGACTGTGACGAACGCTTCGCCCGGTTCATGGATCACCTGCCCGGGGTCGCCTACATCAAGGACGGCGGGGGGCGTTATCTCTATGTCAATACCTGTTTTCTGAACCTGACCGGCCGGGAGGAACTCACCCAGGTGGCCGGGCGCACCGATGCCGATCTGTGGCCCCCGGATCGGGCCTATCTCTTCCAGGCCAACGACCGGCTCACCCTGACCACCGGCCGGCCTCAGGAGTTCACCGAAATCTACCCCGGCCCCGGGGGCGAGACCCATTGGCGGATCCACAAATTTCCCATTCCGGACGCCGAAGGCCGCATCGTCAGTCTGGGTGGGATCGGGGTCGATGTCACCGAAAAGCTGCGCACGGAAGAGGAAATGCGCAGCGCTCTCCACCTGCTGGGGAAACGCGGTCGGGAGCTGGCGGCCCTCAATGCCGGTCTGGAGGCCCGGGTGCGGGAGGAGGTGGACGCCAACCGCCGCAAGGACCTGCTCATGCTCCACCAATCCCGGTTGGCGGCCATGGGGGAGATGGTCGGCAACATCGCCCATCAGTGGCGTCAGCCCCTCAACGCCCTCAACCTGGTCCTGGGCAATCTGCGGGACGCCCAGCACTTCGGCGAATTGACCCCGCAACTGATGGCGGCCCAGGTGGCCCGGGGCGATGAGATCATCCAGCGCATGTCCGCCACCATCGACGATTTTCGCCATTTCTTCAAACCGGACAAGGTCCGGGAGCCCTTCGACGCCAGAGTGGTGATCGAACGGGCCATCGCCATGGTCTGGGACAGCTTCGCCAAGGACTGCATCGACCTGGTCTTCCAGCCGCCCCCGGAGGGGACGGCGCGGGCCATGGGCCTGCCCAATGAATATGCCCAGGCCATCCTGGCCCTGCTGGGCAATGCCCGGGAGGCGGTCATGGAGGGACCGGGCGGCGGCGGCCGGGTGGAGGTCGGCCTGAGCCGGGAGGACGGCTGGGTGGTGGCGGTGATCGCCGATGACGGCGTGGGGGTGGCCGAAGACATCCGGGAGCGGATCTTCGAGCCCTACTTCACCACCAAGCAGGAGCGGGGCGGCAGCGGCATCGGGTTGTACATGGCCAAAACCATCATCGAACAGCACATGCAGGGTCGCATCGAAGCCGAGCGGCCGGAGCGGGGCGCGCGGTTCTGCGTGCGGGTGCCCGAGGCCTGAAGCGGTTCTTTCACTCGAACGGAATCAGCTTCACCCGCACTTCGATGTCTTTGTCATCCACCTCCACCCGCCGGTAGGCGGAACGGTATTCGGGGTGGGAGATCTCCAGCTGGTATTTCCCGGCGGGCAGCCGCATGTCCGGCTCGTAGGAGGGCATGATGTTGAGGATGCGCACCCGGGCGTCCGGGGGGGTCGGTGATCACCCGCAAGCGGTAGT
>PEAP01000025.1 GCA_002753665.1 Magnetococcales bacterium DC0425bin3
TGACATGGTATCCTCCGTCGTCAGTTCAAAAATTCGTTGATCTTTCTCATGATTGGACGGTCACTCCCCGTCAGGCATCATCTAGGCACCCGGCCGGGGGGGCGCAAGCGGGTCGGGAGGATTTTTTCCTGAAGCCCTTCGTCCGGGGTTTTCCCGTCGGCGGTTTTCCCCCAGAATGACCCGCTGTCAGGCATCCTGCCATCACCCGCCCCGGGACGCCGGGGGGGGCTTTTCCGCGGATCGAGGGGGATCCCATGTCCGACGCCGCCATCCTGGTCCTCAACGCCGGCTCCTCCAGTCTGAAATTTTCCCTGTTTCCGCCCGGCGCCGGCGCCCAGGCCCGGATCCAGGGCCAGATCGAACGGATCCACGACGATCCCCTGTTCACGGTGCGCGGCGAGACTTCCGCAAAGACCGTCCTGGGGACCGGCCACCGGGGGCACGCCCGCTGCCTGGATTACCTGCTGGGCTGGCTGGCCCCCCGGGCGCGGGTGATCGCCGCCGGCCACCGGGTGGTCCACGGCGGCATCCATTACGACGCGCCGGTGCGGGTGGATGCCACGGTGATGGAGCGCCTGCGGCACCTGATCCCCCTGGCCCCCCTGCACCAGCCCCACAACCTGGCCGCCATCGACCTGCTGCGAGAGATGGACCCCGCCCTGCCCCAGGTGGCCTGCTTCGACACCGCCTTCCATGCCACCAAGTTGCCGCCGGCCTCGATCTTCGCCCTGCCCCGGGAATGGGCGGAACGGGGGGTGCGGCGGTACGGGTTCCATGGCTTGAGCTACGAATATGTGGCCCGCACCCTGGCCCGGGAACAGCCCCGCCTGGCCGCCGGCCGGGTGGTGGTGGCCCACCTGGGCAGCGGGGCCAGCATGTGCGCCCTGCGTGGCGGCCGCAGCCTGGATTCCTCCATGGGCTTCACCGCCGTGGACGGTCTGCCCATGGGCACCCGCTGCGGCACCCTGGATGCCGGGGTGGTGTTGTTCATGATCCGGGAACAGGGCCTGAGCCCCGATGAGGTGGAACTGATGCTCTACAACCGCTCGGGCCTGTTGGGCGTTTCGGGCCTCAGCAACGACATGCGCACCCTGGCCGCCAGCGCCGACCCCCGGGCCGCGGAGGCCATCGAGCTGTTCGTATTCCGCATCACCCAGCAGTTGGGCGCCCTGGCCGCCGCCATGGAGGGTCTCGACGGCCTGGTGTTCACCGCCGGCATCGGCGAAAACAGCCCGGACATCCGCGCCCGGGTGCTGAACAAATGCGCCTGGCTGGGCTTCGAACTGGACCCGGTGGCCAACCAGGCCAACGCCGCCCTCGTCACCACCCCCACCAGCCCCCGCCCCGCCCTGGTGGTGCCCACCAACGAGGAGCTGATGATTGCCATCCATACCGGCGAAGTGGTGGGCCGGACCGCAATGTGATGGATGGGGTCGTACCGTGAAAAGCCGCCGATTGTCAGGGCAATGTAATAGTGTTACCATTATCCGGTCGGTCCGTTTCCTCCACTGCGGCGCTCCGCCATGATATCTGGTGCTTCCTCCCCTTTGCCCTTTCCGCCCCCCGACCATGACCATGGCACCTGCCGGGAGGCAGCCTTGCGCGCCGTGGAATCGGTCTGCCGGGGCCGGGGCGCGCGGCTGACGCCGGGACGGCGACAGGTGCTGGAAATCCTGGCCTCCAGCCATCGGCCCCTGGGCGCCTACGACATCCTGGACCGCATGCCGCCGGTGGCCGGGTCCGGACGACGTCCGGCGCCGGTGACAGTCTATCGGATTCTGGAATTCTTCCAGGAGCTGGGCCTGGTCCACCGCCTGGCGTCCCGCAACGCCTTTTTTCTCTGTTCCCTGTCCCGCCATGCGGGGTCGGTGCAACTGTGGCACTGCCGCCGCTGTGGCAGCGTGGCCGAGACCGCCGCCGAGGACCTCACCCTGGCCCTGCCGACGCTGGCCGAACAGATGGGGTTCCGCATCGCCGGAACCACGGTGGAAATCGAGGGGGATTGCCCCGCATGCCGACAGAGTTGACTTCCGCCATCGATCTTCCCCCCCCGAGGACGACCGGAGCCGCCGGGGAGCCCCTGATCCAGGCCCGGGGCATCCGGGTCGCCATGGGAGACGATCTCCTGCTGGATCAGGTGGATCTATGGATCGCCCCGGGGGAGATCGTCACCCTCATCGGCCCCAACGGGGCGGGCAAGACCACCCTGCTCAAGGTGTTGCTGGGACTGCTGCAACCCACCGCCGGCAGCGTGCAACGCCGGGCCGGGCTGCGGGTGGGGTACGTTCCGCAACGCCTGGTCATCGACCCGGTGCTGCCCCTGCCCGTGGCCCGCCTCATGACCCTGACCCACCGGGAACCGCTGGCGCGGGTGCGGCAGGCCCTGGCGGAAACCGGCGTGGAACATCGGCTCCAGGCCCCGGTCCATGGCCTCTCGGGGGGGGAGTTCCAGCGGGTGATGCTGGCCCGGGCCATCCTGCGGAAACCAGACCTGCTGGTGCTGGACGAACCGGTCCAGGGAGTGGATGTATCCGCGGAAACCGCCCTCTATCAACTGATCGCCGGCCTGCGGGACCGCCATGGCTGGTCCATTCTCCTGGTGAGCCACGACCTGCATCTGGTGATGGAGTCCACCGACCGGGTGATCTGCCTCAACCGGCGCATCTGCTGCGAGGGCCAACCGGACGGGGTGAGTCGTCATCCCGAATTCACCAAGCTGTTCGGCCCCCACGCCTCCCGAACCCTGGCCCTCTACAGCCACCACAATCACCAGGGGGAATACTGTTGCCGCGAGGACGAACCCTGCCCCCACCGTGGGTCGGCAACCGGTGAGGAAGGAGCAACCTGATGGGGGATCTGCTGCTGTTGCCCTGGCTGGCGGGGGTGGGAGTGGCCCTGGTGGGCGGTCCTTTGGGCTGTTTCATCGTCTGGCGGCGCATGGCCTATTTCGGCGACACCATGGCCCACAGCGCCTTGTTGGGCGTCACCCTGGGGGTGCTGCTGGAGTTGAACCCGACCCTGGGAGTGCTGCTGGTCTGCACCACCCTGGCCCTGATCCTGCTGCTGCTCACCCGCTGCCCCTGGCTGTCCAGCGATACCTTGCTGGGCATTCTGTCCCATGGCGCCCTGTCCCTGGGGTTGGTGGCCTTGGCCTTCGTCACCGGCCTGCGGGTCGATCTCATGGGTTACCTGTTCGGCGACGTGCTGGCGGTGGACGGCATGGATCTCGCGTGGATCTTCGGGGGCGGCGCCCTGGTGCTGGGGGTGCTGGGGCTCATCTGGCGACCCCTGCTGGCCCTGACGGTCCACGAGGATCTGGCCCGGGCGGAAGGGGTGCGGGTGGGGGCAGTGAAGCTGGTCTTCATGCTGCTGATCGCCCTGGTCATCGCCATGGCCATGAAAATCGTCGGCATCCTGTTGATCACCTCCCTGCTGATCATCCCGGCCGCCGCCGCCCGACCGTTGGCTGCCGCCCCCGAACGGATGGCTCTGCTGGCGATCGCCATGGGCATCCTGGCGGTCAGCGGCGGGCTGCTGGCCTCCGCCGTCTGGGACATCCCCTCCGGCCCCGCCATGGTGATGGCGGCCATGGGGCTGTTCATGGCGGGACTGGCGCGCTCCCGCCGGAAGGGCTATTGACCGGCGGTCCCACCCGCCGCGCCACCTCTCCGAAGGTGGGGGTGTTCAGATAGCCGCCATAGCGACGCCGCAAACCGCGATGGAACCGGGCCAGGGCGCGCAGATGCCGCTGTTCCAGTCCCTTGGGATGGCAGTTGAGGCTGACGAACACCTCGTCCCGATGCCAATCGAAAGGCTTCAGGTATTCCTCCAGGGCCGCCAGCAGGGCGCCGGGGGGATGGGCGGTCAGTTCCAGGCGCACGAAGCGGGTATGGAGCCGGTTCCAGATCCGCCAATAGGCCCGGCGCCAGCGCGGAGGCGCTGTCTGGGAAGCAGCGCCTGGTTCCTGGTCCCCGAACAGGGAACGTCCCCGGGGCGCCCGACGGCGGCCGGAGTCGGTCAGGATGGCCCAGCCCCGGGTCAGGGCGTCCCACAGGTGAGTCCGGGCCAGGATTTCCTGGGGCAGCAGGGCGGCGCCGATGGGAATCTCCAGAATACCGCCTGGGCCACCATCCCGGCCCAGGCCCCCCTCCGGGGTCAGACGGGGATTGGCCGCCCGGGCCACCCGGCTGAAATCCACCGCATGGGTGGCGGAACGGTGGACGAAGCCGGGAATGATGCTGCTGTCGATATGGACCCCCGCCGCCAACTGGGCCCGCAGGATGGCCCCGGCGGCGGGTTGCAGACCATAGCCCCCGGCCCGGAACGCCCGGCATTCGTAGCCATTGCTCCCATTGTTCAACAAGCCTTCCAGATAGTTGCGCCCGCGTTTGAGCAGTCCGGCGGCGTAATGGAACACTTCGTCCGGGTCCGGCGAATGGTTGCCGAGCAGAAACCAGGCCGGGTCGAACCGCAAGCTGCCCCCCTCCCCCCGGCTGGTGACCAGCCAGTGGGGATGCAGGTGCAGTTGGATGTCATGGCCCCGTCGCAGGGCATCGACCCACTGCGCCTCGGCGGCGGCGGGGAAGGCGGCCTCGCCCCATTCCCGGTACCGCCACAGGCAGGCCACGTCGGCGAACAGGGTGACAGGGATTCCCAGATCGTCGGCCCGCTCCAGCAGCCGGCTGGTGGGCTGGATCAAAATCTCTGGTTCGGGGCGCAGGTTGGCCCCCAGGTAGAGTTCGTAATCGGCTGAATAGAGCAGATGGAGCATGGCGGCATTGTGAGGGTAGCAAGCCACCGGTGGCAAGCCGGCATCACCCCCCCACCCCGGGCTCCCGGTCGTTCTCCAGCAGTTCCCGGATCCTGGCCATGACCCGGTCGGCTTCCGCTTCCAGGGCGTGCAGGGCGCTCGGGTCGGGCATCCGGAGCCCGCTCCGGGCCTGTTCCTCGCAGTCATGGGCCAGCCGGTACAGCCCGTCGGCCCCCAGGGTGCGGGCACCGCCCTTGAGGTTGTGGGCAGCGGTGATGAAGGATTCCTGGGCGTTGTGCTGCAAGGCGGCAGCCATTTTTTCCAGATGCAGGGGGATGACGCGCAGAAATTCGTCCAGCAGGGGCGCCATGTTGCCCTTGAGCTGCCGATGCAGGCTGGCGAAGGTGGCGGGATCAATGGGATTTCCCCCCGCCAGGAGTACTGGCGACTGGACCAGTCCATGCCATTCCGGCATGGGGGCGGCAGACTGAATCCGCTGCAGCAGGTCGAACAGCCGGATTCGGCTGACCGGCTTGGCCAGATGGAGATCACACCCGGCCTCCAGGCAGCGCTGCTGTTCTTCCTCCAGGACACTGGCGGTCATGGCCACCACCGGCACCCGGGCGGTCCCGCGCAACGTCTCCAGAGCCCGGATGCGCCGGGTGGCTTCGCAGCCGTCCATCTCCGGCATGCGGATGTCCATGATCACCAGATCCCAGGTTTCCTCCTGAAAGGCGGCCAATCCCTTCAGGCCGTTGGTGGCGCTGCGCAGCCGGTGGGAAGTGCCGCGCAGCAAGGTTTCCAGGAACAGACGGTTTTCGCTGGAATCATCCACCAACAGGATTCTCAACGCCTTCCCGGCGGGCTGGTCCGAATCGTCGGACGGGGCGGGCGTGCCAACCCCGGGAACAAGGACCGGGGCGGGAGCGGCCAAAGCCGGCAGCGCCAGAAGACAGTCGCACAATACATCCCCATTGGGCATGCGCTCCATCCGGAGGCTGCCACCCATCCGTTCCAGCAATTGCCGGCAAATGGTCAACCGGGGGGTGGCTGGTTCCCGACTGCGGTCCGCCAGGGCGGACCCGGCCCCCTCCCCCCGGTCCCGCCCCAAGCCCATGACGACCAGACGGATGCGGGACGGCTCCAGGGACGAGACCCGCAGGCGCACCTCTCCCACTCCGGGAACCCGCATGGCATGACCCGCCAGATGGGTCAGGATCCGTTGCAGACGGTCGCGATCTCCTGCCAGGACCGCGGGCACCGCCGGGTCCACATCCCAGCCCAGGGTCACGCCCCGCTCCCGGGACGTGGCCAGCAGCCCCTCCACCACCCCGGCCGCCAGGGCCCGGGGGCAAAAGGGCGTCCGTGCCACATCGAAACGGCCCGCTTCCATCAAGGACAGGTCGAGATAATCATCCGCCAGGGCCAGCAAATCCCCCGCGGCCTGTTTCAGGGTGCGGATGAGAGGCAGTTGATCCGGCGTCGGGGCGGTCTCCTCCAACAGGTCGCCCATGCCCAGAAGAGTGGCGATGGGCGCCCGCAGATCGTGGCTGGCGGAGGCCAAAACCACCTTGGCGGCCTGCCGGGCAGCGGCCGTCTCCTCCCGGGCGGCTCGCAGGGCGTCCTCCAGCCACAAAACGCCCATGGCCCGACGCAAACCCCGGCCCCGGGGGCGACGGGCACACCAGCGTCGACCGGGATCACGTCGCGCCCGACTGAAGAGCGGATGCCTCATGAAACCGGGACATTCAAGAATGCGGCCGCGGACCGGGCCATGGCTTCCAGGGCGTCCAGGGGTGGCGGCTTCCTGAACAGCGGCACATCGGGAGGCAGCCCACCGCGCCGTTCGATCTCCTGATCATCGAGGGCGGTGACGGCGATGATGCGGATGGCGGCCAGATCTGGCCGTTCCCTGAGAATGCGGACCATGCGAAAGCCATCCATGTCCGGCATGGCCAGGTCGGTGATGATGATATCCGGCTGTTCCCGGCCGACTTGCAGCAGGGCCTCAAACCCGTTGGGACAGGTCTCCAGGGCCACCGGAAAATCCCATCCCGCCACCATGGTCTGGTAGAGACGGGTCATGATGGGATCGTCCTCCACCACCAGCATGGCCAACCGCTTCTTCGCCGCCGGGCGGGCCAGGGACTCCTCCCGCTGGCGCAACATGGCGTCGATGGAACTCTTCAGAATCCGCCGGTGGCCTCCCTCGGTCTTCCAGGCCCGCAAGGCCCCCTTCTTCACCCACTCGTGCACGGTGGGCAAGGCCACGCCCAGCAGGTTGGCCGCCTTGGGTGCCGACAAAAATTCTTCGTTCTCTTTCAAGGCCATCACTCCCAATGTCCGATGATTGCGCCCGGCGCCATATTTTTTCTTGTCATCGGAAGGATTTTTATATATCTTACCCTTCTTAGAATTTCAAGCTTTCCCGCAGACTGAACCGATACGGAGATTCTTTTTGCCATTATCGAGGGGGCAATGAAAAGTCAATTCCGTCGTCCATATCACTGATGCCGCCCGCAGCACAGGAGATGACAACGCCTCCACAGCGGCGGCGGCACTGGCGAGTACCCTTCGATGGCAACGGACGGCTGGTCCTCCAGGGACGGGGCGAACTGGTGGGGCGCTGCATCGATATCAGCCGTTCCGGCCTGTTGCTGGGCAGCCTGGAAGCCGACTTGGTCGGTCATGAAGGATGGCCCGGTGAGCTGCATCTGCAATTGCCCTCCCAGGGGCAACTGCACGATCTGGCCCTGCCGGTGCGGGTGCAGCGTGCCCTGGAAAAGGCGGTCGGTCTGCGGTTTCTGGACATGGATCGGTTGATCTTCGATCGGCTGGACGGTTTTCTCAAGGAACGTCTCGCAACGACGAACGGTTCGAGCGAAGCCGACATGGAGCAGTACGAGATGCAGATCCGCATGCTGCGCGAGGAACTTCCCGAACATCTGCCCAAGGCTTGCCAGGAGATGTTCGCCGCCTTCATGGAGCAATCGGTGCGGGCAGTGTCGGTGCAGGAACAGACCGAATATCAGGATTATGTCCCGCCGGCCGCGGAATTGATCGCCACCGTGCATTTCCGGGGCGAGTTGGAAGGCGGGCTGCATGTCGCCTCTCCGTTGCATGTGGGACTGCGCATCGCCGAGGCCTTTGGCGGGGAACAGTACGGCACCGTGGACGATTACAACCCGGAGGCCCTGGACGCTTTCGGCGAGGTAAGCAACATCCTGGCCGGTCTCCTGACCCAGAACCTCGCTCATCTGTTTCCCGGGATCCACCTCACCCCGCCCACGGTCACCGTCGGGCAGGCCGGTGGGACCCTGTACAGCGCCCGGATGCACAGCGTAAAGGTGTTCTTTCATTCATCCATGGGGCCGTTCCTGACCGAGTGCTATTTCATGCCCTAGCCTTCTGGTCCAGAGCCGATGACGCTCGAACGTCCCATCGTGTATTCCCGCCTGGTCTGCGACACCGACCGCGGGACCCGAACCCCGGAGAAGGTTCTCTCCCGGTCTCTCCTCATCCCCCCCCGAGGACCGGGAGGCGGCGACAGCCGTCAGGGACCTTTTCCGGGGTGCATTGTTTGCGGTTGACGATGGAATCGAAGGGATGTATTGTTGCCGACAGACGAAACAATATAACATTCATTTCCGAGGCGACCATGTCTGCACCCCATCGGCTGATTCGGTTGACAATCCTGATCCTGTTGGTCCTCTTCTGGTCCAGGACGGCGCCAGCGGCGCCCCGGGTGGTGGTGTCCATCAAGCCACTGCACGGGCTGGCCGCCGGGGTAATGGCCGGCGTGGGACAGCCGGACCTCCTGCTCGGCAGCGGGGGCAGCCCCCATGGCCACAGCCTGCGTCCGTCCCAGGCTCTGATGTTGCGCCAGGCCCAGGTGGTGTTCTGGGTGGGGCCTGGTCTGGAGGAATTCCTGGTCAAACCCCTGGACCATCTCGCCGGCCAAGCCCAGGTGGTGGCCCTGGCCGGGGTTCCCGGGGTGACGGCAGTGCGGGAAGAGGACTCGAACCACCACGGGGGGGAGGGGAAAAACCACCACGGGGAGGGGGAAGACGAGGAAGAAGAGGGGCATCACCATCATTCCGGCGATCCCCATGTCTGGCTGGATCCGGTCAACGCCCAGGCCATGGTGACCGCCATGGCGACCACACTGAGCGCGGTGGATCCGGCCAACGCCGCCCGCTATCGGGACAACGGCACTCGGCTCGACCAGCGGCTGGCCGACCTCACGGCCCGGCTGCAGGCACGATTGGCGCCCATCCGGAAACGCCCCTTTGTGGTATTCCACGACGCCTACGGCTATTTCACCCGGCGGTTCGGCCTCGACCGGGGCCTGGCCCTCACCCTGAGTCCGGAGCATAAACCCAGTGCCCAGCGGCTGATGACCGTCCGGCAACGGATTCTGGCCGACGGGATCCACTGTGTCTTCGCCGAACCCCAGTTCAAGCCCGACCTGCTGGCGGCGGTGACGCGGGATCTGCCGGTCCACCAGGGCATTCTGGATGAGGTGGGCGCCACCTTGGCCCCGGGGGAGGAGGCCTATTTCAGTCTGCTGGAAAACCTGGCTGCTGCCCTGCTCGCCTGTCCCGCGGGCCAGTGACGGCCCTCGGGATCAGCGGTTGGGACAGTCGGTCCGCAGGCAGGCGACATAGAGATAAAGCAGGTGGTCCTGCAGCTCGAAGCCGGCCTCGGCGGCCACTGCCCGCTTGCGCTCCTCGATGATGGGATCGTTGAATTCGAAGATCTTGTGGCACTGGAGGCAGACCATGTGGTCATGGTGGTCGCTTCCGGTCAACTCGTAGGTGGACTTGCTGCCGTCCTGGCATTTGTGGCGCACCAGCAGGCCGGCATGCTCGAACTGGGTCAGCACCCGGTAGACGGTGGCCAGGCCGATCTCCTGCTCGTTGTCCTGGAGGTGCTGATGGATTTCCTCGGCGGTGAGGTGCTTGTTCTCCACCCGGGAGAACACCTCCAGGATGCTCATGCGGGAGAAGGTGGGGCGCAGCCCGACCTCTTTCAGTTCCTGGACCGGTTTCATGGACCCTCCCGTCGGGTTGGCGGGTTGCGGGACGAAGACAGGCCCATGATGCCTGAAATCCGTGGACAATTCCAGGCAGGTATCCAGGGATGCCGGAAGAATAACGCTATCCCTGGGGCTGCTCCGGCGGGGAGGTCTTCAACGTCTTGGGACCGCTCACGGGCACGAGGGGCGCCGTGGAACAGCAGCCGGAGCTGGAGCAGCTGCAGCTTTTCCCGCCCTGTTTCCGGGCAAAGAGGCTGCCCAGCCGGCGGCCGACCCACCACAGGCAGGCCAGGCCCACGCCGGTCAGGATCAGGACATCCCAATGGCCGTTCATCTCATATCTTCCCTGAGCCAAATGGTTCGAATGGATTGAATACCGGGTCAGACAACCGCCCCGGAATCAGGGTTCGGTGACCAGGACATGGCGGGCGTCATCGTTGCGCAGGGTCAGGCGATAACCCAGAATGGCGTAGATGCGCGGGTCGCCCATGGGTGCCCGGGTCTCCAGGATGATTTCCTTGCCGCTCACCAGGCCCATGGCCATCAGGCGCCGCTGGTGGGCGTCCTCCCCCGTCAAACCGACGATCCGCAGGGACTGCCCGGGTGCGGCCTGGGCCAGATTCTTGACTTTGTCCAACTGTGATAACGTCACGGATTGTTTGGGCATGATCGGACTCCCATCGATAACGGGTTGGAGTGACGGTTGGGATTGGGAACCATTATCATTTCGGGAAATCCGGGTCAAGTCTTTCCCAGTTTCCATCGGTGGCCGTGCCATGTTATCTAATTTTTGGATGGGGGAGGCCTCCCTCCACCCTCCACCGATGGATGCGGTCGCTGTATCGATCGCCCCAAGACCCTCGCGCCTGTTTTCCGGATGTCCATCCTGCCATGCAATCCCCGCGCCTGTTGTGGATCCTCCTGTCCGGGCTGCTGGTCAGCGGCTGTACGGAAATGCATTATTATCTCCAGGCGGCGGGGGGACAGTGGGATCTGGTGGCCCGCCGCCAGGCGGTGGACCGCCTGCTGGCCGACCCCGCAACGCCCCGGCCCCTGCAACAGCGCCTGACCCTGGCCATGGCGCTGCGCCGTTTCGGGGTGGAACGGCTGGACCTGCCCGACAGCGCGTCCTACCGCACCTATGCCGATCTGGAACGTCCGTTTGCGGTCTGGGCGGTGTTCGTCACCCCGCCCCTGGCGCTGGAGCCGGTCGCCTGGTGCTTTCCGGTGGTGGGCTGTCTGAGCTACCGGGGCTATTTCCGGCAACGGGACGCCGAGGACTTCGCCGCCGATCAGCAGGCCCTGGGGCGGGATGTCTACCTGACCGGAGTGCCAGCCTATTCCACCCTGGGCTGGTTCAGCGACAGCCTGCTCAACACCTACCTGCAATGGCCCGAGGATCACCTGGCCGGCTTGATCTTCCATGAGATGGCCCATGAACGGCTCTATGTGACCGACGACACCCCCTTCAACGAATCCTACGCCGAGGCGGTGGCCCAGGTGGGAGTGGAGCGCTGGCTGGGACAGCAGGGTCGTCCCCTGGCCCCCTACCGGCAACGGCTGGCCCGGGAGGCAGAGTTCGTGGCCCTGGTGAGCGCCGCACGGGCCCGGCTCGGCCGCCTCTATGCCGGTGGGTTGGATGATGGAGAAAAACGGCTGGAGAAGGCCCGGATCTTGGCCGACCTGCGCGCCCGCTACCAGGCCCTGCGAGCCAACCGGACCCTCGCCACCCCGTTCCTGGATGCCTGGTTCGAGGAACCGCTGAACAACGCCAAGTTGGCCTCGGTGGCCACCTACAATCAATGGGTGCCGGCGTTTCTGGCCCTGCTGCGCCAGGAAGGCGACGACCTGCAGCGCTGGCACCAGGCCGCCCGGCAACTGGGGGACCTGCCGCCCGCCCAGCGCCTGCAGCGCCTGGAATCCCTGACCTCGGGAGCGCCCCCCCATGGCTGATCGCGATACCGTGGTCCTGGTGCATGGCCTGTGGACCAACGGCTGGGACATGCGTCTGCTGCAGGCCCGGCTGGCGGCCCAGGGGTTCCGGGTCCGACTGTTCCGCAACCGCACCGTGACCCGGACGGTGGCCGAGAATGCCGCCCGACTCCATGCCTTTCTGGCCGAACAGGCTCCAGAGGGCGCCCATCTGGTGGGTCACAGTCTGGGGGGCCTTGTGGTCCTGCGCCATCTGCAGGATCATCCCGGCGACCGGGTGGGTCTGCGTCTGGCCATCGCCGCGCCGTTCCAGGGTAGCCTGGCCGCCCGGCGGCTGGCCGCCTGGCGGGGCAGCCGCTGGCTGCTGGGCCACAGCTACCCCCAAGGTCTGGACGGACAAGGCCCCCGGGCGGTGCCGGCCGGAGTGCGGTTCGCGGTGGTGGTCGGCCGGTTTCCCTTCTCCCTGGCACGTCTGGTCACCCCGGACCTGCCCAGTCCCAACGACGGCGTGGTGGCCGAAGTGGAAACCCTGCTGACCGGGGAGGTGCCCCGCCAGGTGATCCGCGGCCACCACATGGGAATGCTGTTTTCCCGGCATCTGGCCACCCTGGTGGGTGACCGGCTGCGCCGGGCAAGCCTGGACCCACCCCCTGGACATGAAAGACCTCCCATGAGCGATGCAGAAAAGAAACGCGGTCTGACCCTGGTGCTGACCGGCGACGGCAAGGGCAAATCCTCCAGCGCCTTCGGCATGGTGCTGCGGGCCGCGGGCTGGAACATGCGGATCTGCGTGATTCAGTTCGTCAAGGGCAAGTGGCAGACCGGCGAGGAGCGGGCCGCCGCCCGGCTGGGGACCATCGAGTGGCATGCCCTGGGCGACGGGTTCACCTGGAACACCCAGAACCCGGAGCAGGACCGGGCCACCAGCCGCACCATCTGGAGCCTCTGCCAGGAACGGGTCCGCTCGGGCAACTTCGATATGGTGGTGTGGGACGAAATCAACTTCGCCGTGGGCATGGGCTGGCTCACCGGGGCGGAGGTGGCGGATTTCATCCGTCAGGAGAAACCCCCGGCCCTGCACCTGATTCTCACCGGCCGCAACGCCTCGCCGGAACTGGTGGCGGTAGCCGATACCGTCACCGAGATGGTCGAGGTGAAGCATGCCTTTCAGGCCGGCATCAAGGCCACCCGGGGCATCGAGTTCTGAATGGGCTCAACCCGGAATCCGGTTGGCGATGTCCAGCATCTTGGGGATCATGAACACCAGCAGGCCGATCACCCCCAGCACCAGCACGAACACCACGGCGGTCATCAGGTTGGCCATCCGATCCCGCAGGGCCACCTTCTCCCCCATCAGGCCGGCCAGATCCCGCATGGCCACCAGACCGGCGAATTCCTCGCCGTCCCAGACCAGCAGATGGCGGATGCGATTGGTGCGCATCAGGTCCAGGGCCTCCCGGCACGGCAGGTTGGCCTGCACCTTGATCAGTTCCTTGGAGCAGACTTCGCTCAGATAGGTGATGTGGGGATCCCGGTTTTTCACCACCACCCGGTTCATCAGGTCCCGTTCGGTGAAGAAGCCGGTCACCTGTTGCCCATCCATCACCACCATGGACCCCACGCCCCGGTCCACCATGAGTTTGGTGGCTTCCAGGACCGTGCGATGGGCGTCCATGGTGGCCACCTTGCGGCGAATGACACTTGCTATGGTACAGGCCAACGTCCCCTCCCTTGCATTCGTCTGATGTCCAACTTTGATGGGTGGGGGAGGCCTCCCCCATCCGCTCAGGGTATCCCGCCCCCCGCCGCTCGGCCAGGAAAATCCGTCATCCTTCCAGAACTTTCCGCATGACCGTCCCCTGCCCCCGGGTGGACCGGTGCAGACCTCGGAACCAGGGCGCGGGCCGGCTTGCGCCTGTTGTTGCGGCAGAAGCCCAGAGCAGGACGCCTCTTGTTTGGGCGTTCACGCTCGTTACCCGGGCGTCTGCCGCCGATCGATCGATTAATTAATAGGCACCAAAAAGATCGGTTCGTTTATAGATTGATGTATTTGTTTATAAATTCATCTATGGCCTACGGCTTGCTTCTGTCCGGTGTCACCTGTCCGCCAACGAAAGGCTGCACCATCATGGGTGGTTCCAACGCTTCTTTTGATGAAATGCATGGACGGGGCAGCAAAATCCGCCCTTCGTATCAGGAGTACGCCAAATGGCTGCACTCCCTGTCGGTGGAGACCCTGGAACAGCGCAACAAGCAGGCGGATCTGATTTTCCGCCGCCTGGGCATCACCTTCAACGTCTACGGAGCCGATGGCGGCGTGGAACGGTTGATCCCCTTCGACGTGGTGCCGCGCATCCTGAGCCGCTCGGAATGGGATTTCCTGGCCCGGGGCGTGCGGCAGCGGGTCACCGCCCTGAACGCCTTCCTGCGGGACATCTACAACGGCCAGGAGATCCTGCGGGCCGGGATTTTGCCCGAGGAGATGGTGCTGTCCAACAGCGCCTTCATTCCGGAACTCCTGGGCCTGACCCCCGCCCGGGGCATCTATGCCCATGTCAGCGGCATCGACCTGGTGCGGGTGGACGAGGAAACCTTCTATGTGCTGGAGGACAATGTCCGGGTGCCCTCGGGGGTGTCGTACATGCTGGAAAACCGCCAGGTGATGATGCGCCTGTTTCCGGATCTGTTCTCCCGAATGCGGGTGGCGCCGGTGAGCCATTATCCCGAGTTGCTGTTGCAGACCCTGCGCTCCGCCGCGCCCCGGGGGGTGCAGTCGCCGCGGGTGGTGGTACTCACCCCGGGTCAGTTCAACAGCGCCTATTTCGAACATGCCTTCCTGGCCCAGGAAATGGGCATCGATCTGGTGGAGGGACAGGACCTGTTCGTCGAGGACGGCAAGGTCTACATGCGCACCACCAAGGGACCGCGCCAGGTAGATGTGATCTACCGGCGGGTGGATGACGAGTTCATCGACCCCCTGGTGTTCAAATCGGGTTCCCTGCTGGGGGTGCCGGGCCTGCTGACCGCCTATCGCCTGGGGACCGTCTCGTTCTGCAACGGCCTGGGCAACGGCATCGCCGACGACAAGGCGATCTATGCCTATGTCCCGGAGTTCATCCGCTTCTATCTGGGCGAGAAGCCGATCCTGAAGAACGCGCCCACCTACCAGTTGCGCAATCGCAAGGATCGGGACTTCGTATTGAAAAACCTCAAGGAGCTGGTGGTCAAGGAAGTCCACGGCTCCGGCGGCTACGGGATGCTGGTGGGGCCGGCGGCCACCCAGAAGGAACTGGAGACGTTCCGGGACAAGATCAAGGCGCGGCCCGAGAACTTCATCGCCCAGCCGACCCTGGCCCTGTCCACCTGCCCCACGTTCGTGGCCCAGGGCATCGCCCCCCGGCATGTGGATCTGCGCCCCTATGTGCTGTGCGGCGAACGGGTGGAAGTGGTCCCGGGCGGCTTGACCCGGGTGGCCCTGACCGAAGGATCCCTGGTGGTCAACTCCTCCCAGGGGGGAGGCACCAAGGATACCTGGATTCTGGAGGACGACCATGCTCAGCCGGGCTGCTGACAACATCTACTGGATGGCCCGCTACGTCGAGCGGGCGGAAAACATCGCCCGACTCCTGGACGTGGTGCTGCGCAACGACATGCTCTTTCCCGTCGGCGATGCCTGCACGGCGGGGCGGGACCATTGGCGGGCGCCGCTGCTGATGACCGGGACCCTGGACGATTTCAATCAACGCTACGGCGAGCTGAGTTCCGGCCGGGTGACCGCCTACATGATCCTGGACAAGGACAATCCGGCCAGCATCAAGACCGCCATCGGCCGGGCCCGGGAAAACGCCCGGGCCACCCGCTACATCCTGACCACCGACCTCTGGGAGAGCCTCAACCAGACCTGGCTGCCGCTGTCGAACCTGGACTATCCGGCCCTGAAGAAACAGGGGGTGGAGGAAACCCTCGAATGGGTGCGGGATCGTTCCCATCTGTTCCGGGGCACCCTCTACAGTTCCATGCGTCGCGGCGACGGCTTCTACTTCGCCCGACTGGGCAATTTCGTGGAGCGGGCCGACAACACCGCCCGGCTGCTGCTGGCCATGATTCCCTCCCTCACCTGCCGCGACCTCGGGGTCCTGGGGGGCGGGGTGGATTTCTACCGGGCCGGGGTGCTGCTCCACGCCTTGAGCGCCTTCAAGGGCTACCGGGAGATCTTTTCCAGCCGCATGGAGACGGTCTCCATCATGGAACTGCTGGTGTCCCGACCGGACATGCCCCAATCCCTGATGTTCTGCCTCAACGAGATCGTCACCCTGCTGGACCGGCTCAACAGCCGCGGCCAGGCCCGGGAGAACGCCCGTCATCTGCGCTATCGGCTGGAGACGGTCAACATCCCCGACCTGATGCGCATCGGCATGGTGGGCTTCCTGGAGGCCTTCGCCCGAGAGATTGCGGCGATCGCCAACGGCATTCAATCCGACTTCATGTTGACGCCATGAGACTCCATGTCACGCACGAAACCCGGTACCATCTGAACGACCCGGCCCGCCGGTCCATCCAGATCCTGCGTCTCACGCCGCGTCTCGACCGCTGCCAGCGCACCCTCGACTGGCAGATCACCGGCCCGGACCGCCTGACCGCCTGGGTCGATGGCTTCGGCAACCGCGCCCACCTGGCGGACAACGGCCCCCACGGCCGGCTGCTGATCCGGGTGGAGGGGGTGGTGGAAACCACCGACACCGTGGGCATCCTGCCCCTGGAGGATGGCCTGCCGCCGCGCATGTTCCTGCGGCCCACGCCCCTGACCCAGGTGGACGACGCCCTTCGCGCCTTCGCCGCGCCCTTCGTGGCCGCCCGCAAGCAGGACGGCAGCCTGGCGGCCCTGCATGCCCTCATGAACGCCGTGGCCGACAAGGTGGTCCATACCCGGGAAAGCACCGCCGTGGACCATACCGCCGCCCAGGCCCTGGCCGGTGGGGCCGGCGTCTGTCAGGATCAGGCCCATGTCTTCATCGCCGCCGCCCGGCTGCTGGAGGTCCCCTGTCGTTACGTTTCCGGATACCTCTTCGGCCAGGAGTCGACGGCCATGGCCAGCCATGCCTGGGCCGAGGCCTTTCTGGAAGATCTGGGCTGGGTCAGCTTCGATCCCGCCAACCGCCAGTCAGCCACCGAGGCCTATATCCGCCTGGCCGTGGGGCTCGACTATCAATCGGCCTGCCCCATCCGGGGCCAGCGCACCGGCGGGGGCGAGGAAAGCCTGGAAGTGACCGTGACCGTTCAGGTCCAACACCCGGGCCAGAGCCAAAGCCAGGCCCAGTAGGCGAACAACGGGGATCTCATGAGTTACTGCCTGGGAATGCGCCTGGATGAAGGGCTGATCTTCCTGTCCGACTCCCGCACCAACGCCGGCGTGGACAGCGTGGCCCGCTTCCGGAAATGCTTCGTCTACGAAAGGCCCCACGAGCGGGTCATCGTCATCCTCACCGCCGGCAACCTGGCGGTGACCCAGGCCGTCATCGGCCTGCTGGAAGAATCCCTGGAGGCCGATGAACCCGAGAGCAACATCATGACCACCCCCAGTCTGTACGAGGCGGCCCGGCTGGTGGGACGGGCGGTGCGGACCATCCACGACCAGGACGGCGAAGCCATGCGCAAGCATGGCGCCGACTTCAACGCCTCCTTCATCATGGGCGGACAGATCAAAGGCCGGCGCATGCGGCTGTTCCAGATCTATTCCGCCGGCAACTTCATCGAGGCCTCCGAGGAGACCCCCTATTTCCAGATCGGCGAAACCAAGTACGGCAAACCGATCCTGCAACGGGTGGTCACCGCCCGCACCCCCCTCAACCAGGCGGTGAAATGCGCCCTGGTATCCTTCGACTCCACCATCCGCAGCAACCTGTCGGTGGGAGCGCCCCTGGATCTGGTGGTCTGCCCGGTGGACAGCCAGACCGTCGCCCTGCGGCGCTGGATCCAGGAAGACGACCCCTACTTCCGCCATCTGCGCAAAAAATGGGGCGAGGGTCTGACCACCCTCTTCCAGAACCTGCCGGATTCCTGGGAGGAGTGAGTCTTGAGAATCCACTGGGTATGAGCGCCAAACCCATCTACCGGCCGCCCTACACAATCACCCAGGAAATCCTGAACCGGGTCGCCGTGATCAGCGAGGCCGTCGGGCGACTGACCGCGTTCACCGACCCGTCCAGGGCACTACGGCTGCGCCGCGGCAACCGCATCCGTACCATTCACGGCTCGCTGGCCATCGAGGGCAACACCCTGAGCGAAGCGCAGATTACCGCAATTCTGGAGGGCAAGCGGGTGATCGCCCCGCCCCGTGAGGTACAGGAGGTGAAGAACGCTCTGGCCGCCTACGAGCGTTTCGACGTCTGGCGGCCGGAAGTGGAGCAGGATCTGCTGGATGCACATCGCATCTTGATGGCCGGCCTGATTGACGAGGCGGGCCTGTACCGATGCGGCGGCGTGGAGGTGATGGCGGGTCAGCAGCTGATTCATATGGCTCCCCCCGCACATCGGCTGCCGCAACTGATGGGAGACCTGTTCCGCTGGCTGGCGGGCACCGACGCCCATCCGTTGATAGCCAGCTCGGTCTTTCACTACGAATTCGAGTTCATCCATCCCTTCACCGATGGCAACGGGCGCATGGGAAGGTTGTGGCAGAGCCTGATTCTGGCCCCACATGAAGCTTGCGCAGATAGATCAAATTTGATATATCTTGATCGTCATGAACGGACAAGAGGTCATTGCCAAATTGAAAGACTCCGGCTGGAAGCTGGATCGCATCTCCGGCAGCCACCATGTCATGGTAAAGGACGGCGTTGCGGTTCCTGTCCCCGTCCATGGCAAGCGCGACCTCGGCCATGGCTTGTTGGCCGCCATTCGACGCCAAACTGGCGTTCCTCTGCAGTGACGGAAAGGACGCACATGGATATACGCTACCCCATGATCCTGGAGCCTCAAGACCCGAAGGGATTCTTTGTCAGATTCGCAGACCTGGACGATACCTTTACCGAAGGGGAGACGGAAGAAGAGGCGCTGTTCAATGCTGCCGAGGTCTTGTCCGGCATGCTGGAATGGCGGATCGATCACGACCTGCCGATTCCGGAGCCGTCCCCCGCCGTGGCCGGCGCCCATTATGTGGCCCCGGACGCCAGGATTCAGGCCGCCCTGCTGATGCGCCGAATGAGAGGAAATCGCCCTCTGTCCGAAATCGCCCGGGCCATGGGAACTTCATGGCCCTCTGCCAAACGGTTGGAAGATGTCCGGCATTGGCCGACCTTGAAGCAACTCGAAAAGGCCGCCGCCGTTCTTGGTCATCGGTTGATCATTTCATTTGAGTGATACCCTCAGCCTACCATTTCTGTTGCAACTCCGACCCGGGCAGGCTAGCCTACATTACCATGATATTGAGTTGGTATTAAGGGACAGGTCACCATTCCCAAACCTGTGCGCGACCGATTGGGGATCGTACCCGGCAGCAAGGCTTCCTTCACCATGGATGCGGATGGCCGCGTCATCCTGCGCAAGGACGCGGGAACGGATCGCCAGCCCAGTCGGTTCGATGCCTTGCTGGGATGCGCCGGTCCGGGGCCGAGTACCGACGAGATCATGGCCCTGACCCGCGGGGAGGACTGAGTGACCCTGGTGGACACCAACGTGCTGCTGGATCTGGTGACGGCCGATCCGGTTTGGGCGCAATGGTCGAACGGGTGAAGCGACGCCGGCCCCAGTCCCTCACACCGCCGTCTTGTCCCGCCCGTTGCGGCGCGCCAGCTTGTTGAGGCCGTTGACGAAGGCCTTGGCCGAGGCGGCGATCACGTCGTAATCGATCCCCTGCCCCTGCACCCGGCGGCCGTCCAGCTCCAGGCGCACGGTCACCTCGGCCTGGGAGTCGATGCCGCCGGTCACCGCGCTCACCTGGTAGAGGGTGAGGGTGGCCTGGCTGGCCTCGGGTACGATCTGCTTCACCGCGTTGAACACCGACTCCACCGAGCCCTGGGCCCAACTGGCGCCCTTGTGCAGTTCGCCATCGATTTTCATCTCCACCGCCGCCATGGGGATGTCGGCGCTGCCGGACGCAACGTGGAACCGCTCCAGAACGTAGCGATAGTCCTGACGGACCACCGCCTCGTCCACCAGGGCTTCCAGATCCTCGTCGATCAACTCCCGCTTCTTGTCGGCCAGCTCCTTGAAGCGCTGGAAGGCCTGATCCAACTGCTCCGGGGTCAGGTCATGGCCCAGTTGGCTCAACCGCTCCTTGAAGGCATGCCGGCCGGACAGCTTGCCCAGCACCATGCGGTTGGTGTTGAGGCCCACCGACTCCGGGGTCATGATCTCGTAGGTGCAGGCGTTCTTCAGCATGCCATCCTGGTGGATGCCCGACTCGTGGGCAAAGGCGTTGGCGCCGACGATGGCCTTGTTGGGCTGCACCGGAAAACCGGTGATGGTGGACACCAGCCGGGAGGTGCGCATGATCTCGGTGGTCTCGACACCGGTGGTGACCGGCAGGATGTCCCGCCGGGTGCGCAGGGCCATCACCACTTCTTCCAGGGCGGCATTGCCGGCCCGTTCCCCCAGGCCGTTGATGGTGCATTCCACCTGGCGGGCGCCGTTGGCCACGGCGGCCAGGCTGTTGGCCACCGCCAGGCCCAGATCGTTGTGGCAATGCACCGAGATCACGGCCTTGTGGATGTTGGGCACCCGCTCCATCAGGGTATGGATCCGCGCCCCGAACTCGTGGGGCAGGGTGTAGCCCACCGTGTCGGGAATATTGATCGTGGCGGCGCCGGCGTCGATCACCGCCGCGACGATGCGGCAGAGAAAATCCAGCTCGCTGCGCCCGGCGTCCTCGGCGGACCACTCCACGTTGGTGGTATGGCTGCGGGCATGGCGCACCGCCGCCACCGCCGCCTCCAGCACCTGGTCCGGATTCATGTCCAGCTTGTGCTTCATATGAATCGGGCTGGTGGCGATGAAGGTATGGATGCGGGGATCCGCCGCGCCCCGCAACGCTTCCCAGGCCCGGTCGATATCCCCCCGCTTGGCGCGGCACAGCCCGGCCACGCTGCAGTCGCGGATGGTGTCCGCCACCAGCTTCACGCCCTGGAAATCCCCCGGCGAGCTGATGGGGAACCCCGCCTCGATCACATCCACCCGCAGGCGTTCCAACTGCTTGGCGATGCGGAGTTTTTCCTCCATGTTCATGGAGGCGCCCGGGGACTGTTCACCGTCCCGCAGGGTGGTGTCGAAGATGATGACGCGGTTGTTGTCCATGACATCCTTGTCCTGTCAGACTGTGAGATCTTCCACCTCGTCCTGCTCCACTTCCTTGCCCTCGGCCAGCAGTTGCCGATACTCCCGATGGCTGTGGAACACGGAAAACAGATACACCATGCCGACCAGAAACAGCGTCCCGGCCATCTCCACGGTCAGCACGCTGATGAACAGCACCACCAGCACCAGAAACAGGAACGGCCGCTGGCGATGCCAGGTCATGTCCTTGAGACTGCGAAAACGCAGGGTGCTGACCATGAGGATGGCCAGGATATACATGAGAATCAGCGGCCACCAATCGATCAGCCCCCGCGGTCCACCCGGATGGTGGCCGGGCTGGAGTCCCAGATCCAGGAAGAACAGCAGGGTCGCCACCGCCACCCCCGCCGCCGCCGGGATGGGCAGGCCCTGGAAGTAGCGCTTGCTGATCCGCTCGTCCTGCACATAATGCTGGACGTTGAATCGGGCCAGACGCAGGGCGCCGCAGACGGTGAACAGAAAGGCCGCGGCCATCCCCAACCGCTTGAACGGCCCCAAGGCCCACTGGTGGATCAGAATGGCCGGCGCGATGCCGAAGGACAGGAAATCCGCCAGGCTGTCGTATTCCTTGCCGAAGGCCGAAACCCCGCCGGTGGCCCGGGCCACCCGGCCGTCCAGGGCGTCGAAGATCCCCGCCACCACGATGGCCAGCGCCCCCTTCTCCCAATGGCCGTCGAAGGCGGCCATGATGGCGTAGAAGCCGAAGAACAGCCCGCCGGTGGTCAGCAGGTTGGGCAGGATGTAGACCCGCTTCCTGGGCCGCTGTTCGCCGTTGGCGCTCACGATACCGGCTCCAGACGGGCCACCACGGTGGTGCCGGCCACGGTGCGGTCACCAATGGTCAGGGGAATATCCGCTGCCAGCGGCAGATAGAGGTCCACCCGGGAGCCGAAGCGGATCAGACCGAACCGCTCCCCGCGCTGCCACCGGGACCCCTCCGTCGCCCGGCAGACGATGCGCCGGGCCACCAGCCCGGCCACCTGGACCAGGGTGATCCGATGGCCGTCAGGGGTTTCCAGCAGCAGCTCCATGCGTTCGTTTTCCACCGAGGCCTTGTCCAGGGCGGCATTGAGGAAGCGCCCCGGATGATAGGCTGCCGCGGTCACCCGGGCCGCCAGGGGCATGCGGTTGACATGGACATTGAACACGTTCATGAAAATCGACAGCTTGGTGGCCGGCAGGCCCGAAAGGGGAGCGGTTGCGCCGCGGTCCAGGGCCACCACCACCCCGTCGGCCGGGGCGGCGAGTTCTCCGGGCCCCTGGGGAATGGGACGCTCCGGATCGCGGAAGAACCACACGCACCAAGCGGTGAGGAGCCATGGGGGAACGTCTCCCACCACGCTGGGGCAGACCCAGGTGACCA
The DNA here is from genome assembly GCA_002753665.1 of Magnetococcales bacterium DC0425bin3. Classification (GTDB taxonomy): domain Bacteria; phylum Pseudomonadota; class Magnetococcia; order Magnetococcales; family DC0425bin3; genus DC0425bin3. The sequence continues at coordinate 22,414 of PEAP01000025.1, forward strand.
CCGCGGCGACGGCGGCAAAAGCGATGATGAACGGCCAACCTTCCTTGGCAACGGGACTGCGCACGGCCACCTCCTGGGGCGCGGTCGCACCTTCCCGGCGGGAATGGGCCCGCGCCCGGCCCGTTTGAATGAATCCCCCTGGAAGATCCTGTGCGGCCTGGGGATCTTCCAGGGGGGCATTGTTCTCTCAGTTTCTGGATTTGTCCACCAGTTTGCCCTTCTGGATCCAGGGCATCATGTCCCGCAGCCGCTTGCCCAGCGCCTCGATGGGATGTTCCTGCCCCATCCGGCGCAGGGCACGAAACTTGGGCGTGCCGGCGGCATTTTCGGCGATCCATTCCCGGGCGAACTCGCCGGTGCGGATTTCCTGCAGGATCTTCTTCATCTCCGCCTTGGTCTGCTCGTTGACCACCCGGGGCCCCCGGGTCAGGTCACCGTATTCAGCGGTGTTGGAGATGGAATAGCGCATGTTGGCGATGCCGCCTTCGTAGATCAGATCCACGATCAGCTTGGTTTCGTGGAGGCATTCGAAGTAGGCCATCTCCGGAGCGTAGCCGGCCTCGACCAGGGTTTCGAAACCGGCCTGGATCAGGGCGGTGATGCCGCCGCACAGCACCGCCTGCTCGCCGAACAGGTCGGTTTCGGTCTCTTCCCGGAAGGTGGTTTCGATGACCCCCGCCCGGCCGCCGCCGATGCCCGCGGCATAGCTGAGGGCCAAGTCCAGGGCCTTGCCGGTGGCGTCCTGGTGGATGGCCACCAGGGCGGGCACGCCGCCGCCCCGGACGAACTCGGAACGCACCAGGTGACCAGGCCCCTTGGGGGCGGCCAGGAACACATCCTGGGTGGCCGGCGGATCGATCTGGCCGAAGTGGATGTTGAAACCGTGGGCGAACACCAGGGCGGCGCCGGGTTTCAGGTTGGGGGCCACGTCCTCCCGGTAGACCCGGGCCTGATGCTCGTCCGGCACCAGCATCATCACCAGATCGGCGCCCGCCACGGCGGCGGCCACGTCCGCCACCGCCAATCCGGCGACCTCGGCCTTCTTGCGGGACCCCGACCCCGCCCGCAGTCCCACCACCACATTCACCCCGGAATCCTTGAGATTCAGGGCGTGGGCATGCCCCTGGGAACCATAGCCCAGTATCGCCACCTTCTTGGAACGGATCAGCCCCAGATCCGCATCACGGTCATAATAGACTTTCATTCTCTTCTCCTTCATTGCCACCAAGATCCTGCCGACCGTCAGGTCCGCTTGTCGCCCCGGGAGATGGCCACCTTGCCGGTGCGCACCATTTCCACCACTCCCAGGGGAGTCAGCAATGCCAGACAGGCATCCAGCTTGTCGCTGGAGCCGGTCACCTCCACGATGAAGGACACCGGCGTGGCATCGATGACCCGGGAGCGGAAGATGTCGGCGATGCGCAGCACCTCGGCCCGCACCTCCTGCTGGGCCGCCACCTTGACCAGCATCAGCTCCCGTTCCACATGGGGACCCTCGGTGAGGTCCACCACCCGGCCGGGGCGGATCAGTTTGTTGAGCTGTTTGACGATCTGCTCGATGATTTCCTCTTCGCCGATGGTGACCATGGTGATGGACGACTTGGTGCCGTCCCCCACCGGGGCCACCGCCAGGCTTTCGATGTTGAACCCGCGAGCCGAGAACAGTCCCACCACCCGGGACAGCACCCCGGGTTCGTTCTCGACCTGTACCGACAAGACATGCCTCATGGTCGCTCTCTCGACATCTCAAATCAGGATCATGTTTTTCATGGCCGCCCCGGCCGGGACCATGGGATACACATTGTATTCCCTGCGAATCCGGAACTCGGCGATCACCGTGCCATCGTGGTCCAGCATTTCCTGCAGCACCCCCTCCACCTGGCTGGGTTTTTCGGCCAACAGTCCCTTGGCGCCGTAGGCCTCGGCCAGCTTCTGGAAATCGGGTGTGGCCGACATGTCCGACGCCGCGTAGCGCCGTCCATAGAACAGCTCCTGCCACTGGCGCACCATGCCCAGATAGCCGTTGTTGAGGATGATGATCTTGACCGGCAGCCGGTACTGCATGGCGGTGCCCAGCTCCTGGATCTTCATCTGGATGGAGGCATCGCCGCTGATCAGCACCACCTTCTGGTCCGGTTTGGCCACCAGCGCCCCCAGGGCGGCGGGCAGGCCGTAGCCCATGGTGCCAAGTCCCCCGGAGGTGAGCCAGCGGCGCGGCCGGTCGAAGCCGTAGAACTGGGCCGCCCACATCTGGTGCTGCCCCACGTCGGTGGCGACGATGAGTTCGCCCCGGCTCAGCTTGTAGAGGGTGTGGATCACATACTGGGGCAGGATGGTCTCGTCGTCCTGGTCGTAATGGAGACAATCCTTCTGGCGCCACTCCTCGATGCGGACCCACCAGGGGGCCAGATCGGCCTGATGCTTGCGGAACGGCGCCTCCATCACCAGCTCGTTCATGCGCGCCAGGACATGCTTCACGTCACCGACGATGGGCACATGGACCTTGACGTTCTTGGAAATGGAGGTCGGATCCACGTCGATGTGGATGATCTGGGCCTCGGGGGCGAATTCCTCGATCTTGCCGGTCACCCGGTCGTCGAAGCGCGCCCCCACCGCCAGCAGCACGTCGCAGTGGGTCACCGCCATGTTGGCTTCGTAGGTGCCATGCATGCCCAGCATGCCGAGGAATTGTCGATCCTGGGCCGGATAGGCCCCCAGTCCCATCAACGTATTGGTGATGGGCGCATTGAGTGCCCGGGTCAACTGGGTCAATTCCGGCGCTGCATTGCCCAGCACCGCCCCGCCGCCGGAGTAGATCATGGGGCGCTGGGCCTTCTGCAGCAGCTTCACCGCCTTGCGGATCTGGCCGGTGTGGCCGGCGATGGTGGGCTTGTAGGAAGGGATGTCCACCCGGCCGCCCAGATTCTCCCAGTCGGCCTTCAGGGCAAGGACATCCTTGGGAATATCCACCAGCACCGGGCCGGGACGGCCGGTGCGGGCGATGTAGAACGCCTCCCGCAACACGCGGGCCAACTGGTTGACATCCTTCACCAAATAATTGTGTTTGGTGCAGGATCGGGTCAATCCAACCGTGTCCGCCTCCTGAAAGGCATCGTTGCCGATCAGATTGGAGGGCACCTGGCCGCTGAGACAGACCACCGGGATGGAATCCATATGGGCGGTGGCCAGGCCGGTGACGGCGTTGGTGGCGCCGGGGCCGGAGGTCACCAGGGCCACGCCCACCTCCCCGGTCACCCGGGCATAGCCGTCGGCGGCATGCAGGGCGCCCTGCTCATGGCGGACCAGGAAATGCTGGATGTCCGGGCATTTCATGATTTCGTCGTACAGGGTCAATACCACTCCCCCCGGGTAGCCGAACATGTGGCGCACATTCAGTTCCCGCAGGGTTTGGACGATGATCTCGGCACCGGTCAACTTCACGCTTTTTTCTCCAGATTCGGGTTTCCCCCGCCGGTCGGGGGTCCCCCCGCGTTCCGGACCCATCCGGAACGCGGGGAAACGGCGCAGTATGGACTTTCCGGTGTGAAAGTCAACGGGGATGGTGACAGATTCATGGCCGGCGCCGGCCACGGCTCATCGGGCCACAGGCAAAAGGATCAATCCCGCTGATACAAGGGGACATAATCCCGGGTCATGGCGCCGCGGTAGAGCTGCCGCGGCCGGCCGATGGCCTGGCCCTTGTCGCTGATCATCTCCATCCACTGGCTGAACCAACCCACCGAGCGGGCCAGGGCGAAAATCACGGTGAACATGTTGGTGGGGAAGCCGATGGCCGACAGGATCAGTCCGGAATAGAAGTCCACGTTGGGATAGAGTTTTTTCTGGACGAAATAGTCGTCCTCCCGGGCGATGCGCTCCAGTTCCAGGGCCACCTTGAAGCGGGGGTCGTCCACATGGCCCAGCTCCTGAAGCACATCGTGGGCGGCCTTGCGCAGCACCTTGGCGCGGGGGTCGTAGTTCTTGTACACCCGATGGCCGAAGCCCATGAGGCGGAAGGGATCCTGGGGATCCTTGGCGCGCTTGATGTACTCGCCGATCCGATCCGGGGTGCGGATCTGTCCCAGCATGTTCAGCACCGCCTCGTTGGCCCCGCCGTGGGCCGGTCCCCACAGGGCGCCGATGCCGGCGGAAATGGCGGCAAAGGGATTGGCCAGGCTGGAGCCGGCCAGTCGGACCGTGGCGGTGGATGCGTTCTGCTCATGGTCGGCATGCAGGGTCAGGATCTGGTCCATGGCCTTGACCAGCACCGGACTGACCTTGTACTTGGCGCAGGGCACGGCGAACATCATGTACAGAAAATTCTCCACGAACCCCCGTTCGTTGTCCGGGTAGACGAACGGCTGTCCCACGGCGTACTTGTAGGAAAAGGCCGCGATGGTGGGCATCTTGGCGATGAGCCGGTAGGCGGAGATTTCCCGACTGCGTGCGTCAAAGATGTCCAGGGAGTCGTGATAGAAAGCGCTGAGGGCGCCGATCACCCCCACCATGATGGCCATGGGATGGGCATCGCGCCGAAATCCCCGGTAGAAATCCTTGAGCTGCTCATGGACCATGGTGTGCTGGGTGACCAGCCGCTCGAACTGCTCGTGTTCGGCCTGGTTGGGCAGCTTCCCGAACAGCAGCAGGTAGGAAACCTCCAGGAAATTGCTCTGTTCGGCCAACTGTTCGATGGGATAGCCCCGATAGAGCAGAATCCCCTTTTCCCCGTCGATGAAGGTGATTTCGCTGATGCAGGAGGCGGTGGAATAGAAACCGGGATCCAGGGTGAACAGACCGAACTCCTTGTAAAACTTTGTCACATCGACCACCGACGGCCCTTCGGTGCCTTTCAGGATGGGCAGCTCCAGCTCCTTGCCAGTGCGGTTGTCCCGTATGGTTAACGTCTCGCTGGGCATCGTATCGCTCCGTTTGTTGTGTCCCTGACCTTGCAGGACGATTTATCGCCGATTGAGTTCCTGATCCCGTTAGGCTATATCAGACTGAGAGCGCATGCACGCGCCTAACTTTCGATGGGATGGGGGAGGCCTCCCTCCACCCTCCACCGAGTGAAAGCCGCTCCGCGACTTTCACGGTACAGAAAAATCGGCGAGCCACGGAGACTCACGCCCATGTTGACCAGCCGCAGCAGTCAGATCGACCTTCGCCTGAACAGCCTGGAAAAACACCTCAAGGAAGAAAATCCCATCCTGTTGCGGGTGGTCCAGAGCTTCCGGGAGCTGGACCGGGTCGCCTACAGCATGGGTCTGCTGCACCGGGAGGAATCCTATGCCGCCCGGGTGCCCTGGTGGCCCCTGGTGTCGATATTGGGCACCTTCAGCTCCGGCAAGTCCACCTTCATCAACGACTACCTGCGCCAGCCCCTGCAACGCACCGGCAACCAGGCGGTGGACGACAAGTTCACCGTCATCTGCTACTCCAAGGAAGACAAGATCCATACCCTGCCGGGACTGGCCCTGGACGCCGATCCGCGTTTTCCCTTCTACCGGATCAGTCGGGATCTGGAACAGGTGGTGGTGGGTGAGGGACGACGCATCGACGCCTACCTGCAGCTGAAAACCTGCCCCACCGAGCATCTGCGGGGCAAGATCGTCATCGACTCCCCGGGGTTCGATGCCGACGCCCAGCGCACCTCCACCCTGCGCATCACCGACCACATCATGGACCTCTCCGACCTGGTGCTGGTGTTCTTCGACGCCCGCCATCCGGAGCCGGGCGCCATGCGCGACACCCTGGTCCATCTGGTGGCCAACACCATCAATCGACACGATTCCAACAAATTCCTGTTCATCCTCAACCAGATCGACTGCACCGCCCGGGAAGACAATCTGGAGGATGTCACCGCCGCCTGGCAACGGGCCCTGGCCCAGGCCGGACTCACCGCCGGCCGCTTCTACCAGATCTACAACAAGGACTGCGCCAACCCCTTCCCGGATCCCAACACCAAGGAACGCTTCGAGGCCAAGCGCGCCGAGGACATGAGCGAGATCCTGCAACGCATCCACCGGGTGGAGGTGGAGCGGGCCTATCGGATCATCGGCGTGATGGAACATACCGCCAAGATGATCCAGGACGAGGTCGTCCCCATGGTCAACGGCATGGTCTCCCAGTGGCGCAAGAGCGTCCTGATCACCGACGGCATCCTGGGCCTGCTGCTGCTGGCCCTGGGCGGCTACCTGTGGCACACCAGCCCGGGCCTGGCGGCGTTCTTCACCAACTCCCTGGCCCTGCAATGGAGCCCGCCCGCCGCCTGGAGCGGCGCCCATGTGGCCGCCATCGGCGGCTGGGGCCTGGTGTTGGCAATCCTCCTGACCATCCACCAGGGAGTGCGCAACCTGACCGCCAAGAGTACCCTGCGCAAGACGATCGGCCAGGTCCGCACCAAGGAACTCAAAGAAGCAGTGACCAACGCCTTCCAGCGCAATACCCGGCCCCTGCGCAGTCTGTTCGCCACCCGGCCGGCAGGCTGGAATCCCATCACCCGCAGCCGGATCCGCAAGGCCTTCAAGGATGCCGCTCTGTATGTGCAGGATCTCAACGACCAGTTCACCAATCCATCGGGCCGCACCGGTCAGACCAATCCGGCCGCCCATCTGGAGGCGGGAGGAGCCTGACGCCGCCCCCTGGAGATTTCACGGATGAAATTTCCCGACCGCATCCTGCTCCTCTATGGCTATCACCGGGGCACCACCGCCCACGCGGTGGAACGTGCCCTGCGCACCCGCTGCGAGGTGTTCGCCGTGGGTCCCGGTCACCCGGAGACGGAAACCAGCATGGAATGCGGGCCGGTGGCCGCCCTGGACGAAATCCTGGGCCGGTTGAAAGGGCGCTTCCAGCCCGAAGTCCTCTTCGTGCTGGAATCGGGCAAGCGGTTCTTTCCCCACGGCCTGGCCGATGCGCCCCTGCCCTGCTGGTATTACGCCATCGATCCCCATTTCAATCTGCCCTGGCAGCGGGAATACGCCAAGCTGTTCGATCAGGTGTTCGTCACCTTTCGACAATACCTGGATGAATTCAAGATGTTGGGCCACTCCGGCATCCACTGGTTGGCCCATGGCTTCGACCATCGTTTCTACCGCGACCACCGGCTGGAGCGCACCCTGGACGTGGCCTTCGTGGGCGACATGGATCCGGAGCGTCGTCCCCAACGGATGAAACTCATCAATGCCCTGGGAGAGTCGGGCCTGAACACCCATTTCACCTCCGGCATCTGGAACGAGGAGGTGGCCCGGCTGTATTCCCGCAGCCGCATGGTGTTCAACGACAACGACCAGCAGGTTCTCAACCCCCGCAACTTCGAGGGGTCGGCCTGCGGCGCGGTGGTGTTGGCCAACTCCGCCGTGGACCTGGAAACCTTCTTCACCCCGGGGCAGGATCTGCTGCTCTATGCCGATCCCCGGGATCTGGTCAAACAGGCCCGCCAACTGGCCGCGGACCCGGCCCGCTGGCAGGCCCTGTCGGCCCGGGCCCGGGACACCGCCGCCCGCAACTCCTGGGAACGGCGCATCGAAACCCTGGCGGAGCTGGTCGACGCCTGGCAGCCGCCGGCCCAGTCGCCATTTCAACGCTCCGACCGGATCAAGGCCCACGCCTTTACCTATTTTCACCGGGGACTCTCCGGCCAGACCATCCTGTTGCTGGATCAACTGCAACGGGAAGTGGGTGCCGATCCTGAAATCCACCTGATCAAGGCGATGGCCTATCTGGCCCATGAAAAGCATCCGGCCGCCGCCGAGGAGCTGTTCCAACTGTTGGAAGCCGACCCGCCCCCCGCCCTGTTGCAGCAGGTTGGGGAAATCCTGGTCTCCACCTTCACCGAGGCCCACCACCGCCGGGGCGCCCTCCTGCTGGCCCGGGTTCTGCCCAACCCGACCCTGGATCAGAAACGCCGCCTGACCCGGCTGCTCACCCAGGGCGGCGTGCCGCTGCCGGACGATCTGGCGTCGCGGTTGGCGCCCATGGCCACCTAGCCTCCCCGCGCCGGTGTCGGCCCGCCATGCGTCTGCTGCTGCTGGATCAGCCCTATTTTCGCGCGGCCCTGACCGCCCTGGGCCATGAGGTGCGCTGCGTGGCGCGCAGCGTCTTCCACGACCCCCGCCAGCCCCTGGACCTGATTCTGCCCCGAGTGCCCATCGCCTTCCAATGGGTGTTGGACTCCCTCGCGCCCTGGCGGCCGGACTGGATCTTCCTGGGCGACGACTCCACCTTTCCCCACTATCTCGGCCTGGAAATGACCCGCATCCCCCTGGCCTGGTATGCGGTGGATACCCACATCCACCACCAGTGGCATCCCCTCTACGCCAGCGCCTGGGACCTGATCTTCGTCTGCCAGCAGGACAGCCTGTCTCTGTATCAGGTGCCCGGAGGCCCCCCGGTTCACTGGCTGCCGGTGTTCTCCTACCTGTTCCGGGACCGCTGGCTGGATCTGGAACCGGAGCATGCCATCAGCTTCGTCGGCAATCTGGATCCCGGGCTGAAACCCGAACGGGCGCGTTTCATCGGCGCCCTGGGGCAGCGGATTCCCCTGCACCTCGCCCAGGGGGACTATGTGGAGGTGTTCAACCGCAGCCACATGGTGATCAACCAGACCGCGGCGGGCGACCTGAACTTCCGGGTGTTCGAGGCCCTGGCTTGCGGGACGCTGCTGTTGACCGAACGCATCGGCAATGGTCAGAATGATCTGCTGCGGGACGGAGAGCATCTGGTCCTTTATGAGGCCGGCAACGTGGCGCAGGTGGTGGATCTCTACCACCGGTTCCTGACCGACGAGCCGGCCCGCCGGCGCATCGCCCGGCAGGGACTGGCCGAGGTCCGCGCCCACCACACCGACCGTGCCCGGGCAGAGGCGGTGATGGCCCGGATCTCCGCCCTGGATCCCCAGGCGGTGGTGCAGAGCCGCCTGGCCCGGCTGGCGGCGGTGGAGCGCAATCTGGCGCCGATCATGGCGCGGGCCGCCACCATCCATCGGCATTTCGCCGCCGCGGCCCCCCCCGGCCGGCGTCAGGATGATCTGACCCGCATGGCCCGACAATACCAGACCCTGGCCGAGACGCTGCAGGCCCGCTTCGGCCGATCGGAGGCGTGACGATGGGACAGACCCTGTGGCCAGCGATACAGAAGTCGGTGGCGCAGCATGGCGCCTCTCGCACCTGGATCAGCGATCCCACCGGTGTGCGCCTGACCGGCCGCCAACTGTTGTTCCGCACCCGCCTGCTGCAACGGCTGCTGGAACCCCACCTGCGGGACCAGCGCACCGTGGGGGTGCTGTTGCCCACCGCCGCGGCCAGCGTGATTACTTTTTTGGCCCTTCAGGCCGGCGGTCGCCTGCCGGCCATGCTCAACTTCACCGCCGGTCCCGGCCCCATGCAGGCCGCCCTGGAACTGGCAGGGGTCCGGGTGGTCCTCACCTCCCGCCAGTTCCTGGAGCGGGCCGGCTTGAACGACACCGCCGCCCGCCTGGCCCGGCAGGTGCGCCTGTGGTATCTGGAAGATCTGCGCCGGCGGGTGCCCCTGGCGGCCCTGCTGCCCGCCCTGGTGGGTCTGCCCCTGCCGCCCGCCTGTGCCGGCGCCCCCGACGATCCGGCGGTGATCCTGTTCACCTCCGGCTCCGAGGGCCGCCCCAAGGGGGTGGCCCTGAGCCACGCCAACCTGCTGACCAACCATGCCCAGATTCTGGAGCGCCTGGAGTTCACCCCCCGGGACGTGATGCTCAACGTGCTGCCCCTGTTCCATTCCTTCGGGCTGACCGTGGGCACCCTGGTGCCGCTGCTGGGGGGGCTCCCCTGCCATCACTGCCCCTCCCCCATCGACTACCGGGGCATTCCGGCCCAGGCCCGCCGGTGCCGGGCCACCCTGCTGGCGGCCACCGATACTTTTCTGGCCGGCTATGGGCGTTACGCCACCCCAGAGGATTTCGCCAGCCTGCGCCTGGTGTTCGCGGGGGCGGAACCCCTGCGGGAACGCACCGTGGCCTTGTGGAGGGAGCGTTTCGGACTGGACATCCTGGAAGGCTACGGCACCACCGAGACCAGCCCGGTACTGGCGGTCAACAGCCCCCGCCTGCACCGCCCGGGCAGCGTGGGCCGACCCCTGGCCGGGGTGGAGACCCATCTGGAACCGGTGCCGGGCCTGACCCGCGGCCAACGCCTGCTGGTGCGGGGACCCAACGTGATGCTGGGTTATCTCACCCCGGTGGCCGGTGGTTCGGCCCGCCCGCAACGGCCAGACTCCACCCTGGGGCCGGACTGGTACGACACCGGTGACGTGGTCACCGTCGATGACGCGGGGTTCATCACCATCGTGGGGCGGGCCAAGCGCTTTGCCAAGATCGGCGGCGAGATGGTTTCCCTGGCGGCGGCGGAAGAATTGGCCGCCTGGGTCTGGCCGGACCATGCCCACGGGGTGGTGGCCCTGGCCGACCCCCGCAAGGGCGAACGGCTGGTGCTGCTCACCGAGCATCCCGCCCCCCGGTTGGAGGAGCTGCTGGCCGGCGCCCGAAAGCTGGGGCTCGGGGAGCTGGCCATTCCCCGTTACCTGCACTCTGTTGCCGCCATGCCCCGTCTGGGATCGGGCAAGGTGGATTATCAGGGGCTGATGGCCTTGGC
>PEAP01000184.1 GCA_002753665.1 Magnetococcales bacterium DC0425bin3
CTGGAACGGCTTGAACAGGAAATCGTTGGCGCCGGCCTTGATGAATTCCACCGGCAGGTCGGGGCGGTCCAGGGAGGAGAAGCCGATCACCGCCACGTCGTCGCGCTGCCGTTGTTCCCGCAGCCCTTTGACGAAGCGGATGCCGTCCATCTCCGGCATGTCGTAGTCGCAGATCACCAGGTGGATGTCGTGCCGGGCCACCACGGCCATGGCCTGGGAGCCGTTTTCGGCCAGCAGGGGGCGAAAGCCGTAGCGGCCCAGGAACCCGGCGATTTCCTGGCGGGCGGCGGCGGAGTCGTCCACCACCAGCACCGGCACCCCCCGGTTCTTCCGGATGCGATCGATGGCGTGGATGACGGCATTGATGACCCCGGCATTGTCCTTGATGAAATAATCCAGCACCCCCCGGTCCAGCAGGTCCCGCTGCAGGTCGGGACGATAGATCCCGGTCAGCACGAACACCGGGATCCCCTGGGCCAGCACCAGATCGACGATTTCTCCGTTGGGCGCATCGGGCAGGTTGAGATCCAGCACGGCCAGGAAGAACCGCCCCGGGTTTTGGTTGAGCAGGGTCTCGGCCTGGGCAAAACTGTCCCCCAGCACGGCCTCGATGGGCAGGGCGGCCTGGATCCGGGATTGGACCAGGGAACCGAAGCTCTTGGAGTCTTCAACCAGCAGGAGGGCATCCATGGCGGATCATCCGGCGTTGTGCTATTCTGGACGTAATATGCTTTCCGCCGCCCGGGCCAGGAAGCCGGAGCGGGTCAGGTGGTGTGCCTTGGCATAATCGTCGATACGCCGCACCAGTGGTTCCGGCAAGGAGATGTTGAGCCGCAACGCCTTGGGGCGAATACGGGCAGTGTCGACGTCCACCATCATCCAGACGCCCCCTTGAAACTCCTCCAGTTTGACCAGTTCCTCCAACGCCCGGGGCGGTGGAATGTCGAGGGGTTCCCTATCGAAGTGGAGTTCCACCGCCTCCTGGACCATGGCTGGGATGTCCGTCCAATCGTCCGCTGCCGAAAAACAGCCAGGAAAGTCAGGGATGGTCACGCCGTGGGCGTGGACCTTGTCTCCAGGATGGACGTAGATTGGGTAAAGCATCAGTTCCTCCATTCCCAACCGGCTTGCCGGAAGATATTGCGAGCCGTTCCCAAAGGCAGATCCTTGCGAGGGTGCGGAACCACGACATGCCCAGGCCTGCCGGGATGCTTGAATTTCTGATGGCTCCCTTTGCCGCCTACCAGTTCCCATCCTTCAGAGTAAAGCCGTTTGATGATGTTCGCACTATTCATATTGTGTATAATTACACAATAAAGCAGGCAAGTCCAGGGGAGAGTTCAAAACATTTTCGACCTTTCCTGATGTTCTTGCCGTGGTCATGGATCTGAAAGGGGGATGAGGGGCACCTGCAGAAGTTCCGCGAGGGCGGCCAGGGCCTGTTCCGCCCCCTTGAAGTCGTAGCGGTCCAGGCATTGCTTGAGCCGTTCGAGGGGCTCCGCCAGCGCCGGGTCCCGCAGCCGGGCGCGCAGGGTGTTGAAGGTGATCCGGGCCTTGTAATTCTGGCCCCGGAGGTGGGTCGCCAGTTCCTGGAGCAGGGCGGTCGGGGGGGCGGTATCGGCCCGGGGAGAGACAACCGGGGAGCAGGCGTCCCCGGCCGGCCGCAAGGTGGCGATGGCGGCCATGACCTCGTCCAGGGCGTTCTCGAACTCATCCAGCAGGGCGGATTGTTCCCGGACCGGTCCTGCGGCCTCCAGGCGGTCTTCCAGGTGGGCGGCGGCCGCATACAGGCGGGGCGCGGCCAGATTGCCCCCCAGGCCCTTCACCGAGTGGGCCAGCAGGTGGGCCGCCTGGCGGGCCTGGTCGCCGGTCGAGGCCAGCAGGGTGCGCAGCCGCATCGCGGCATCGGCGTAGCCGGTCTGCAGTTGGTCGAGCAGGGAATGCAGCAGCCCGTTGCGGTTGTCGAAGCGCTCCCGCAGCTCCGACAGGTCGAAGCCGGGCAGGACCGGGGGCAGCACCAGGGGATCCTCCTCCGGGGCGATCCCGGCCGGGTGGTCCGACGATCGACCGATGCCGGGCCGGGGCACGATCCAGCGCATCAGGGCACCGTAGAGGGATTGCCGGTCGATGGGCTTGGCCAGATGATCGTCCATGCCCGCCGCCAAGGAGCGGTCGCGGTGGGTCTCCATGGCATGGGCGGTCATGGCGATGATCGGCACCCGCGGGCCGTTCTCCCGGGCTCGAATCGTGCGCGTGGCGGTCAGGCCGTCCATTTCCGGCATCTGGATGTCCATCAGGATCAGGTCGTAGCGGGTGCGGACGGCCATGGTCACGGCCATGGCGCCGTTGTCCGCGGTTTCCACGTCGAGCCCCACATCCTCCAGCAGCTCGACGGCCACCTGCCGGTTGATGGGATTGTCCTCCACCAGGAGGATGCGCGCCCCGCCGATGGTGTAGGCCACCCGGGGCAGATCCACCGGTCCCTGGAGGGAGCGATGGGCTTTGGTCATCTCCCGGCCGAAGACCTCCATGATGCCGTCGAACAGCAGGGACAGGGTGATGGGTTTGGCGATGAAACCGTCGGCCCCGGCCTGGCGCACCCGGGAAACGATGGCCTCTTCCAACCCGAAGGGAACCATCTGGATGATCTTGGGCGGTGGTTTGCCGCTGCCCTGCTGCCGGACGGCCTGGACGAGCTGGCGGGCGGTCTCCTCGCCGTCCATGTCCGGCATCAGCCAGTCCACCAGCACCAGGCGGAAGGGCTCGCCGGCAGCCATGGCCCCGCGGACCACCTCCAGCGCCTCCCGGCCCGAGGACACCCCGGCCCCCTTGAGGTTCAAAACCCGCAGGAAGCTGAGCATGGCGTGGAGCGAGGCGGCGTTGTCCTCCACCACCAACGCCTTGACCTGGGACAGATCCCCGGGGGCCGCCAGTTCCTGTTCCACGGCCTGCCGCCGAAAGGGCAAGGCCAGGGTGAAGCGGAAGGTGCTGCCCTCTCCGGGCCGGCTGTCCACCTGGATTCTGCCCCCCATCATGTCCACGAGGCGCTGACTGATGGCCAGCCCCAGGCCGGTGCCCCGGTTGGTGTCGGTGAGGATCTCCTTCACCTGCTCGAAGGAATGGAACAGCCGGGGAATCTCCTCCGGGGGAATGCCGGAGCCGGTGTCGCGCACCCAGAATTCCAGCGTCACCCGGTCGCCGGACTGTTCGATTGGCTCGATGCCGACCTCCACCTCGCCCTGGTCGGTGAACTTGATGGCGTTGCCCACCAGGTTGGTCAGGATCTGCCGGAGCCGCAGCACATCTCCCACCAGCAGGTAGTTGTAGGCCTCGGAGATCTCGATGATCAGCTCCAGCTTCTTCTCCGGGATGGGGGTGCGGAACAGGTCGATGAGGGAATCGACGATCTCGCGGATGCGGAATTCCCGCGGCGCCAGTTCCAGCTTGTTGGCGTCGATCTTGGACAGATCCAGGATGTCGTTGACGATGCCCAGCAGGGTGGTGGACGAGGATACCACCTTGACCAGGTAGTCGCGCACCTTGCTGGACAGGTCGGTGCGCAGCGCCAAGTTGGTCAGGCCGAGGATGGCGTTGAGCGGGGTGCGGATTTCATGGCTCATGTTGGCCAGGAAGGTGCTTTTGGAGCGGTTGGCGGCCTCGGCGGTCTCCATGGCCGCCCGCAGCGCCTGTTCCAGCTGGATGCGCTCGGTGATGTCGGTGGCGATGGAACCCACCGCCTTGGGGCCGCCGGATTCGTCCAGCAGGGGAAACTTGACGGACACGAACGTCTGACTGGCCCCCTCCCGCGGTATCGCCTGCTCCACCGTCACCGGCCGTCCCAGCTCCAGCACCGCCTGGTCGTCGGCCTGGAAGATCGCGGCCACTGCCGCGGGAAAGACCTCCCGGTCGGTCTTGCCGAGGATCGCCTCCCCGCCGGGGCCCAGAACGTCCTCGAACCGGCGATTGACCAGGAGGTAGCGTCCCGCGGTATCCTTGAGGGATACCAGGGCCTGGGTATTGTCCAGGATGGCCTGCAACTGGTCCTTTTCCTTCTGCAGCTCGTTCCGGGCCTGGTCCAGGGCCGCCTGGGCCTGCTGGCGCTCCGCCAGGCGTTGGGTGCGGCGGTGGGACAGGAATCCGGCCACGACCAGACCCAACCCCCAGAACAGCCCATGGGAATAGGCCACCGGCCGGAAGGCATTGCGCTCGATGTCCAGATAGGGAGCCAGGGGCACCATGACCCCCACCCCGCCCCGGACCTGCCCCACCCGGTAGTCCTGGTGGGCATGGCATTTGAGGCAGGGCTCGGTGGTGAGCATGGGACGCATGAGGCGCAGGACCGGCTCGCCATCCTTGTCGGTGAAGGCGATGGCTTCTTCCAGTCGGTCCCGCTCGAAGGCTTCCAGCGCCTGGCGTTCCCACGGGTCCGGGGCGTTGTCCGGATTGAGGGGTTTCAGGCTGGTGATGCGGCCCCGGGTGCCGTACAGACCGGGATATTCCGCCATCAACTGCCGGACCATGTAGGCCGGGTTCATCAGGGTCAGCCTGCGCCCCGAGGGGGTCTGGAGGTCGCGTTCCGGCAGGTGGGCCAGGCTGGGATTGGGGGGCGTGCGGGCGTCGGCGGGCACATAGACCTCAACGCCGGCCTG
>PEAP01000185.1 GCA_002753665.1 Magnetococcales bacterium DC0425bin3
GCGGGTTGAACCCAGGGTGGTCAAACGGCGACCAAAACCCTACCCCAGGCTGACCAAGCCTCGGAATGAAGCACGATCCGTTTTGAAATCACAATGTTTTTTGACTATCTAAGCGCCATTACCTACCAGATCTTCCCGGGTTTGCCAGCCCTCTTCAGATCATGGCGGAAATAAATATTTTTTGTTATATTTGTTACCCTTCAATACATCATTGTTAATTTAAATATCCTTCCAATCAACCTGAAGAATGGGTATATAAAAAAATACGGGGGGCAGCCATCCGGGGAAGGCGCATGGGCAAGATCGGGCACAGAATCATGCTGGTGGTGGGAGTGACGACCCTGTTGCCCCTGATGGGGCTGCTGATCCTGCATACCTGGCAGGAAGAACAGGCCATCCTGGAGCAGAACCTCAAGTCTCGGACCGCCCTGGCCCTGACCGTGATCCAGAGCCTCAAGGCCCTGATGCTGACCGGATCGGCCAGCATCGCCAACAGCTTCGCCGAACACCTCAAGCGGGTGCCGGAGGTGGCCGACCTGCGGCTGATGCGCCTGGACGGCCACGAAGCCTACCAGGATAATCGCACCATCCTGGATGTCAACTGGAACCGCGGCGAGCTGCTGTTCACCCCCCGGGACCGGGAGCAGGTGGTGCCCATGCTGTCCCCGGACGATCCCCACCTGAAGCGGCTCATCGACAGCCGCGACCTGGTGGCCTTCCAGGAATATCGTCCCGGGGAGCCCAGTCACCTGACCCTGCTGACCCCCATTCCCAACGAACCCGCTTGCCACCGTTGCCATGGCCGGGACAAACCCCTGCTGGGGGTGGTCAAGTTCAGCACCTCCCTGGCCGGCGTGGAGGAGCAGATCCGCCAGTCCCGAATCCAGGCCGGCATCATGCTGGTGGGCTGCTTTCTGGTGGTGATGCTGCTCACCCACCTGTTCATCCGCCGGGCCATCGTCCTGCCGGTGACCCGGGTCACCCAGGCCATGGGCCAGGTCGCGGGGGGCGATCTGACCCAGACGGTGCCGGTGCTGGGCCGCGACGAACTGAGCGCCATGGCCACCAGCTTCAATACCATGGTCGGGCAACTGCTCCGCACCTACACCGGCCTGCAGCACGAGCAGGACAAGCTCACCACCATCATTCTCAGCGCCCGGGAGGGCATCGTGGTCACCGACCGGAACCGGCGCATCGTGCTGGTGAATCCCTCGGCCGAGCGCCTGCTGGACCGCTCCATGAGCCGCATCGTCCAGGAGGGGTTCATGAACCTGGTGGGCGACGCCGACACCATGGCCAGCCTGCTGAGCGGCGAGGACCATACCCATTCCCGGGATTTCACGGTCGGCAACCGGATTCTCAACATCTATGCCTCCCGCATCCACACCGAACGGGGCGACGAGATCGGTTCCGCGGCCCTGATCCGCGATGCGACCGAGGAAAAGATGCTGGAGCAGCATCTGCGCAAGCTCTCCTATGTGGACGAGCTGACCCAGCTTTTCAACCGGCGGCGCATGGAAGAGCTGCTGGACCTGAATTGCAAGCTGGCCCTCCGCCATGGTCGCGAGCTGAGCCTGATGATGTTCGACGTGGACCATTTCAAGCGCTTCAACGACGAATATGGCCACGATCAGGGCGACCGGGTGCTGCGCGTCCTGGGACAGGTGGTGCGGCAGTCGGTGCGGGAAACCGATCTGCCCTGTCGTTTCGGCGGCGAGGAATTCTGCGTCATCCTGCCCAACACCCCCCTGGCCGGGGGGCTGCGCATCGCCGAGACCCTGCGGGCCAAGGTGGAGCGACAGGATGTGGATGGCCTGCGGGTGACCATCAGCATCGGTGTGGCCGTCCTGGCGGAAAACCCCTTCCGGGATCCCGAACAATTGCTCAAGCGGGCCGACCAGGCCCTTTACGCCGCCAAGCGGGCCGGCCGCAACCGCGTGGCCACCGCCGCCGACAGCCAGGAGACACAGCCATGAGGACGTTGCCGGGGTGCATCCGCCTCCACCGAATTCTTCCACCGACCATCCTGCTGCTGGCCGGACTGCTCATCGCCGGGCCGCTCCGGGCCGCAGAGGATCTCTTCGCCCTGGCTCTGGGCGGACGGGCCTACGACAACTGGATGGGATTGCTGACCGATGCCGACCTCCAGGCCCGGGGCTTGGACAAGCAGGCCTTCCTGGGCAGCCATCCCGCCTATCCCAAGGATGGCCAGCAGAAAGGCCTGACCACCTGGCGCTGCAAGGAATGCCATGGCTGGGACTACCAGGGAGCGGTCGGGGCCTACGGCCAGGGCTCCCACCGCACCGGCATCGGGGGCATCCGCCACTTCGAAAACCGGGATCCCGCCGCCGTGCTGACCGTGATCCGCGACGCCACCCACCGCTATACCGTCACCATGATCGACGACCCGACCGCCCGGGCTTTGGCCCTGTTTGTCAGCCGTGGGCAGGTGGACATGGACCAGTACATCGACCGCACCACCCGCCGCTTCCGGGGCGATCCGGCCCGGGGCGCGCCGCATTTCGAGGCGATCTGCGCCATCTGCCACGGCCTGGACGGCCGCAAGATCAACTTCAAGACGGTGGAAAAGCCCGAATACCTGGGCACGGTGGCCAACGACAATCCCTGGGAATCCTTCCACAAGATCCGCAACGGCCACCCGGGCAAGGAAATGGTCTCCATGCGGGCCATTCCGGTGCAGAGCCAGGTGGACATCCTCGCCCATGCGCAGCAGCGCCTGCCGGTGCGGTGATCGCCGGATCGCGACCACGGGCAGTATTTTCCCCCTGGGGAGGCAATCCTTGCCCCCCAGGGGGAAACAGGCCGTCCAGACCGGCGGCAGTGCGTTGAACATACGAAAGATTACGTTTGGCACGTTTCTTTCGGAGCTGTCGGCATCATGGAGGCCTTTCCGAGCGGCGGAGGGGCCGGCACTGCCCCGCGGAACGGATCGACCGGCCCGCGGAACGGATCGACTGGCCCGTGGAAAGGATCGACTGATTTGAAGCTCTGGTCGGAATACGCAGTCCGCATCGACCCGGACCTCCCGCCCGACTGGCGTTCCGCCAGGGCGGAACGCCACATCGGCGCGGATCGGACCCCGGACCCCGGACCCTCCGGTTCCGGACGGATCTGGCCCCCCTGGCCGGACCGGGTGACCCTGTCCCGGGCCGGAGCCCAGGCCTGCCAGTGGGCGGCGCGCCTGACCGCCCAGGTGGTGGCAGGCATCCGCCATACCCAGTGGTGGCTGCTGGGGCTCTATGGCCGGGACGGCCGGGCGCGGCTGGTCAGCGAGGGCATTCCCCGCAGCCCGCTGGTCAATCCCGGCGCGGCGCGGTGGCCGCCGGCCACCGCGGCCATCTGGCCGGCGGAGGCCTGCCGGGTGTCCCTGTCGCCGGCGGCGCGCCTGGTGGCGGGGGTGCTGGGCCACATGGACGCCACTCCCGAACAACAGGGACACTTCCTGCGCGAGGTGGCCGCTGCCTGCCAGGAAGGACGCCTGGAGGCGACCACCCTGGAGCGGGCCAGACACACGGTGGGAGACTTCCTGGCAGTGGCGGAGGAGGGGTCTTGAATCAGCGGCCGTCCCGGGCCTTGGCGTATTTGATGAACGAGTTGAAGCAGCCGATCACCACATGCACCAGGCCCGGCACGCCGTCCAGAAAGCCCCGCCGCAGAAAGTAGAATTTGACGAACCGGGCCAGGGGGCTCAGCAGCAGCCTGGCCAGGCCGGGTCGTCGGCCCCTGGCGATCAGGGCGTGGGCCTGGATGGAGGTGTAGCGGTTCTGTTTGGTCAGGTAGTCTTCGAGGGTCTGGTCGGTTTCGTGGAGCAGATCGCCTTCCAGGCGTCCCACCGGGCCGTTGCTGAGGACATGCTCGTGGACCAGGTCATCGCTCCAGCGGGCGTAATCCCGGTGGAACAGGCGCAGGTTGGGATCGGGATAGCCCTCGCCATGGCGCAGCCAGCGGCCCATGAAGCGGTTGCGCCGGGGCATGTCGTAGGCGCCCGGTTCCGGTTCCCCCCGGGCGAACAGCTCTTCCAGGCTGCGGCGCAGCTCCGGGCTGACCCGTTCGTCGGCGTCCAGGCACAGCACCCAGGGGTGGCTGGCCTGGGCCACGGCGAACTGCTTCTGGGGGCCGAAGCCCTGCCAGGGGTGGTCGAACACCCGGGCGCCATGGGCCCGGGCGATGGCCTGGGTGCGGTCGGTGCTGGCGGTGTCCACCACCACGATCTCGGCGGCGCAGGGCACGCTCCGCAGGCAGGGTTCCAGCACCGCTTCGGCATTGCGGGTGATCAGCACCACGCTCAGGGGCAGGGGGGTGGGCTCCGGCATGGGGGTCATTCCTCCAGCAAGGGGCGTAATTCGTCCCATACCCGTTCCGGGGGCAGGGTGCGGGTGCAGGGCGGGTGGATGCCCGCCACCGGCGCTGCGGCACAGCGGCGCTGCATGCAGGGGGCGCAGGGCCAAGCAGCCCGCAACAGCCGCTGGCGGGGACCGCCGATGCCGGAATAGTCCGGATTGGTGGCGCCGAACAGGGTGACGCAGGGGCGTTGCAACACCCCGGCCAGGTGGGCCAGGCCCGAGTCCAGCCCCACCACGGCCCGGGCCCGGGCCAGGACGGCGGCCAGCTCGGCCAGGCCCA
>PEAP01000186.1 GCA_002753665.1 Magnetococcales bacterium DC0425bin3
CGCGCCAGGCGTTTTCCGTGGTGCCCTGCGGGCGGGAGGCCGGGCAAATGCTGGTGGAGGACGAACGGGTCAAGCTGCTGTCCTTCACCGGCTCCCCCGAGGTGGGCTGGCGCATGAAACGCGATGCCGGCCGCAAGAAGGTGGTGCTGGAACTGGGTGGCAATGCCGGGCTGATCGTCGATCGGGACGTGCGGGACTGGGACTGGCTGATCTCCCGGGCGGTGATGGGGGCCTTCTACCAGTGCGGTCAGGTGTGCATTTCGGTGCAGCGGATCTTCCTGCATCAGGAGATCATGGGAGAATTCCGCGCCCGCTTCAAGGCGGCCGCCGAGGCCCTGCGCCCGGGGGATCCCCTGGACGAACACACCACCCTGGGTCCCATGATCGACACCCGCAACCGGGAGCGCCTGAGCCAATGGATCGCCGAGGCCCTGGACCAGGGGGCCAAGCTGGTCACCGGCAACCAGGTGCCGGCCATCGGCGCGGGCAACTGCCTGGCCCCTACCATTCTGGAAGAGGTGGAAGCTGGCGCCCGGGTCAATGCCGAGGAGGCCTTCGGCCCGGTGGTGACCCTGACCCCGGTGGCCGGCATGGTCGATGCCTTCCGCTTGGTCAACGCCAGCCGCTTCGGCCTGCAGTGTGGGATCTTCACCAATGATTTCAACACGGTAATGCAGGCCATGGATGCCCTGGAGGTCGGCGGGGTCATCCACAACGACGTGCCGTCCTTTCGGGTGGACTCCATGCCCTACGGGGGGTTGAAGGATTCGGGCCTGGGCCGGGAAGGAGTGCGCTACGCCATGCGCGACATGCTGGAGGAACGGGTGCTGGTCTACCGGGTCTGACGGGCGGAGATCCTGTTGGGGCCTGGAGAATGGCGATGCTGGCACGGGTGGAGACCGTTGCCCTGACCGGAATCACCGCCCGGCGGGTGGAGGTGGAGGTGGATCTGGGCCCCGGCCTGCCGGGGTTGAACCTGGTGGGTCTGCCGGATGGCGCGGTGCGGGAGGCCCGGGACCGGGTGCGGTCGGCCCTGCACAACTCCGGGTTCCGGCTGCCGGCGCGGCGCATCATCATCAACCTGGCCCCGGCGGACCTGCCCAAGGAGGGCGGCGCCTACGATCTGCCCATGGCGGTGGGACTGCTGACCGCCGCCGGACGCCTGCCCCAGGCCGCCCTGGAGCGGCGCTTGTTCCTGGGGGAGCTGTCCCTGGACGGCCGTCTCAAGCCGGTGCCCGGCTGTCTGCCCGCCGCCCTGTTCCTGCGGGAACAGGGTTTGGAGGAACTGGTGGTGCCGCCGGAGAACGCTCCGGAAGGCGCCCTGGTGCCCGGTCTGCGGGTGATCGCCCCGCCCACCCTGTTGGCCCTGGTGCGGCACCTGCTGGGCGAGGAACGGCTGGATCCGGCGCCGCCCACCCGTTGGGAGCGGTGGCTGGGCGCCCGGGAGGAGTCGGGGCCGGACATGGCCGCGGTGAAGGGCCAGGAATATGCCCGGCGCGCCCTGGAAGTGGCTGCTGCCGGCGGTCACAACCTGGTGATGAGCGGCCCGCCCGGTTCCGGCAAGACTTTGCTGGCGCGCTGCATGCCCGGCATTCTGCCGCCTTTGACCCTGGACGAGGCCCTGGAGGTGACCGCCGTCTATTCGGTAGCCGGTCATCTGTCCCGATCCCGACCCCTGATCGGCTGCCGGCCGTTCCGGTCGCCCCATCACACCGCCTCCCAGGTGGCCCTGGTGGGGGGCGGCGGCCGGCCCCTGCCGGGGGAAGTGAGCCTCAGCCATCACGGGGTGTTGTTCCTGGACGAGCTGACCGAATTCACCCGCCCCACCCTGGAGGTGCTGCGCCAACCCCTCGAAGCCCGGGAGGTGACCATCTCCCGGGCCCAGCGCAGCGCCCGTTTCCCGGCGGCGTTCCAGTTGCTGGCGGCGTTCAATCCCTGCCCCTGCGGACATCTGGGGGATCCCCATCACGACTGCCACTGCTCCCGGGTCCAGGTGGAACGCTACCGTTCGCGCCTGTCCGGACCCTTGCTGGACCGCATCGATCTGCATGTGGCGGTGACGGCGGTGCCCTTCGAGGAGCTGACCGCCCTGGAACCGGGCGAAGCCAGCGCGGCGGTGGCGGCCCGGGTGTCCCGGGCCCGGGAGGTGCAGCAGCGCCGCAACGGCCCCCGCCTGCTCAACTGCGCCCTGGACGGCCCCACCCTGGAACGCCTGGTGCCCCTGGGCGACCAGAGCCTGGCCCTGTTGCGCGGGGCCAGCCAGCGCCTGGGCTTTTCGGCCCGGGCCTTCCACCGCATCCTGCGGGTGGCCCGCACCATCGCCGATCTGGAAGAATCCGAACGGGTACACCCCCCCCACCTCGCCGAAGCCATCCAGTACCGGCTGGAGGGGGGGATCGAGTCAGGGCCTTCCCTCCACCTTCTACCGATGAAGGCCGCTTCCCGGCTGCCACGGTAAGCTCCTTGCTGTTGCCCATGGCATGGCCGGAACCCCTTGTGGATTCATAATGGGAGATGCCGACTGCATTCGCTCACGGCGTAAGAATGGCCTTCGACAGCGAAAGGAACTCCTGCAGCCGGCCGTGTTCGTCGGGAGACAGGTATTCCCGACGCAGCCAGTCAACCAGCCCCGAATCGGGTTGCTTACCGAGTGCGTTGGCCAAGCCACGAGCATGTCGTTTTCTGCGTTCCTGGAGCCTAGCGCAGTCGAGGCCGAGGTGGCCTATCATGTGGTTGGCCTTCTCGGGGTCCATGGATGTTGCCCGGACGCTGCCATCGGCCAGATATTGGAACAGACCCGCGGTGGCTGGATCATGCGGTGCAGAAAAGAGATGCGCATTCCAGGGATGGTGCGGATTCCGGTGCCGATCGTCCTTGTAATGACCGCAATGATCCCCCCGACCGCCGTTGCACGACAATGCCAGGTTGGCGCCATCGTAGGTCCGGCCTGGGGTTCGGCTGCGTGACTCCATGTGTTCGATATGGCTGTTCCCGGAGGTGATTCTGCTTTCACAATAGCAGCGCAGAGCGACTGCTGTTCCTGGCGCAGATGGTCATCCACAGTGGCATGGCATGGACTGCCCATAAAGGTGTGCCATTCCTGGCTTGGCGGCTGCTCGGTCAGGCAGGATGGAGCTGGCAGGCGGCGTGGGATGGTCCTCATGGTTGGATCAAGGCCCGTAACTGCTTGATGCGCAGATCGGCATAGAGCAGGTCGGGATCACTCCGACCCAGGGCCGCTTCCAGGCTGTTGCGCAACCGAAGCGCAGCGTCGCTGCCATGTTGGCGTGCTTCGATCAGGGCCAGGTAGGTCCTCAATTCCTGGACGGTTTCGATGTGTTGCGGACGTCCATGGGTTCCGAATACCTCGGCAAGCACGCGAGCGTTTTCCGCACCGTAGGTGCCGACATCATCGGGAATCTCCACCAGACGATGGTCGGACCCGATCAGGCGGATCTGTTCGCGATGCACCGTCGTGAGGACCGCCGGGCTGTGGGTGGCGACGATCAGCTGGGTATTGGGGAATACCTGGCGCAGATTGGGAATGATGCGTTGCTGCCATTGCGGGTGCAGGTGAAGTTCGATTTCGTCGATCAGTAGAATGCCAGGTGCTTGCAGGGGGTTGCCCAGGTGGGGATTGGCCACCGCCAGACGCCGGGCGAAATCGAGAATCACGGCCAACAGGCTGCGATAGCCATCGCTCAATTGATCCAGGGATCGGCATTCAGGTTCACCGCCGAGGTTGGTCAGGGAGAGCTTTAAAATGGGAGGAACACCATCGAAGAATACCTGCTTCACCCCTTCGATCGTCAATGCCAGGGCATGCCGGATGGCCTTCAGGTCGGAAAATTCAAAGTCACTGCCAAGTCCTGGACGGATCTTTTTTCGAAGTTCCTCATTCTCCCGCAAGTAAAACCACTGACACATCGCTTGATAATTTGTCCCAGCGTCAAGAGCATTCTCGAGAGCGGATGTCCTGTCAAACGTCGTATTGAATAGATCTCCCATGTTCGGCATTTCATTGAAACGACGTTTGGCACGATAATAGGTTATGACAGGATAGCAGTCAAAATTTTTTATTGATGCAGGCAGAACCTGTTTTAGATTGGTTGGTGACGAGGACCAATGATTGTCTGAAAATGTAATACTGCAATCAGTCAAAGGGGGTGCGTTGAGATGGCTTGCGAATTTTGTGTGCAAGCTGAAGGTCCCATCGTTTTGGCTCTTGGGGCTGCCCGATTTCTCTGGGACAAAAATGTCTGACAGGCGTGAGGTTCTGATTTGATGGGCAGATTCATGTCCACCAAGAGCGGCGACAATCTCGGAAAGAGCCAAAGCGATGGCATCCAGAACAGCAGTCTTGCCGGCACCGTTGACTCCGACGAACACCGTGACATCCGGCTGCAATGGGATGGTCAACGATTCGAAGCAGCGATAATGTTCAATGAGAATTTCCACCAACTTCATCGTTCCGCTCCGGCCTGTGGTCAAGTGGGACGATCAGGGTACCCATGCGACCTCGGCTTGGCAATCACCGCTGGGGAAGAAGCCGCCAAGGCCAGGGCGAGCGAAAAAAAACGGGCCCGGAGGGCCCGTTGCACAGCGGAGGAACGTCCCGCCTCACTGGCCGAAG
>PEAP01000187.1 GCA_002753665.1 Magnetococcales bacterium DC0425bin3
CTTTTAACGTATGCCTGCCACTGGCCAGACGCCCCCCGGCGGGACGGCGCTTCTTGCCCTGCCGGGTCAGGATCTCCCGCATGCGCATGGTGACCTGGCCGAAGTCGATATGCACCGGACAGGGCGTGCGACAGCGGTGGCAGATGGTGCAGTGATCCGCCAGGTCGTCCAGGCTGTCGAAATGGTGGCGGGACAGCCCGCGCCGGGTCTGCTCCTCGTAGAGGAACGCCTCGATGAGCAGGCCGACGGCCAGGATCTTGTCCCGGGGGCTGTAGAGCAGGTTGGCCCCGGGCACATGGGTGGTGCAGACCGGTTTGCACTTGCCGCAACGCAGACAGTTGCGCACATCGTCGTTGAGCGCCCCCAGGTCGCTCTCCTGGAGGATCAATGCCTCCTGCTGCACCAGCCGCAGGGACGGCGTATAGGCCTGTTCCAGTCCCGGGCCGGGCAGCAGCTTGCCGCGGTTGAAATGCCCGTGGGGGTCCACCCGGGCCTTGTAGGCGGCGAAGGCGGCGGCCTGATCCGGGGCCAGGAAGCGGTACTTGGTCAGGCCGATGCCATGCTCCCCGGAAATCACCCCCCCCAGCTCCCGGGCCAGGGCCATGATGCGCTCCACCATGCGTTCGGCTTCGCCCAGCATCCGGTAGTCGTTGGAGTTGACCGGGATGTTGGTGTGGACGTTGCCGTCGCCGGCATGCATGTGCAACGCCACGAACAGGCGACTGGAGCGGCCCTCGGCATGAATGGCGTCCAGCCGGTCGCGGACCCCCAGCCAGAGGTCGCCGGAGAAGATCTGCTTCAGGGGGAGTTCCACCCCCTGGCGGTAGCTGACCACCAGCCGCTGGGTCAGCAGCAGATCCAGCAGGCTCTCCCCGGGTAGACCCTGCTCCAGCAGGGCCGGGGGCAGGCCGAAGCGGGGATCGGTGGCCGGCTGGTCGGGATGGTCCTGGAACGCCTGCCAGCCGACGGCCACCCGGTCCAGCAGGGCGGTGGCGGCCTGGATCTTGTCCTGGAGGATGGTGTCGCTCTCACCGCCGGCCGGATAGCCGGCGGGCAGCTGGGCGCGAAAGGCCTCCCCGGTCAGGAAATCCCGCACCGCGGCCACGATGCGCCGCTTGTTGGCGATGGATTGCTCGATATTGATCCGCTCGATGCCCCGGGTATACTCGGCCAGCCGTTCCAGGGGAATCACCACGTCCTCGTTGATCTTGAAGGCGTTGGTGTGGGCGGCGATGGCCGCCACCCGGCCGCGGTCGGCCCAGAAGCGTTCCCGCTCGGCGGCGCCGACGGCGATGAACCCGGCGCCGTCCCGGGCCCGGGTCAGGGTCACCACATGGGCGGCGGCCTGATCCAGGGCCGTGGCGTCGTCCCCGGCCAGATCCGCCAGCAGCACCATCTTCGGCAGCTCGCCGCGGTTGGCCTTGGGGCTGTAGCCCACCGCCTTGACGTAGCGGTGGTCCATGTGTTCCAACCCGGCGCAGATCACCGACGGGTGGCGGTCCAGGTAGGTCTTGGTCTCGACGATGGCCGGCACCGACCGGGCCAGGTCGGCGCCGTAGAACTCCAGGCACAGGGTGCGCCGATGCTCCGGCAGGCGGTGCAGCACGAACACCGCGCTGGTCACCAGGCCGTCGCAGCCCTCCTTCTGCACCCCGGGCAGGCCGCCCAGCACCTTGTTGGTCACGTCCTTGCCCAGGCCCGGCTTGCGGATCTCGGCGGCGGGGATGGTCAGCAGGTCCGGCTCGCCCACGGGGGTCTGGCCGTCGGCGGCCAGGGGCTGCACGGCGAAGCGGGCCTCGGGCAGGTCGTGTATGCGTCCCAGGTTGTGGTCGAGGCGGGTCACCTCCAGCCAGCCGCCCGCCGGGGTCACCAGGCGCCAGGACAGCAGGTTGTCCAGGGTGGTGCCCCAGCGCACCGCCTTCTTGCCCCCGGCGTTCATGGCCACGTTGCCGCCGATGGTGCAGGCGTGCTGGCTGGTGGGATCCACGGCGAACACCCAGCCGGCCGCCTCCGCCGCCTCCGCCACCCGTTTGGTCACCGCGCCGGCTTCCACCCGCAGGGTGGGCACCGGTTCGGCGTGACCGGGCAGGGTCCGCGGCACCACCGGACCGATGGCGGAGAGCTTCTCCATGTTGATGACCGCCGTGTCCGGATGCAGCGGCACCGCCCCGCCGGTATAGCCGGTGCCGCCGCCCCGGGGGATGATGGTCAGGCCCAGCTCGATGCAGGCCCGCACCAGACCGGCCACCTCGGCCTCCCGGTCGGGGGTCAGCACCACCGCCGGGCAGGCCACCCGCCAGTCGGTGGCATCGGTGACATGGGCCACCCGGGTTTCGCCGCTGAAGTCCACGGTGTCCGGCCCGGCCACCCGGCCGAACCACGCCCGCGCCCGGCGGCGGAAGCGCGGAGAGGCCGCCAGCCGCTCCCGCAGGGCCGCCACCGCCTCCCGGCCCTGTTTCAGCAGCTCCCGCACCAGGGGGTTGCCCTCGGAGCGGGCGGCGATCTGCTCCAGCCGCAGGTCGATGTCCTGGAAGAAGTGCCGGGAGTCCCGGGCCAGATCCTCGAACAGAAAGGGGTTGCGGTCCACCATCCACAGGTCCCCCAGCACCTCGAACAGCAGGCGGGCGGAGCGACCGGTGCGGCGGTGGCCGCGCAGGGTCTCCAACTGGTCCCAGGCCTGGGGGCCGAGGAAACGCAGCACGATTTCCCGGTCGGAGAACGAGGTATAGTTGTACGGTATTTCCCGGATGCGCGTCATGGCAGGCACCGGATCGGGGAGGAGAGGGCGGCGGACCGGGTTTCCGGTCCGCCGCCGGCGCGGCAGCGTCCGCCGTGAGGGGTCCTCGACCTACTTGTTGAGGATCTTGGCCACCTTGGGGGCGCGCAGGACGGAGACATCGGGCAGGGTCGTGCCCACCAGGGGCCGGATGTAGTTCATGAAGGCCGGGGTGACATTGTTGCCCTCGGCATTGATGAACTCATCGGGCATGACCCGGGTCAGGGCGGCGATCTTTTCGATGGGGGTGGCGACGTATTCCACCGCATAGTCCCCCACCCGCTTGATGGCCACCGAGCCGGTGAAGCCCTGCATGCCCAGCTTCACGGCCATCTGGGCGGATTCCCGGGCTTCCCGTTGATCCACATCGGACACCACGCCCAGGAAGGAGCGCTGCAGGTAGCCGAAGGTGTCGCCCCGCACCCGCTTGATGCCCAGCTTGGATTTGACCTGGTCGCACATCAGGTCGGCCAGGGCGCCGGTGCCGGAGAGCTGCACGTTGCCGTGGGCGTCCTTCTCCACGTTCTTCATCAGCCTGGTGACGATGGGGATGCCCTCGGCGTCGTGGATGCCTTCGGAGGCGGCGATGACGCAGCGCTTGTGCTGATCGTAGACCCGCTTGACATCGGCCAGGAAGCGGTCCATGTCGAAGGTGCGCTCGGGGAGGTAGATCAGGTGCGGACCGTCATCGGGCTGGATGCGCCCCAGGGCGGCGGCGGCGGTGAGGAAACCGGCATGCCGACCCATCACCACGCCCACATAGACGCCGGGCAGGGCCTTGTTGTCCAGGTTGATGCCGGAGAAGGCGCAGCCCACGAACCGCGCGGCGGACGGAAAGCCGGGGACGTGGTCGTTCTCCATCAGGTCGTTGTCCACGGTCTTGGGCACATGGACCGCGGCCATCTCGTAGTTCTCCGCCTTGGCGAAGTTGCCCACCAGCCGGCAGGTGTCGGAGCTGTCGTTGCCGCCGATGTAGAAGAAATACCGGACGTTGTGGGCCTTGAGGACCTTGTAGATCTTCTCGCAGTAGGCCGCGTCGGGCTTGTCCCGGGTGGACCCCAGGGCCGAGGACGGGGTGGCCGCCACCCGTTCCAGATTGGCGGTGGTTTCCTGGGTCAGGTCGACCAGCTCTTCCTTCACGATGCCGGAAACGCCGTGCAGCGCACCGTAGATGCCTTCCACCTGGGCATATTTGCGGGCTTCCTGCACCACCCCCACCAGGGACTGGTTGATCACCGCCGTGGGGCCGCCGCCTTGGGCGACCAGTACTTTTCCCCGAAGCATTTCGTTCCTCCTGGATCGATTGAACAGCAAAAATACTGGAAAATTCCTCTTCATCCACGTCGCATTATCCAACAATTTTGTTCGGGCTTCAACGGCCGGCGATTTACCGATGACAGTCGCGGAGCGACTGTCATCGGTGGAGGGTGGAGGGTCGATGAAAGCCGCGGATCCGAATCGGTTCTTTTTGCAACCGGTGCTTCCGTGGACGGAGAATGCTAGGATCACTGACGCCTTCTTCGAAACAGGACTCTTCCGTGCCAAGAACCCTGCCCTGGCTGCTCCTGATCCTGATCCTGCTGATGGGGGGTGCCGTTCGTCTGGTGCCCTGGTTCGGGGTTCTGGCGGTGCCCGAGGTCCTGACCCACG
>PEAP01000026.1 GCA_002753665.1 Magnetococcales bacterium DC0425bin3
GGGGGGGGGGGGGGGGGGGGGGGGGGGGGGGGGGGGGGGGGGGGGCGCCGGTGGTGGTGCAGGATGATCGGGCCTTCCGGCTGGAGGTGGTTCGGGCCGAGGCGACCCTCAACGAGCTGCGGGTCAACCAGGGTCTGGCCGAACGCCAGCTGGACCGGGCCCGCACCCTGGAGGCCAAGGGTCAGGCCAGCGCCGAGCTGCTGGACCGGCGACGGGTGGAGGCCGGCGCCCTGGCGGCGGCCATCCAGCGCCAGGAGGCCGCCCTGGCGGCGGCCCGTCTGGACATGGACCAATGCCGCATCACCGCGCCGTTCGCCGGTCAGGTGGTGGAACGGTTGGCCCATCCCGGCAGTTGGGCCGGGCCCGGGACCCCCCTGGTGCGGCTGGTGGATACCGATGCGCCGGAGTTGGCCGCCCGCCTGGATTCCGATCAGGCCGCCGGTCTGTCCCGGCACCGGGAGTGGTGGTTCGTCCGGGGAGACGGGCGGCTGGCCCTGGAGCTGCGGGTGCTGCTGGACGTGGTCGCGGAAGGGGCCCGTACCCGGGAGGCACGGTTCGATTTCCGCGGCCAGACTGCCCCGGTGGGCAGCGCCGGCCGGCTGGAATGGACCCATCCCGTGGCCCATCTGCCCCCGGACCTCCTGGTGCGGCGTGACGCGGGCCTGGGAGTGTTCCTGCTGCGGGACGGACGGGCGCATTTTCTGCCCCTGCCCGGGTCCCAGGAAGGCCGCCCGGCCCCCCTGCCCGGGTCCCTTGATCCCGCGGTCGAGCGGGTGATCCTGGCCGGGCGCGAGGGCCTGCGCCACGACCAGCCGGTGGTGCCGGAGGGGGGGGAATGACCCCGTGCTGCGCTTCTTTCTGACCAACCACGTCTTTGCCAATCTGACCTTTGTTCTGGTGCTGGTCCTCGGATTCCTGGCCTACGGTCTGCTGCCCCGGCAGCAGGATCCGGACATGAATTTCAACTGGATCAACGTGATCACCGCCCTGCCGGGAGGATCGGCGGAGGATGTGGAAACCCTGATCACCGAACCCCTGGAAGAGGCGCTGCTGCGGGTGCGGGACCGGCGGTTCGTCATCTCCAGCTCCCAGGAAGGCGACTCCACCATTCTGGTCCGCTTCCAGGACATGGATGAGCAGACTTTCGACAAGCGGGTCAACGACCTGCGCCGGGAGATCCGCAGCAAGGAACGGGAGTTGCCCCCCGAGGCGGAGGATCCGGTGATCCTGGAGATCACCAGCGCCAACGGGTTTCCCACCGCCATGGTGGTGGTCAAGGGACAGGCCGACGGGGAAAACCTGCGCCGCCAGGCCCACCATGTCCGCAAGGATCTGGAGCAGATACGGGGGGTGGATCAGGTCATGCCCCTGGGGCTGCGGGAGCCGGAAATCCAGATCCGCTTTCGGCCGGACGCGCTGGAGAATATGGGGGTGACCCCCATCGCCCTGGCCGACACCCTGAAGGCACGGTTTCGGGATGTGTCCGGCGGGTCCCTGCGGGTGGGCAGTCGGACCTGGCTGCTGCGGTTGCAGGGCACCGAGGCCGATCCGGAGCGGCTGGCCCGCTGGCCGGTGCTGGGACCGGGCGGCGAGGTGCCCCTGGAACGGGTGGCCGAGGTGGCCCGGGGACGGCAGAAGGCCGTCAACCGGGTGACCATGGATGGCCTGCCGGCGGTGCTGCTGCCGGTGACCAAGCAGGCCAACGCCAATGCCCTGGAATTGACCGCCCGCATCCGGGATTACATCATCCAGCGCAATGCCCTGGCGCCGGTCACCGGGGTGGAGCTGGTTCTGGCCGACGATGCCACCCACCTGGTGCGCAATGCCCTGGGGGTCATGGAGAACAACGCCCTGATGGGGCTGATCCTGGTGATGGTCACCACCTGGGCCTTCCTGGGCACCCGTATTGCCATCCTCATCGGCCTGGGCATTCCCTTTGCCCTGGCCGGCACCTTCGGGTTGATCCATGCCCTGGATGGCTCCCTCAACGTCATGGTGCTGTTGGGGGTGGTGATCGCCCTGGGGATGCTGGTGGATGACGCGGTGGTCGTGGTGGAGGCGATTCATGTCCGGATCCAGGCCGGCATGGACGCCCTGGCCGCGGGGATCGAGGGATTGCGGGAAGTGGCGGCCCCGGTGACCACGTCGGTCCTCACCACCATGGCCGCCTTTCTGCCCCTCATGCTGCTGCCGGGCATTCTGGGCAAGTTCATGCGGGTGATCCCGGCGGTGGTCTCCACGGCGCTGGTCCTTAGTCTGGTGGAGGCGTTCTGGATATTGCCGGCCCATGTGG
This sequence comes from Magnetococcales bacterium DC0425bin3, assembly GCA_002753665.1. Classification (GTDB taxonomy): domain Bacteria; phylum Pseudomonadota; class Magnetococcia; order Magnetococcales; family DC0425bin3; genus DC0425bin3. Next base: position 2,294 of record PEAP01000026.1, read on the forward strand.
GGGCCATCCGGTTGCAGGTCAGGTACTCTTCCCCGATCCATCGATGGCGGGCGCGGACCCTGCATGCCATCCGTAATTCTTATGTCCGCTTCCTGGTGCGGGTGTTGCGCCGCCCCGGATATTCCCTGGCCGTGGCGATTCTCCCGTTTCTGGCGGCTGCGGGTCTGGTGGCCGGCAATGTCCTGAAGGTGGACTTCTTCGCCATGGATCACCTGCCCCTCTTCTACGTCAACGTGGAGATGCCCCCCGGCACCCCGCTGGACCAGACCCTGGCGGTGGTGCAACAAGTGGAGGCCCGGGTGCGCTCCAAACTGCAACCCGGGGAATACCGGGCCCTGGTCGGCTATGCCGGACAGGCCTTTACCGAAACCAAGCCCCTCACCGGGGACCGCCACGGCCAAGTGTTGGTGAGCCTCGACCCGGACGTCAGCCGGCGGCGATCGGTGCCGGAGATCATGGAGGGGATGCGAGCCACGGTCACCGGGGTAGCGGGGCCGGTCCGGGTCACTTTCTTGTCCCTCTCCGGCGGCCCACCGGTCACCAAACCCGTCAGCATCAAGGTGCGCGGGGAGAGTTATGAACGGATCCTGCCGGCGGTGAAGGATCTGGAGGGCATTCTGGCCGGAATGCCGGCGGTGCGGGATATCGCCAACAACCATGAGCCGGGCGGCCAGCAGTTGGTGTTGCAGCCCGACGGGGATGCCATCCGCCGCGCCGGACTCAACCCGGCGGACGTGCTGCGGCTGGTCCGCCTGCTGGGCGATGGGGAGGTGGTGGCTCGGTTGCAGGATCAGGGGGAGAAGGTGGAGGTACGGGTGATGGCCCAGCCGCGCCCCCTGGAGCGGATCGGGGAGCTGCTGGCCCTGCCGGTGGCCCGGCCCGGCGGGGACTCCATTGCGCTGGGGGAACTGCTGGACCATCGGGTGCGGCAGGGGGAGGAAGCCATCCGCCATCACGACTTCCGTCGCACCATCACCGTGGAGGCGGAGCTGGATCAGACGATGATGAACACGGTGGCCGCCAATGCCCGGATCAAGGCCGCCTGGGGGGCGATCCAGGAGCGGCATCCGGGCGTGAACCTGGATTTCTCCGGGCTGTTGGATGACATCACGGAAAGCCTGGATGCCATCCTCGTCCTGTTTCTGCTCGGAGTGGGCCTCATGTACATGATCCTGGGGGCCCAGTTCGGCAGCTACCTGCAACCCCTGCTGATCCTGACCACCCTGCCCATGGCTTTCACCGGGGTGGTGTTCGGGCTGCTGTCGTCCGGCCATCCCCTGAGTCTGTATACCCTGTACGGGGTGGTGGCCCTGTCCGGTATCGCGGTCAATGCCTCCATCGTCCTGATCTCCGCCGCCAACGACCGGCGACAGGCCGGCATGAGCGGGCTGCATGCCATCATTTTCGCCGGGCGCCGGCGGGTGGTGCCCATTCTCATCACGGCGCTCACCACCATCGCCGGGCTGTTCTCCCTGGCCATGGGCTGGGGCGGCCACAGCCTGCTGTGGGGCCCGGTGGCCACCGCCATCGTCTGGGGTCTGGGATTCTCGACCCTGTTGACCCTGTTCATGATGCCGCTGCTCTACAGCCTGGCCATGGGGTCAGGGCGACGGGCGGGCGGGAAACGGTCTGCCGCTCAATCGATCTTGGGAGGGTCGTAGCGGTTTTCGGGATGGTGCTGATCCTGCACGGCAAACTCTTGGACTTCCTTGAGGTATTGGATGTTGTGCAGCTTGAAGAGGTCTTCCGCCGGACTGCCCCCCTTCTTGAAACAGACCACTGCCACCGGCCCGCTTTTGGCGTATTTGTGTTCGTGATGGCGGATGCGCTGCCGGACCCGTTTGGGCAGCTCGGCGCCCTGGGGCAGAATCTCCCAGCCCGGCTCCAGGGTGCCGTTGCTGCGGCGCACATAAACCAGAGACCGTTGGCGGTGGCTTTTCGTCTCTTCTTCGGTCGTGGGGGGGAGGATATTGAGCCCGAGAAAACTGGTTTCCAGCCGGACGACCTCGACGCGAAATTCGACGAAGCACCGATCCAGCGGAAGTTTGCTGTTCAGGGAGATGCGGACCCGTCCCAGCTCTTTGGTTTCTTCGGGTTTCAGGACTTCTTTCAGCTCCGTTCCCGGGGCGGGATGAAAGCGGATGCCCCGGTAGCTCACATCCTCCGTCTTGCCCTTCAGAATGGCCCCGCTGTCCATGGTCAGGATGGACTCGGAATGAAAGGCGGGGCGGGGATACTGGCGGCGTTCTCCCGCCGGCGCGGATCCCGCGATGGTCTGGCCGTCATTGTCATCGGAAGTCTGGGGCATGTCATTGTCTCCGGATGGTGCCGGATGCGAACGTCTCGGGACCGGAACGGATTGTGGCTTCTTTATGGACGAAAATCCGGCCGTTGGAAACAGATGCAAACCTCGTTCCGAAAATGACTTGCCCCCGGACCGAGGGGGGATGGGACCTTCTTCTCCGCGCACGGCGGGGCCGGACGGGCTGTTCCGATTGGCTTTTGCCCCGGGAAACCTCTATTTTCATAGGCACTTGTCGGGAAGCATCCACTGGGGACGGTCCATGGGGGCCATGGAGAGGCGGCATGGTTTGGCATTTGATTGTCCTGGGACTCTGGGCCCTGGTGGCCCTGGTGGCCGTTGTGGTGGACCAGGCCGGGCCCGCCGGCCGGGCCCACTGGATTCTGGCCGTGGGGCTCTTCCCGCTGATGACGGGGATGATGATCCATTTCACCGCCGTGCTGACCCGATCGGGCCCGGCCCGGGGGTGGATTCGAGGGGTGCCCCTGGCAGCCCTGGCGGCTGGACTGGCGGCTTTCTGGGCGGTGACCCGGAACCCGGTCTGGATCCTGGTCGCCGCCCCCCTGGGCCTGGGGGTGGTGGGGAGCCTGTGGCTGTGGACGGTCCAGCGTGCCCGGGGCGCCCTGGGGGGGCCCCACCCCGGCCTGCTCTGGTATCAGGGCGCCCTGCTGGTTCTGGCCCTGGGCCTGTTGGCCATTCTGGCGGCGGCCTTGCAGCCCGAATGGTGGCTGCCCCTGCGCAGCCTGCACCTGCACCTGAATCTGGTTGGCTTCATGGGACTGACCGCGGTGGGAACTCTCCAGGTTCTCTTGCCCACGGTGGGGCGGTATCAGGATTCGGCTGTGAATCGCCGCTTGCAGGTTGACTTCAAGTATGCCCTGGCCGGCACCCTCGCCACCGGACTGGGGGCGGCGGGCTGGCATGTTCTCTCCGGGGTGGGGCTGCTGCTGTGGACCGTTCCCCTGGGACGCCTGGGAGGCGCGGTGATCCGTCACCTGCCCTGGCGGGCGGCCAACGGGGCGACCCTCTCCCTGGTGGGGGCCCTGGCCGGGTTCACGTTGGTACTCTGGTCGGGCTTGCCCATTGCCCTGGGCTGGGTGGCGGCAGTCAACGCCGTGCCCCTGTTTTTTCTTCTGTTCCTGTTTCCCCTGCTGACCGGAGCCTTGAGCCATTTGTGGCCCCTGTGGTGGTGGCAGGGAGACGGCAGCCGGCAGGAGCGGGGGCAGGTGCTGCTGGCCCGCTGGGGAGGGGTGCGGGCCCTGGTGTTTCTGGGAGCCGGGTTCGGGCTCATGGCCGGGGCCTCCTGGGCCCTGTATCTGGGGTTGGCCGGTCTGACTCAATTCGGGGTCCAGGGGGTGATCACTGTTCTACGCCTCGCGGAGGGGGGGGGTGAAGTCGGGTCCGACGGGCCGGGGCATGGCCAGGGGAGGAATGGGCAATGATGCGATGGGTCCTGATGCTGTGGGCGCTTCTGGCAGGTTGGGGAGCGGTGCAGGCCGCGGACGAGATCGGGTCCTGGGAAGCGGAAGCCCAACGCCTGGACGAGCTGCTGGGCCGCAAGCAGTTCGACCAGGCCTTGGAGCTGGGCGCCCCCTTTCTGGAGCGCACCCGTCGGGAATGGGGCAATACCCATCCCAACACCGCCCAGGCCCTGGGGATGGTGGCCCGGCTGTATTATCTCAAAGGCCAATATGCCCGGGCGGAACCCTTGCTGGTGGAGGCCCGGGTCATCCGGGAGCGATCCTTCGGCCGGGATCATCCCAAGACCGTCGACACCCTGGAGTCCCAGGCGGCCCTGTACATGGCCTTGAAAAACTGGGACAAGGCGGAGCCGCTGCTGGTGGAGACCCTGGAAAGTCGCCGACGGCAATGGGGGGATGGCCATCCCGGTTTGGCGGTCTACCAGGACAATCTTGGCCTGCTCCACATGAACAAGGGCCGGCCCGACAAGGCCCGGATCTGGTTCATCCAGGGCTTGCAATTGCGCAAGAAGATCTTTGCCGCCGATGTGCCCCGTCCGGAGGACTCGCTGATCAACCTGGCGGAGCTGGCCCGGGGGGAGGGTCACATGCAGGAGGCGGAAGCCCGCTATGCCGACGCCCTGCGGGAAAACGCCGAGGGCTTGGCGGTTCAACGTCTCAACCGGGCACGGATTTTTAACGATCTGGGAGCCCTGCACTGGTCCCGGGGCGACGTGCCTGCCGGGGAGCGTTATTTCGACCAGGCCCTGGTCGAGGTGCGGGACCTGTATGGGCCCGACAACCCCAAATTGGCCGTCTGGATGAGCAATCTGGGGCGGGTCCATTACCAGCGCAAGGATTATGCCCGGGCCGCCCTGCTGCTCAAGGAGGCCCTGGCCATCACCAGCCGCACCCCGAGCGCCACCGATCCCCAGTTGACCGCCGCCATTCGAGAGAACCTGGCGGTGCTGGCCCGGGCGGCGGAGCGGGACCGGCGCCCCGGGCCGTTGCGGGCCAGCCTGCCCTCGGCCGCAACCTCTCCCTCGCCCCCCGATATCGAGCCTGCCGCTCCGGCGCCGGTCGCCCCGCCGCCACCCGGACCGGAAATCACCACCCCCTTCCATACCCTGGGCTGCTATGGGAACCAAAAGCAGGTGGATGAAGCCTGGCAGCATCTCAAGGCCAAGGGCTGGCCCGGCTTCCGCAAACCGCGCACCCGGGACGGGGTCACCCTCACCTGCGTCATCGCCGGTCCTTTCAAGATCCACGAGGAGGCGGTCGGTCCAGAGGCGGCGCCTCCGCAGGACCATGTCGCGCCGAAGCCGGAACCTGGCACCACCGCCGGCATCCTTCCACCCCTGCTGCAACCGGCGGTCGCCATGCCGATGACCGCCACTGTCGGTATCCGGACATCCCCACCGCAACCGACCGTCGCACCGGCGGTTTCCGCCGGCACATGGCCCCGGAAGGGGGACTATTATTATTCCCTGGGCTGCTTTGGTATCGCCGAATACCTGAATGATGTCCGCGTCAAATTGTCCCCCACGGGGTTGCCGGCTTTCGAAAAGTCGGTGCGGGGTCTGACCTGCCTGTTCACGGGACCCTTTGTGGATCCGGTCGTTCGGGACAGCGCCGGGGAGCGATTGGCGGCGGCGGGTTTTACCGGGCTGAAGTTCCGTCAGGCGGAGGGGGACTGGTGAACCGCCGACAGCATGCGGCGCCGGGGGGGCGGGGCCGGCCGGCGGACTGGCTGGGGAGGAAGCTCCAGGGGGTTGGCCTGCCAGTCTCCTTCCATTTCCAGGTCGCCTACGGGTCCGGTCCAGGTCCGGACGGCGTCCGTCTGGTCGGGATCCGGACCAGGCTTTTCCATCTTCAGGATTTCCTCGGTCAGCAGGGCCTGAAACCCGCGCCGGTCGGCTTCCAGATAGTCCCGGGTGCGGAGCCGGTCGGCCCAGACCGGGGGAGGAGCGCGCAGGGCCTCGTACCGCTCCAGGAGCCAGAGGGCCAGCAGATCCGGCAGGCCGGGATGGGCCAGGTCATCCGCCGGATCCCGGCTACGGATGAAGCGGTACCCTACCCAGCCCAGGGTCAGGGTGACCGCCAGCACCAGGAAGCGGAAGGCCAGGGATACGGCTTTGGTGCCGGGCGGCGTGTGATTGGCGATGAACAGGATGAGGCCGAAACCGCTCGCCAGGATCGTCAGTCCCCACAGCGCCGCCAAGGCCCGCTGGGTGGCGGCGCCGGTTTGGGCGTGGAAGGGGGCGATGGAAGGAGGAGGGGACATGGACGGTTGCCTCGCATGGAACGTCGATGGAACAACGGGAACCCGGTGCAAGTATCTGAAAGAATCGTGCCAACCGTAACGGAGGGAGGACCTGGATTGTGGTCTGGATTGTGACATTGGAGCTGCTGTTGCTGGGCGGTGCGGCGGCCCTGCTGCTTTACCCTCCCCCCTGGATCCGGCCGGATCCCCCCGGACGGGCCAACCCCTGGCTGCCGGTGCCCCATCGGGACCTGCTGGCTCGGCTGGAAGCCGTCCTGGGTCGGGAGTGGCGGGTTTTTCCTGGGGTGCCCCTGGGGCGCCTGCTCGGCCCCGGTCCGGACCCCGACGGCTGGCCGGCGCGGCTGGGGCGGATGATGTTCGCCGCCGATTCCGTCTGGGCGATGGGCGGGGCAGCGCCGGTGGATTTCATCCTGGTGACGCTGCCGGGCCTGGAGGTGGCCGGAGCGGTGCTGCTGAAGACCGCCGGGCGCCGGGACCAGGAAAGCCGGATGGCCGGGGCTTTGAAGGAGAGCGGCATTCCGGTATTTCTTGTCAATGGCGGGGAGACGGTGGCAGCCTTGCAGGAGACGCTGGCGATCCTGCTGAAGCCGCCGTCCGCGGCTCCGCCCGCAGCCCCGGACGCCGGGCAACGGGATTGCCCCCGGTGCGGCACGCCCATGGGGCGCAGGCGGGTGGGCAAGGGCGCCCACCAGGGCAAGGTGGTCTGGGTCTGCGGCCGCTATCCCGACTGCCGCACCGTGCTGGAACAGAAAGAGTGAAATCAGCCCGGATTGGGGGAGACCCGGGTCAACCATGTCCGAAGGCGGTGCCGACTGGTCTCGGTGCGGTTGAGCAGCCGGTCGGCCGTGGCGCGGAAGGTGGCGTGTCGAGGCGCGGGGGCCCCCAGTGTCGGGGTTGCGGGAGGCATTGTATCCCAGGAGGTCGGGTCATTGAGATCATGGGGGGGGGACCGTTGTATCGGGCAAACCGCTGCTGGTGGGGAGACAATCCGTGAGGGGTCGGTTGGCCATCCTGCTGGGCCTGCTGTGGTTGACAGGCGGTTGCGGCTCCGATCCCGCCTGGGAAATTCGCAGCCTGTTGGCCCGGCAGCGCTATGCCGAGGCGGTCGAGCTGTTCCAGCAATCGTCGGAACTGAATTTGGATCGGTCACCCCTGGACGTGGTTCTGGACTATTGCCAGTCCCTGTTCGAAACCAAGAACTATGAACCATTCTTTCGCTGTTCCGGACGCTACCTGGAGCGGGTGGAGGCCCCGGGAGAGGAAGACGAGGTCTATTTCGCCGATCAGGCCCGCCCCCCCGCGGGGGAGCAGGCCGCCCCGGTGCGGACTTGGCTGGCGCTGGCCTCCCTGGAACTCGGCGATTATCCGGAGGCCCGGGACCAGGCCCGCCGGGTCATCACCGCCCTGGAGAGGGATCGGGAGCGGGAGGAGAACAGCCCGATGTGGCGCCGTCACATGGTGGAGGCCCATCGGGCCGCGGGCTTGGCCCTGGCCCTGGCCGGAGACCAGGCCGGGGCCCGCGACCTGATGGAACGGCTGGACGGGCTGGTGCCCATGAAGGACGGCTCCAGCCTGGACATGGCCATCCACCATGCGTCCATCCAGGTGGGCATGGCCCTGGGCGACTTCGCCAGGGTGCGCCGGGAGATCGACCGCTACGATGGCATCCATCCCATCGAGTTGATCCTGATGGCCGCCACCTGGGTCAATCCGTTGCAGGGGGCCCTCAACACCATCGGCCGGGTGGGGCGCAGCGCCATTCCGGACGAAAACGCCTGGATGGTCACCCTGCCCCGCCGGTTCATGCATGCCCGGGCCTGCCTGGGGAACGGGGATCCGGCCTGCGCCACCCAGGGGTATGACGCCCTGCTGCGGGATCCCAACCTGGGCAATCTGGCGGACCTGCACTGGATGACCCTGTTCGACCGGGGCCGGCTGGCCTTGGAGGAAGGTGAGCCGGCCCAGGCTCTGGGTTTCTGGCGGCGGGCGGTGGCGGTGATGGAATCGCCCCCGGCCTTTGCGGATCCCTCCGTGTCCCGCACCGGGGTGGCGGGCGACCGGGACCAGGTCTACCAGGCGCTGATGGAGACCTTGTTTCTTCAGCAGCGATCCCAGGAGGCCTTCGAATTGTCGGAGCGGGCCAAGGCGCTGTGGCTGGTGCGGCATCTGGCGCGTCCACCGGCGTTCAAGGGAGGAGCGGGGGGGGGCCGGGGCGCAGCGCCTGGCTTTGCCGCCCTGCTGAACCGGTGGGAAACATTGCAGCGGGCCAACACCCATCTGAGCCCGGACCGCGCCGCATGGGAGGAAGCCAATCTGGAGGAGGCCATGCTCCAGGTGGGACGCCGGCTGGAGGAGGAATACCCGGAAACGGCCTCCCTCATGGCGGTGATTCCCATTGCGACGGTGAACATACAGGGAATGCTGGAACCCGATGAAACCCTGGTGGCCTTTCACCAGGGCGAGCGGGGTCTGCTGTATGCCTTTCTGCTCAGCCGCCAGGGCTTTCAGGCTCAGCGGCTGGAGATTCCCGACCTCGACAGGCTGGTGGAAGAGCTGCGGCTGGCCCTGGCGGTCACCGGTGGGCCAGGCCTGTCCCGGGTCACGGCAGCCTTGCACCGGCAGCTCTGGTTGCCCCTGTCGGAAGGCGGGATTCACACCCGGAACCTGGTGATTGTTCCCCATGGCTCCCTCAACGGGCTGCCCTTCGCCCTGCTGGGACCCGAGGGTGAGCCGCCGCTGGGGGTGGTCCATGGCATCCGCATGCTGCCCGCCGCGGCCAATCTGGCCTATCTGAGCAAGCGCAAGCGGGGCCTGGGTGGCCGGATGCTCTCCTTGGGCAATCCCTGGGTGCCGGGGGATGCCGTTCCGGCCTCTCCCACCGCCCGGGAGGAGGCCCTGGCCGTGGCCATTGCCGTGGCCACGGCCGATGCCAGGCTGGCGGCCCAGGTGCGCCTGGAGCAACAGGCCACGGAGGGGGCCTTCAGGAAGTTGGCGGCCCAATCCCGCTATCTCCATCTGGTGGTGCCGGGCCGCATGGGGGAGGTCGATCCCCTGCGCGCCGCCTTGCTCCTGACGCCCGATGAGACCAACGATGGGGTGTTGACGGTGCGGGAAATGTTCGACCTCACCCTGGATGCGGAACTGATCACCCTCACCGCCCTGGAGACGCCCTGGGAGCCGGGGCAGGGCGAGGGACCCCCGGCCATGGTGCGGGCGCTGCTCTATGCCGGCTGCAATTCGGTCCTGATCGGCCTGTGGCAGACCAGGCCATTGGATACCTTGCGGTTCGTGCGGCGCTTTTTCCATTATTACAAGCTGATCGGCGAAAAACGCGCTGCCCTGCGCCAGACCCGGGAAGAGCTGTGGCGGCGGGAAGGTTCCCAACCGGCGGAATGGGCCGGCATGCAACTCCATGGAGTGCCTTGAAACGGATCCGAGGCCGGAAAGGAGAAGGCCATGACTCGCAGTGGCCCGGGAGGGAACCAGGGCAGCCGGACGCCGGGCAGCGGAGCCTGCCCAGAGGCGTCACCGGCCCGCGGGCGGCGGGCCGGCCTGGCCGGACTCCTGCCGTTCCTCCTGCTGTTGTTGAGCGGTTGCGCCACCCTATTTCCCCCCCCGCCCAGCGACATCGAGGATGCCTGCGCCATCTTTTCCCAGCGCAGCAGTTGGCGCAAAAGCCTGGTGCGTTCCCGGGACAAATGGGGTGTGCCAATCCATGTGCAACTGGCCATCATCCACCAGGAGTCCAAATTCAGGCATGACGCCCGTCCGCCCCGGGACCGCCTGTTCTGGTTCATCCCCTGGCGCCGGCCCTCCACCGCCTATGGTTATGCCCAGGCGCTGGACGACACCTGGGACTGGTACAAGGACAAGACCGGCAACGATGGCGCCGATCGGGATGATTTCGACGATGCGGTGGATTTCATCGGCTGGTACGTCCGCATGAGTCACAGCATGCTGGGGATTCCCACCTGGGACGCCTACAATCAATATCTTGCCTACCACGAGGGCCATGGCGGCTATGCCCGCCGGACCTATCTGAAAAAGAGGTGGCTGCTGGGAGTGGCCAACAAGGTGAAACGCAACGCCCTGCGCTATCAGCAGCAGATGGAACTGTGTGAGGAGAATGAACCGGCGGGTTGGATGGATATCTTGCCGTGACAGTCACGACGTGATCGGCAGCGGTGAGATGAGGGCCGGCAGGTGAGGGCTCAGAGGGGGGGAGGCCGCTACCTGCCGGCCCGGGGGGAAAGGCGACGTTGCGTTCGCCCTTCCCCTTCCCGTCCGTCATGAACGGATGGCCGTAACTTTGATGGATGGGGGATGCCTCCCTCCACCCTTCGCCGATGAAAGCCGGTTTCCGGCTTCCACGGTAAATATCAGAAACCATAATGCCGGATATTTATCGTCAGGACAATCCTCGATCTGCCCATCGGATGAAAAAATGTGTTGACAACCGGTCCAGAGAGCATTGGGGGGCCGGGCGGGGACCGGTCAGGGCGGGTCGAAGGGTTCGTCCCGGGCGATCCGGACCTGCATGATGCGGCGTCGGGTGGCTCGCACGATGGTCACCGAGAGGCCATCGATGAGGAAGGTTTCCGTGGCGGCGGGAATCCGCTGGGCGTGGTGCAGGATCCACATGCTGACAGTATCCGAGGGTTTGCCGCTGCTCAGGGACTGGCCGAAGAACTCCTCCACGGGGCGCAACTCCACCGTGCCCTCCACCAGCAGGATGCCGGGTTCGATTTCGTTGAGGCTGGCCGGAGGGGGGTCCATTTCATCGTAAATTTCGCCCACCAGTTCTTCCAGAATGTCCTCCAGGGTCACCAGTCCCTGGAGCTGGCCGAAGGCGTCCACCACGATGACAGTGCCCTTTTTTCGGGAACGCAGCAGGTCGAACAGGTCGTTCAACGGATAGTTGAGGGGCACGAACAGGGGGTCGTGGCCGGTCTGATCCAGGGTCTTTTCCCAGTTGCCGTTGGCGATTTCGGCCAGGATGTCCCGCAGGAAGACCACGCGGATGATGGCGTCCGGCTTGCCGGTGTGCAGCGGCACCCGGGAATGGGGGTGGGCCAGCAGTTGGGGCAGGGCCTGACGGATGGTGAGGGAGGCTTCCATGGAGAAAATGAGGTGCCGGGGCACCATGATGTTCTCCGCCCGCAGGTCATCGAAGGCAAAGATCCGTTGGATCATTTGATGTTCGTCCTGCTCGATGCTGCCTTCCTCAGCACCGTGGCGGGCCATGGAGATCAGCTCGGATTCGGTCACCACCGGATCGCTGGTGGCCGGGCTCAGGTTCTGCATCCAGGTGGTGAAGCGCTCCAGGACCAGGGTCAGGGGATATACCAGGTGGCTGAAGAACAGCAGAAAGGGGGCGGCGTGCAGGGCGATGACCACCGCGTGGCGGGTGGCGAAGGTTTTGGGGGTGATCTCCCCGAACAGCAGAATCAGAAGGGTCAACCCTCCCACCGCGATGCCGGTTCCCATGTTGCCGAACTGCCGGGAGGCCAGGACGGTGGTGAGGGAGGAGGCGGCGATGTTGACCAGATTGTTGCCGATCAGCAGGGCGATCAGCATGCGGTTGGTGTTGCCCTTCAGGCGGCTGAGGGCCTGGGCGCCGCCGCGGCCTTCGTGCAGCAGGGCTTCGACGCGGGCGTGGCTCAGGGAGATCATGGCGGTCTCTGCACCGGAAAAGAACGCCGAAAGGGCCAGCAGGATCAACAGGACGAGTAGGTCGGTTTCCATGGGAAGGGCAGAAAGGGTGACTATTCGATCCCTCCCTATCTATTACTATTGTCCGGGAATGGCAAGGGACGGCGGTCAGGACGGCGCGGCACAGTCGCCACAGCGGAATTTGTACCAGAGCAGCCCCAGGTATTCGTGCAGGGGTACCCAAACCGCCTGGCAGGACTGGGGCAGCCAGTCGAGAATGCCGGTATTCGGGGTTCCGGTCTGGAACAGGGTGGGTCCGGGGGTGACTTCCAGGCCGGCCTGCCGGAAGGTCCACAGGGCCCGGGGCATGTGATTGCCGTGGGTCACCAGGATGACATGGTCGATGCCCTCGGCGGCCAGGATGCGCTGGGTGTTGCGGGCGTTTTCCAGGGTATTGTTGCTGGAGTCCTCGGTCCAGCGCACCGGAACGCCGAATTCTTCCTCCAGGGCGCGTTTCATCACCATCGCCTCCGACTCACCTTCCCGGAACGGCTGGCCGCCGGCGGTAAGAATGGGCAGGCCGGTGCGGCGGTGCAGCCAGGCCCCGTAGCGGATCCGGGCCAGTCCGCCGGTATTGACGGTATCCCGGCCGCCGTATTCAGGCGCGGCCGGATAACGTCCCCGTCCCAGAATCACGATGGCCTGGGCCTTGGGGGAGGCGATCTGGGCCGGAGTGAGGGGGGGGATGGATTCCAGGGCGGTCATGGAGAGGTTGCCAGCCACCGGCAGGCTGATGCCGTAGAAGATCACGATGATCAGCCCCAGCAGCCGGCGGGCCTTGCGGGGGCTGCGGGGCATCCACCACCACACCACCGCCAGGGTCAGCAGGATGATCCCGGGGGGGAACAGGAAGCGCTGGATGACAGCATTGATCAGGGGACTCATGGAGTCGCGGCTTCGGTCTGGCGCCGGGACCGGGGATGGGCGGCGTCATAGATTCGGGTCAGATTGGCCAAATCCAGGTGGGTGTAACGCTGGGTGGTGGCCAGGGAGGCGTGGCCCAGCATTTCCTGGATGGACCGCAGATCGGCGCCGGCCTGCAGCAGATGGGTGGCGAAGGCATGCCGGAGGGCATGGGGAGTCACCTGTTCGGGCAGGCCCAGTCGCCGGCGCAGCTTCACTACCAACCGCTGCACCTCCCGAGGGTTGAGGCGGCTGCCCTGCCGGCCGGTGAAGACCGGTCCCAGGTGGTCCGGGGGCGGGGCCTCGGCCTTGCGGGCCTCCAGGTAGCGCTCCAGGGCCTGGATGGCCATGGATCCCAGGGGAACCAGTCGTTCCTTGCCGCCCTTGCCCAGCACCCGCACTTCGGCTTGGCGCAGATTGAGGTCCAGGCGGTCCAGGCCGCACAGCTCGCCGATGCGCAGCCCCGAGCCGTACAACAGCTCCAGGATGGCCCCGTCCCGCAGCAGACGCACCCGGGCCCAGCCGGTCAGGGGAGCCTGGGGGCTCGGTGCGGGCAGGGCCTCGATGAGGCGGGCGGTGTCCTCCTCGGTGGGAGCCCGGGGCAGCCGCTGGGCCTGCTTGGGGGAGGATGCCAGGGCCGCGGGATTGTTGTCCGTCAATCCCTCCCGTTCCAGATAGCGGAACCAGGCCCGCACCGAGGCCATGCGCCGTTGCAGGGTGCTTTTCGCCGCCCCCTCCCGCTGGCCCATGCCCATGAAGGCTCGCAGGTCTTCGGGGCGCATGCGACGCAGCTGTTCCTCGGTAAGGCCTCCGCCATGGCGTTGGCTCCAGAAGCGCCCGAAGAGTTCCAGGTCCCGCAGATAGGCGGAAACCGTGTTGGGGGACAGGCGCCGCTCGACGGCCAGATGGCGGCGGAAGGCTTCGGCATGGGGTACGGTGGTGTCCATCATTGCACCGGGATCATTTTACGCAGGCAAAGGGTGATGACATCGGCCAGGTCCTGGACCAGGTCGGTGGAATAGTTGGGTAAAAACCGGTTGGCAACCGTCCCGCCCAGGTTGAGGCTGCCGAGCAGGCGAACCTCCTCCCCGGAGCGGACCACCAGGGGAATCAACGCCTCGGAACGGATCTCTCCGCCCCGGCTGCCGAAGAAGAGATGGCGGTTGGCGCCTTCCTGCCCCACCCGAATGACCGGCTGGGGGGGAGAACCGAGGACCTGGGCGATGGACTCCGCTGCCAGCAGAAACAGCCGGTCCTCCAGAATGGGGGGGCGCCGGTCCCGGGTCAGACCCAGGCCGTCGGGACCGTCGCACAGGGCCATGGTGACCCGGCTGATGGCAAAGGTCTCCTCCAGGCCCGCGGTGGCGGCCCGCACCAGCTCCGCCAAATCTTCGGCATCCAGCAGCGCCATCTGCACCCGGTGAAAAGCGTGATAGATTTCCTCGTTGTGCCGGATGCGGTGCATCATCTCTTCCAATTGTTCCCGGGTCTGCTCATTCTGGCGCCGCAGTTGATCCAGCTTGCCGGCCTCGATGGAAAACACCCGTCCCGAGGCGTTGATGGCGCTGGGCAGCAGGTCGGGATGGTCCTGGAAAAAATTCGGATGATCCCGCAGCCAGTGATAGACCTGCTCAGGGTCAAGAATCGGTGGATGGTCCATGGCCTTGTCGTTCACTCCCTGAATGGGCATGGTTGGCCGGCCCGTTCTTGGGCCTGGATCGATCTACTACCACAATTTGTGCCAAACCTGATTGACGCTTCCGGGGAAGGTATCTACCATTAGAGGAGCCTAATATTGTATTCTGCTCCGGATCCCGAGTCCGCCATGCCGGCGGATGGTGGTTTCCGGGGATTCTGGCGGGGGAATGCGGGTGGCTTGCGAGTTCGACGAAGAGAGCATCGAGAAGGTCTCCCGATGCATGAAGGCCCTGGCGCATCCCTTGCGGTTGAAGGTGATCGTGGCCCTCAACAACAAGGAATTGAGCGTTCAGGAGCTGGTGGAGGCGGTGGGAACCACCCAATCCAACGTTTCCCAGCACCTGACCATCATGCGGGACAAGGAGATTCTCTCCTCCCGGCGGGTGGCCAACCAGGTATTCTACCGGGTGGGTGACTGCAAGGTCCTGGATCTGGTAGCCTTGACCAAGCGGATCTTCTGCTCCGAAAATCCCGCCGTTCCGGGCAGCATCGCCCAGCAACTGGGAACCGAAGGTCCGGAATCCCTGGCGCGTCTCATGCGGGAAATTTGACCCTCGCGCTGTCCGGCGCCGGTCTCCGGCATCCTGTTCGCCATGCCGGATGGGTCGGGGCGTGCCTGGCGGGAGGGGCCCGCCCGTCCCGTGACTGTCAGTCCCTTTGCCGTCAACGGAGTGCTGCCTTATGGAGTGGCTGGAACAAAACGGTCTGCTGTTGCTGATGCTGGCGGTCTTCGGCTACCTCCTGCTGTGGGATCGGCTCATGGCCCGGGTCCTGGGGGTCGAGACCATCACGGTCCACGATCTGTCCAACAAGCTCGGCGGGGACGATCCTCCCCTGCTGGTGGATGTGCGCACGCCCCGGGAATTCCAGGCCGGTCATGTCAAACAGGCCATCTCCGTGCCCCTGTCGGAACTGGGCAGCCGCCGGGAGCAGATCGTGCGCAAGAACGAAGGCCGGGCGGTGGCGGTGATCTGTCAGTCGGGCAACCGTTCCGTCAAAGGTTCGGTCGCCTTCAGGCGGGCGGGGGCCAAAACGGTCTATAACGTGGCCGGCGGTCTGTCCCACTGGCGGGCCCAGGGGTACTCGGTCCTGAAATAACCGGCCGCGGCGCCAGGCAGAATCAGGGGGCGGGACCGATGGCCCTGGAAGAAGAGATCAAGCTCACCGTGCCGGCGGCCGGCATCCTGGAGGCGGTGCTGGCGGATCCTGAGGTGCAGCGTCGGGCCATCGGTCCCCTGCGGCTCCGCCCCTTTCTGGCCATCTATTACGACACACCGCACCAGGATCTCCTGGCCCAATGCCTCGCCTTTCGCGCCCGGCGCGTGGCGGGGCAGTGGTGGGCCGGTCTCAAAGGCCAGGGCCGTGTGGTGGACGGAGTCTCCCAACGGGAGGAGTGGGAAGCGCGGTTTCCGGGTCCCATTGAGCGCTTTGGCCAACTGCCCCCGGGGGAACTGCGGGAACGGGTGCTGGCCATCGTGGCGGCGGAACAACCCCTGGAAAAATTGCTCACCACCGACATCACCCGCCGGGTTCTGGACCTGGAGCTGGAGGAGGGCAGCCGCGTCGAACTGGCCCTGGACCAGGGCCTCATCGAGGCCGGCGGCCGGCAGCGAGAGATCCTGGAAGTGGAACTGGAACGCCTGTCCGGCCCCCTGGAACCGCTGATCCGCTTCGGCAGGGAACTGGCCCACCGCCACCACCTGACACCGGCGCGCCTTTCGAAATACCATCAGGGCCTGGAGCTGTTGGGCTTGCTGACCGTGGAAGCCGGGAAGCGGCTTGCATCGGTGGAGGGAGGCTTCCTCCATCCATCTAAAGTTGGGTAGGAAGAGACAAGGAAATCAGCCAGTGCGCTACATCAGCACCCGGGGCGGCGTTGCCCCACTCACCTTCTCCCAGGCGGTCATGATGGGGCTGGCCACCGATGGCGGCCTGCTGCTGCCCGAGGCGATTCCCACGGTGGCCCCGGACCAGTGGCGGGCCTGGGCCGATCTGCCGTTCCAGGACTTGGCCGTGGCGGTCATGGCCCTGTTCATCGGCGCGGAGGAAATACCCCGGGCGGATCTCCAGGAGCTGGTGCGGCGCTCCTTTGCCACCTTTTCCCATCCGGACATCACCCCGGTGGTGCCCCTGGGCCGGGGTCATGTGCTGGAGCTGTTTCACGGTCCCACCCTGGCCTTCAAGGACGTGGCGTTGCAGTTTCTGGGCAACCTGTTCGAGTACCTCCTGGCCCGGGATGGCGGTATTCTCAACATTCTGGGAGCCACCTCCGGGGATACCGGTTCCGCCGCCATTCACGGGGTGCGGGGCAAGCGCGGCATCAACATCTTCATCCTCCATCCTCACCAGCGAGTCTCTCCCATCCAGGAACGGCAGATGACCACGGTGCTGGACGCCAACGTCCACAACATCGCCGTGCAGGGGGATTTCGACGATGGCCAGCGCATCGTCAAGACCCTGTTCAACGACCTGGAATTCCGCAACGCCTACAGCCTGGGAGCGGTCAACTCCATCAACTGGGCCCGCATCCTGGCCCAGGTGGTCTATTTCGTTCATGCCTGGGGACGGGTGACCGGCGGTGCCGTCGAGCGGCGGGTCACCTTTGCGGTGCCCACGGGCAATTTCGGTGACATCTTCGCCGGCTATGTGGCCCGGCGCATGGGATTGCCCATGGAGCGGCTGATTCTGGCCACCAACCGCAACGACATCCTCACCCGCTTCGTCCGGACCGGGGCCTACCGCACCGGGCAGGTGCAGCCCACCGTCAGCCCCTCCATGGACATTCAGGTCTCGTCCAACTTCGAGCGGTTTCTCTACTACCTGGTGAACGGCGACTGCAGTCGGGTGCGGGGTTTCATGACGGAGCTGGCCACCACGGGCGGTTTTGCCGTGACTCCAGAGGAGTTGGAACGGACCGCGGAGGTGTTCGAGGCGGCGGCGGTGAGCGAGGCGGAGACCATCGACCAGATCCGCGCCACCTGGCGGGAGCATCGTTACCTGCTGGATCCCCACACTGCGGTGGGGGTGCGGGCGGTCGGCGACCGGGTCGGGGTGATCTGTCTGGCCACCGCCCATCCGGCCAAGTTCGGAGAGGCGGTGCAGCGGGCCATCGGCCAGCCCCCGGAACTGCCCCCCGCCCTGGCCGAGCTGCACGGCAAGGCCACCAGACTGACCGTTCTGCCGGCGGACGCCGGACAGGTCAAACGCTTCATGGTCCAGACCCTGGCGGCGGGACGTTGACGGACCCGCACAGCCCGGTTTTCCTCAGCGGGGCACCTGCACCCCCCCACGCTGCATCAGTTCGTTGACCATGGGATGATGCATCAGGCGTTGCACCCGGGGGTCGGCGGACAGGGTCTTGAGGTCCTGGCCGGCCTGGATGCGCCGCATCAGGTCGGGGTCGTTGAGTACCGCCCGGACATCCGGGTCGCCCTGCAACTGGAGGACGCGCTGCATCAGTTGGGGATCGGCGGCCAGGGCGGCGTTGACGCCACCCAGGGCCTGCTGCACGGCCGGATGGCTGTAGTCGATGGCGCCGCCGGTGTCCGCGGCCGGTTTTGTATCGGTTTGGACATTGGTCTGGGTTTTCTTCGTGGCCGGGGGGTCAGCCTCCCGGCTCATCTGGGTTTCGCCGGACCGGCAGGGCTGGTTGCGCCAGACCACCGGTCCGCCCGGCCCGGAGCCGCATTGGTAGAGATCAGCCGCGGCGAGGGCAGGGGCCAGGGTCAGCAGCGCCAGGATCCTGCGGACCAGGGTCCGCGGCCAGGGCCGACGGGACATCATCACGTCACCAACGTTCCAGGTCGTCACCGAACATGTCCCTTTCGAGCAGTGTGCCGAACGCGGTCTTGTCCAGATGGGTCAGCAGCTGGTCGGCTTTTTCGGAGGTCGTCGCCAAAGCATAACACATCATCAGCACCGAAATCCCCTGCCACAGGGAGGCATAGTCTTTTTGGGCATCGCGCTGGGAGAACTGCTTGCCGATGCCCAGGACGGCCTGCCGGTGGGAGCGCAGTTCGTTTTCCAGTGCGGTGAGGTGGCGAATGCCCAATTGTCCAAGATTTTCTGCCAGTTGCAGGACGAAGGCCTCGCTGAAGACGGTGTCGGTACGGAAGATGGTGGCCAGCCGCGCATCCAGGTCCTTCACCAGGCTGTTGCCCTGGAGAAAATCGGTCAGGGCCACTTGGTCGAAGGTTTCCTGGGGTTTGATGGTCCGTTGATCGGGTTCGGTGCGCCGGGCCATCTGATAGGGACGGATGAACTGCTTGATGCCGTTGAGTTCCGAGTCCCCCAACTCCAGCAGAGCGGCCACCCGGGAAAAATGACGGCGGCGTTCCTTGGGAAAGGTCTCCCGGCTGGTATACCCAAGCTTGGTCTCGAGTTCGGCCCAGGCATGCTGCAATACCGACCGCACCTGGATCTCGGCCTGGAAATCCTTGAACCGCTTGTATTCGATCAACCGCAGGCGATCGTCCAGCAGGCCGACATTGTAGTAGCGGGACCGGTAACCGAACCGTTCCGGATCCAGCAGCTCCCCCCGGTCGACGATGACGGCATCGATAATCTTGAATTCCTTGCGAATCACCTCCGCGACCTGATCCACCTCATCCTCGAAATAGGTGATGATGCGGATGCCCACCAGATCGGTCACCTGCTCCAGACGGGTGATGTGGGAGTCGGGATGGACCAGCTTGCGCCGCAGGCTGTCCCGTTCCTTGACCCGGCCCTGGATGGAATGGACCTCGGGGCCGTGTTCCTTGAGAAATTCTTCCAGCAAGGTGATCTGCCGGGCCATGAAATCGGCGTAGATGGTGCGGGATTCGTCGTACCGTTCCAGAATTTTCTCGATGGTGATGTCGTCAACCGGTTCCATGGTCTATTCCCAGGCGTGAACGGCAGGATGCGGCGGGAGGGTCGGGCTGGGACCGTCCCGATATTCGGGAAATTTTTCCCCAATGGGAAGAGAAATTCGCCCGTTTCCGGGGCGGATATCCTCCCGGGGACGGGTTTTTGTGGCTGGTTTGCAATCGGGTGCAATCCTGGTAGTCTGAAGGACGCGAAGTCGCGGCGCGACTTTCACGGTCACATAGAGTCAGCTCGAAATCGGAGGCCTGTTTGAACATTCACGCAACCAAATGGTCCATTGCGGCGTGGCTGGGGCTGTGCCTTGCGCTGCTGGCTTCTCCTCTGCATGAAGTCCGGGCCGGGGCAACCCCAAAACAAGGAGCGCAAGACATGGTGGTTTTTTCCACGTCCATGGGTGACTTCACCATCGAACTGGATGCCGCGAAGGCCCCCATCACGGTGAAGAATTTCCTCACCTATGTCGATGAAGGATTCTATGACGGTACCATCTTTCACCGGGTGATTCCCGGCTTCATGGTTCAAGGGGGGGGCATGACCCCGGACATGAAGGAGAAACCCAATCATCCCCCCATCAAGAACGAGGCGAACAACGGCCTGAAGAACACCCGGGGCACCCTGTCCATGGCCCGCACCCAGGTGGTGGACAGCGCCACCTCCCAATTCTTCATCAACGTCAACGACAACGAATTCCTCAATCACGGCGGGCGGGATTTCGGCTACGCGGTCTTCGCCCGGGTGGTGGATGGCATGGACGTGGTAGACAAAATCGTCGGAGTCCGCACCGGAACCAAGGGCTTCCACGAGAACGTGCCCCTGGAGCCGGTGGTGGTCCGGTCCGCAAAACGCAAGGAGTGATGTCTTTCGACCGTCCAGCGGCGGGGGGCGTGGCCCGGTTGCCGGGCGCCTCCCCCCGCGTGGGCCCGGAGAACCGGCCATGGATCCCGTCCAACTGACGCGCACGCTGCTCGCCATCGATACCCGCAATCCGCCGGGCAACGAACTGGACTGCGCCAACCATCTGGCCGGACTGCTGGAAGCCGGCGGTCTGGAGGTCCGTTGCCATCCTTTGGCCCCCCGGCGGGCCAGCCTCAGCGCCCTGCTGCCTGGCCGGGACGACGATCCGCCGCTGTGTTTCACCGGCCACCTGGACACCGTCCCCCTGGGGGAGACTCCCTGGCAGCGGGACCCGTTCGCCGGGGAGATTGACGGCGACCTTCTCTACGGCCGGGGCGCCACCGACATGAAGTCGGGCTTGGCGGCCATGGTCTGGGCGGTGCTGGAGGTGGCTCGGGGCCGCCGGGGCCGCCGGGGGATCCGTCTGATCATGACCGCCGACGAGGAGGTGGGCTGCGGCGGTTCCCGGGCCCTGGTGGGTGATGCAGGGGCGCTGGGGACGGCCGGTGCCCTGGTGGTGGCCGAACCCACCGGCAACCAGCCGCTGCTGGGGCACAAGGGCGCCCTGTGGCTCAAGGTGCTGGCCCAGGGCCGGGCCGCCCACGGCTCCATGCCCGGGGAGGGGGACAACGCCATCTACAAGATCGCCCGGGCCGCCCTGGCCCTGGAGCGTTTCGACTTCGCTCATCCACCCCATCCCCTGCTGGGCAGCCCCACCCTCAACGTGGGTACCGTTCAGGGTGGCACCCGGGTCAACATCGTGCCGGACCGGGCCGAGCTGGCGGTGGACATCCGCATCCTGCCGGATCAGGATCCCGACCGGCTGCTGGAACAGGTGGCCGTCCACCTGGGCCCGGAGGTCACGGTACAGGGGACCCGGGCCACCCAGGGGGTGATGAGCGATCCCACCGACCCTTGGCTCACCCGGGTGGTGGCGACGGCCCAGGGCCACGGGGTCGTCCTGGGGGATTTGCGCACCGCGCCCTATGTTACCGATGCCTCGGTACTCACCCCGGCGCTGGGCGGCCCGCCCACGGTGATCCTGGGCCCCGGGGAGTTCGATCAGGCCCACAAGACCGATGAATACTGCCTGATTTCCAGAATCCGGCAAGCCGCCGACATCTATCTGGATCTGTGCCGGGATTGGGTCGGGGGGTGACCTTGCCGTGCAGCCCCCGGAACGGTGACCCTGTTCCGATTCCACCCTGTCTGGGGGGCCAATGATGCGGGTCCTGTTGTACGATGGTGGCTACGAGACCTTTGCGGTGCAATACCTGCTGGCCAACCTGCGCCAGCATGGCCACGAGGCACTGCTCTTCTTCGACAACTCCTTCGTGGTGGACTATCTGGCCCAGGATTTCCCCTTCCAGGAGCTGTTCAGCCTGAGTTGCGCCCAGGTGGCGGAGGACATCCTCGCCCAGCGGCCGCAGGTGGTGGGCTTTTCCATGTTCACCATGTTCTATCAGCGCTATCTGGGAATCATCCGTGCGCTGAAGGCGCGGCAGCCGGAGCTGATGATCATCGCCGGCGGGTTTCAGCCCACCCTGCTGGGGGAGCGGGTCCTGGCGTCGGCCAATCAGGTGGATTTCATCCTTCTGGGAGAGTCGGAACTCTCGCTGCCTCCTCTTCTCCAGGCCCTGGAGACCCATGGCCGGGACGGCTGCCTGACCCTGGCGGCCGCGGCCCTGCCCGGCGTGTGGAACCGCGCCCCGGGGGAGGGGGGTGGGCTGGTGCAGCGGGGCTTCTCCCCCATTCCCCAAGAATTGGACGAAATTCCATTCCCAGTCAAGGAGTTGCATTACGGATACAACCCCCGCCTGGCCCAGATCTATACGGTCATCGCCAGCCGGGGCTGTCCCTATGTCTGCACCTATTGCAACAGCGCCACCATGAACAAGGTCTATCGGGGGGCGCGGGCGCGGTATTACCGGGTGCGGTCGGTGGACAATGTCATCGCCGAGTTGCGCCAGGCCAAGGAGCGGTTCCGGCCCCGGCAGGTGATGTTCTTCGACGATGTCTTCGCCGGCCAGCGGGATTGGCTGGTGGAGTTTGCCGTCAAGTACCGGCAGGAGATCGACCTGCCCTACTACTGCCAGACCAGTCCGCTGATCCACGACGCCGACAGCGTGCGCCTGCTGGCCGAAAGCGGCTGCGTGCAACTGGAGTTCGGATTCCAGAGCGCCAACGCCCAGGTGCGCAAGGAGGTGCTGGCCCGCACCGAGACCAACGACGGCATGGCCCTGCTGCTGCGGGAGGCCAACGGCCGGGGCATTTTCACCGAACTGGATCTCATCGCCAATCTGCCGGGGGAGACGGAAGCCCATCTGGAGGAGTCCTTGGAGTTCATCATCGCCACCCGTCCCAAATGGGTGAACCTCTCCTATCTCCAGTTTCACCCCCACACCCCCATCACCGCCACGGCCATCCAGACCGGTCTGTTGGGCTCGGAGGATGTGGAACGCATCCAGGAGGGGCGCCACACCACCTCCATGCGGCTGGTGGCCAAATCCAACCTCGGGCGCCGTCATCGCGTTCTGCCCTTCCAATACTTTGCCGCCTTCGTCTTCCCGGCCGGGTTGGCGCGCCGCACCATCCGGTGGCTCGACCGTCCCCTGGTGGGAGCCATCGCCGCCCGATTCGCCTCTTTTTTCCTGTATTTTTCCCGCATTCTCCACAGCTATCTGGACCGGCGTGACTTTCTGGTGCGGCACCATGTGGTGCGCAGCATGACCGCCATGCGCTGGATTGTCACCCGCAAGGTGTTCGGACCGTGAAGGACTCCGCCAACGTCACCCAGGCCTTGACCACCCTGTACCAGCGGGACGATTGGCTGCTGCGTCTCAATTTCCAGGCCCTGCTGCACCTGTCCGGGTTGACCCGCCTGTCCCGGGAGGCGGAGCTGCTGGATTGCGGCTGTGCCGTCGGGCACTTCATGGGGTTGCTGGCGCGCCACGGTTTTCGCCGGGTGCAGGGTCTGGATGCCGCCCCGGACATGGCCGCCCGGGCCCGGGCGGCCACCGGCCTGCCGGTGGTGGCCGCCGATGCCCTGGAGATGGGCCGCCACTTCCCGCCCGCCTCCCTGGATGCCCTCACCGCCATGAATCTGCAGCACCACCTGGGCCGGGAGCAGGAGTGGGAGGCCTTTCTGCGGGAATGTGCCCGTCTGCTGCGGCCGGGGGGCATGCTGTTCGTGCGGGAACCCTGGATGACCCCGGCCATGGGCCTGCTGTGGTGGATGAGCCGCCGGCCGCTGTTCTTCCGGGTGGGCCTGCTGCGGGGACGGCTGCAATCCCTGGTGGAGGAGCGGGAGCTGCTGGGCTACTTCCTGCAACAATGGCCGGCGGTCTATCGGGAGCAGTTGGTCCGCCAGGGGTTTCGGGTGGAGCGGGATCTCTCCTGGATGGGCCATCGCATCGTCGCCGCCCGGCGGGTTGCTTCCGGGGAGGGATGAGGATGCGTGTTCTCCTCATGAATCCACTGTCCACTTCTCCGGAGGCGGCGGGTTTCGACCTGGGGTTGGGCTATCTGGCCGCCACCCTGCGGGAGGCGGGTCATGAGCCCGACCTGCTGCTGCGGCCCCTGACAGCTGGGGAATTCCGCGAACATCTGCGCCGCCACCCTCCGGGGCTGGTGGGGATCAAGATCCTGGCGGCGGCCATTCCCGATGCCCGGCGCACCATCGCCATGGTGCGGGAGACGCTCGGAGCGCCGGTGGTGGTGGGCGGTCCCCAGGTGACCGGGGATCCCCTGGGCATCCTGGACGCCCTGCCCGCCGACCTGGCCATCCAGGGGGACGGGGATTGGGCCCTGCCCGCCCTGGTGAGCAGCCTGGCGGCAGAGGGCAAGGGGTTGGAGGCAGTGCCCGGGCTGGTCCGCCGGGAGGGCGAAGGGCTGCGGGTCAACCCGCTGGCGGGGGTGGATGATCTGGATCGCCTGCCTTACCCCGCCTGGGATCTCATGCCGCCGGCCCGCCATGCCACCCTGGTGGCCAAACGCCTGCCCGCCGCCAGCCTGCTCATCACCCGGGGCTGCAGCCACCAGTGTACCTACTGCGCCGAGGGGATCCGTCCCCTGCGGTTTCGCAGTGTGGAAAATGTCATGGGGGAGATCCGCCTCCTGGTCGAGCGGTTCGGAGTGCGGGAAATCCAGTTTTTGGACAGCAATTTCCTGTTCAATCGCCGCTACATCAAGCGGTTCTGCCAGGCGGTGCTGGACAGTGGCCTGGACCTGGTCTTTTCCGCGCCCAACGGCATGCGCATCGAATCTTTGGATGCGGAGACGGCGATGCTCTTGGGGCGCATCGGCCTCTATCGGGTCAATCTGGGTATCGAATCCGGCTCCCGGGAGGTGTTGGAGGCGGTGAACAAACGGGTCACCCCCGAGGTGTTCCGGGACAAGGTGCCCCTGCTGCGCCGCCACGGGGTGGAGGTGGTGGGGAACTTCATGGTGGGCTTCCCCGGCGAGACCCGGGCGCAGATGGAGGAGTCCCTCGCCTTGGCCCTGGAGCTGGACCTGACTGGGCTCAACGTCAGCGTCTACACGCCCATGCCCGGCACCGAACTCCACCGCGACTTGCTGGCCCGGGGACGCCTGCCCCCGGGAGTTGCCCCCGGGCACAATTACGTCAACTATGAAAACACCCTGTCGGAGCTGGCGCCAGCCGAGTTGCGGCGTTTTCGCAACCGCTTCGCCCTGCGCTTTCTGCTGCGCTGGCGCATGGTACCGATCCTGTGGCGTCTGCTGCGCCACCAGGGGATACGGCGCACCCTGTTTCGGCGCATCGGCGTGATGTACCTGCGCCGCTTGCGGGCCCAGGCCCGGGCTGGAGAAGCCATCGCCATCGCTGGGCTGCTCGGGTAGGGAAGGGAATGGCCCATGGCCCTGCCGCAACCACTGGGTTTCCGGTTTCCTGCCATTCTGCCGTTGACCCTGGGCACTCTCCTGTGTCTGATCTCTCTGCTGCGCTATCTGCTCTGGTATCCCCTCAGCGCCAACGCCGATGTTGGCTGGTACCTGGTCTGTGCCGAACGCCTGCTGGCCGGTGGCCTGCCTTTCATCGACTATGTGGAGTTCAATCTTCCCACCATCGTCTATGTCAACATTCCCCCGGTGCTGCTGGCCCATGGGTTGGGGGTCAATCCCATTCCGGTCTATCTCCTCAGCGTCTGGGTCGGACTGGCGGTTTCTGTGGCGGTGACCCGCCGTCTGCTGGCCGCGGCCCTGGGGGAGTCCTGTCCCTGGTGCGCCCCGGCCCTGGCTTTGGCCCTGGCGGCCGAGCATCTCTGGGTGTTCACCTGGCTGGGGGAGTTCGGCCAGCGGGAACATGTGTTCGTGATCGGTTTTCTGCCCTACGCGACTTTGCGGTTGAACCGCATGACGGCGACGACCACCGTGGGTCCTTCGGGGGCCTGGATCCTGGGAGCGGTCGGCGCCCTGGCCGCCTGCCTGAAACCCCAGTTCTTCCTGATTCTGCTGGCGCTGGAGGGATTGGGCTGGCTCTGGGGGCCGCGGCGGGGCTGGTGGTGGCAGCCGGAATTCAAGGCCGTGGTCCTGACCGGCCTGGGCTTTGCCGCCCATGTACTGCTGTATCCGCCGGTGGTTCTGGAAACCTACCTGGGTGTCTGGGCGCCGGTGATGTTTGCGGGCTATCGGATCTGGGAAAGCGGCTGGCTGGACATCACCGGCCCGTCCGCCCGGCTGGCCCTGGCCGTGCTGATTCCAGGCCTGTTGTCGGCCTGGATCTGGCGCCGCCGGGCCGAGGGCCGGGCCGCCGGGGTGTTGACGGTGATTTTGGCCGGAGGGTTGTTCTCCTACTATGTGCAGGCCAAGGGCTTCGGCTACCACCAGATTCCCTATCGTTTCGCCACAGGGTTGTTGGGCGCCCTGGTCCTGGGAGGGTGGGCCGGCAACCGTCGAATGGCCGTGTTGCTCGCCCTCATCCCAACCCGCTGGCGCACCGCCGGTCTGACCGTGGTGGTTTTGACATTGGGCGGGATGCTGGCCCTGCACCTGGTCAAGATACCCAGCGATCTGGCCCGCCTGGCCACCGATGCTCCTCTGGAGGCCCTCATGGCCCGCGAACCATTGGCCCGGGAAATCCACAACGCCAGCCCTGTGGGCGGCCAGGTCCTGTTCCTCAACGCGGTGATGCAGCCCACCTATCCCATTGTCCTGCAGGTGGGGCGGCGTCCCGCCTCGGTGTTCGCCGGCTATTTTCCCGTGGTCACCGCCTATCATGGCCGCGCCCCCGCGGCCCCGGGGCAACCTTTTCCCTTCAACGCGCCCGGAGAACGCCCCACCGCCGAGCAGTTCATGCTCAACGACCTGGAGCGCCTGATCCGCAACCGGATCCCGGACCTGATCATGGTGCCCCGTCAACCCAATTGTCCCCTGTGTGCCAAGGGACTGGACCTGCTGGCCTACTGGCGGCATGTCGGTCTGCTGGAGTTGATCAGCCAGGGGTACCAGGAAACCCTGGGCGCGGAGTTCCGGCACTTCACCCGACGGCCGGATTCCTGAATCCCCGGTCAGACCCGGAGCAGGCGCTGGATGAGCCAACAGTAGAGGCGGTCCGGAACGGCCGGCAGGAGCCAACGGTAGAAGATTCGGTAGGGCAGGGGATAGGTCAGCTCCCGGGGGGGGTGGTCGGTCAGGAGGCGGTCCAGGAGCCAGGCGGCGGCCTGGGCGTAGGAGGGTTTGCGCAGAACGGCGGGACCGCCGCCCGGACTGCCCTCGATGCGCCCCAGATGCACGGTGACCAGCCGGACCCGTCGGCCCCACAGCCGGTCCAGCACCCGCCAGGTCATGTCCAGATAGGCCTTGCCCGGGGCATAGGCGAGGCGCATTTCCACCACCGGTGGCTTCAGGGCATTGATGGAACTGATGCCCACCAGGACCCCGCCCCGGTGCAGCAGGGCTGCTTCCACCGCCTCCAGCAGATGGCCCAGGCCCGTCACCGCCACCCGGTTGACGCGGTGCCACACCGGATAATCCACTGTGGCATCATCGCGCACGTCCCGGTCGATGCAGGCGGCGTTAAGGATGACCATCAGGCGGCCCGAAGGGCTGGTGGCGGCCAGCCAGTCCTGGATCGGCAACGCGACCTCGGGTGCGCCGATGTCGGCACAGAGGTAATGAAACCGGCCGCTGGCCGTCCAGTGCTCCAGGTCGGGGATGCGCTCCCCGGGCGTTCGGGACAGTCCCAGGACCGTGTAGCTGGTGTGGTGCAGGAGGCCATCCACCAACGCGGCCCCCAGTCCCCTGGAACAGCCCACCACCAGCACCGTGGCCACCGGCCCGTCCGGTTGGCCGGTTCCCGTCATCGCCCGGCCACCAGGAGATACTGCCCGCAGGCGAAGCGGGCGAGGGCTGGCCAGGATTCCACCCGGGGCTCCAGCCGTTGCCCGGACCGGGCCAGCCAGTCGGGGCAGAAATAGGGCACCAACCCGAAGTACTCGATCCGCACCACCCGGCCGCCGGCCCGCTGGAGCCAGCCGCGTACCTGGCCGGGCCGGAAGGAGCGCTCCTCGTGTTCCCGGTGATAGGGGGAGAGTTTTTCCACCAGCTTCATCAGCGGATTCCAGCCGTTGGGTTCCAGCAGCACCAGGGTCGGGGCCAGTTGCAGGCCGATGGCCAACTCCGCCGCCGGATCGGTCATATGATGGATCACCCCCCGCAGCACCACCAGATCGAACCGTTCGCCGGCGGCCAGCAGATCCCCGGCGAAGCCCGCCTGGAAGGCCAGGTTGGGCAGTTGGTAGGCTTGCCGGGCCCGTGTCACCCCGTTGACCGACGGTTCCACGCCCAGGACAGCGCGGGCGCCAGACTGCCGGGCCAGTTCGGCGGTATAGGTGCCGTCTCCCGAGCCCATGTCCAGGACACGCTTGTCCCGGAACTCCGCCGCCCCGAGGATCATGGCTGTATAGCGCCGGTTGGCCAGGACGGCGCTGAGGCGGTCGGTGCCGGTGTATCGATATCCCTGGCCCCGGGCCACATCCTGGTCGAAGGGCGTCACCGTGCCGCCGCAGCCGGGGTGTTTCCGCTCCATGGTCAGCCTTGTTTCCCGAAGAAGAACCGCAACCCGTCCAGCAGGATGGCCGGCTTGAGGCTGAGATAGGCGGAGGTCTCGATGGTGTTGATGGAGGCGCAGCTGACGCAATCCTGCCGGCGTCGGGGCAGCTCGTCCCAGGCGGCCTGCATGCCCACCTCGTTGATCTTCAGGCCATCCAGGCAGCCCCGCTGGATGCAGTTGAACAGGATGCCATCGGCATCGATGCAGCCGTGGGTCTGGCCGATGACGCAGGGGATGGGCTCGTAGCCGGGGAATTGTTGCCCCGGCTTGAGGTATTCGTGGTAGTCGATGGGCCAGCCGATGGTCTTGTCGATGGCGTAGAAGGAGTTGTTGATGGGATACCCATCCGCCTTCAATTGGCGGTAGCGGCGGTAGAACTCCTGGTATTCCTCCCGGGTGAGGCTCGCCTCCGGATGCTTGCCGCCTTCCCCCAGATAGTTGAGGGGGGAGAGGCTGATGGAGAGGCCCATCTCCCGGGCCATGACCGCCAGGGCTTCCATGTCGCCGAAGCTTTCCTTGTTGAGGACCGCATGGATGCGGGTCTTCATGCCCCGATCCAGGGCGGCCCGGGCGCCGTTCATGGCCCGGCGATAGGCATCCTTGCCCCGCATGGCGTCGGTGGCCTGCTGGGTGCCATCGATGCTGACGCAGATGCCGTCGGCGGGGGCGATATCGTCGAGACGGCGTTCGATCAGGGTGCCGTTGGTGAGGATGTGCAGCAGGATGCCCTTGTCCACGATATGCCGCACGATCGCGCCGATGTGGGGATGCATCAGGGGTTCCCCGCCCAGCAGGAACACCCAGCGCATGCCCATGTCGTACAGCTCGTCCACATACCGGAACACTTCCTCCCGGGGCAGACCCGGCGGGTGGGTCGGATCGGTGAACCGGGCGTCCACGTTGGCGAAGCAATACCGACAGCTCAGGTTGCAGCGATTGGTGATGTAGAGGCCGACGAACACCGGCCGGCGTCGGGACAGCAGTTTGGCGTGGAGGATGCTGAGTCCCAGCCTGGACAGCACCGTCACATTGCGGATGAAGCGGCTCACGCCTGCGGTCCTTGTGATTCTGGCGGATGGTTGCCCCGGGCAGGAGCCGGGGAGAGGCCCAGCCAGGGGCGGGGATCGGGGCGCTGGTCGTTGATCAGGGTGCGCAGCACCGGCTGGGGCCGTCGCTTGACCTCCACGAACAGGCGGCCCAGATACTCGGCGATGATCCCCAACGAAATCATGATGACCGAGCTGCATCCCAGGATCAGCAGGGCCAGGGTCACGAAACCCTGGGGACTCTCCCGGCCCAGGAGATAGTTGGCGACGAACAGCAGTCCCAGTCCCAGCAACGCCAGGGACAGCAGCACCGACAGCAGGGTGATGAACCGCAACGGCACCAGGGAAAAGCTGGTGATGGCCTGATAGGCCCACATCACATAGCTGAACAGGCTTTGGGTGGTTTCCCCGGCGTAGCGTTGGGGCCGGACGAAGGGGATGCCCACCTGCCGGAAGCCGGCGAAGGCTCGCAGGCCGCGGATCAGCCGGTCCCGCTCCTCGCAGGCCAGGATGACCTCCACCACCTTGCGGTCCATGAGGGAGAATTCCCCGGCGTCCAGGGGGATGTCGATGTAGGCCAGCCGCCGGAACAGCCGGTAGAAGAGATAATACCCCAGCTTGCGGAGCCAATTCTCCTGACGCTTGGCGCG
>PEAP01000188.1 GCA_002753665.1 Magnetococcales bacterium DC0425bin3
GATCTGGGGCATCCCTGCCCCCGAAACAGCCAACAATCCCTGCCCCCCGCCCAGAAAACGTGCCCCGGCCACCACCCGGGCCACATGGCTCACCGCCGCCGCCACTGCTTCCGCCAGGGGCACCCCCCGGGCCAATCCGGCGGCCACTGCGGAAGCCAGGGTGCAGCCGGTGCCGTGGAAGCCCGGCCCGGCCCGCCGGAGGGAATGAAACCGGTGCCAACCGCTGCCGTCCCACAAGAGGTCGGTGATGGTTTCTCCCGGCAGATGCCCGCCGGTGAGGAGAACCCGGCAACCGAACTCTCCCAGGCGCCGGGCGGCCTGTTCGGCCTGGACGGGGGTTTCCACCGCCAGACCGGTCAGGGCGGCGGCTTCCGGGGCGTTGGGAGTCAGCAGGGTCACCCGGGGCAGCAACCGCTCCCGGTAGAAGTCCAACCCGTCTCCGGTCAACAGGGACCCTCCACCGCCGGCGGCCAGGACCGGATCGGCCACCACTGGAAGCTCCGGAACCTGGTCCAGGACCCCCGCGACGGCCGCGACGATGTCCCGGGAAGCCAGCATGCCCAACTTGATGCAGTCGGCCCCCACGTCCGCCAGGCAGACCTCCATCTGACGAACCACCAGGTCCGGATCCAGGGGAGTGAATCCGTAAACCCGCCTGGTATCCTGCACCGTGACCGCCGTGACCGCCGTCATGGCGTAGCCTCCCAGGGCGGTGATGGTCTTGAGATCGGCCTGCAGGCCGGCCCCGGCCACCGGATCCGAACCGGCCACCACCAGCACCCGTCCCCTGGATGATTCCCTGTCGCTCACGCTTGTCATGGCCCCTTGGCCTGTGCTAGTTCTCTCCGTCCCCCGGCCCCATCATTCAACGCAGCCAGAGACGACCGACCATGCCCAAAGTATTGATCGCCGACAAAATGTCCCCCAAGGCCGAAGAGGTGTTCAAGGCGCGCGGGGTGGATGTGGATTACAAACCGGGACTGACTCCCGAAGAGCTGAAAAAGATCATCGGCCAATACGACGGGGTGGCAATTCGTTCAGCCACGCGGCTGACCGGCGAGCTGATCGAGGCAGCCACCAACCTCAAGGTGGTGGGACGTGCCGGCATCGGCGTGGACAACGTGGATATTCCCGTCGCCTCGAAAAAGGGAGTGATCGTCATGAACGCCCCCTTTGGAAATACCGTAACCACAGCCGAACATACCATTGCCCTGGCCCTGGCCGCCGCCCGGCATATTCCCGCCGCCACCGCCTCCACCCGGCTGGGCAAGTGGGAAAAGAGCCGTTTCATGGGCCGGGAGCTGGGCGGCAAGACCCTGGGCATCATCGGCATCGGCAACATCGGCGCCCTGGTGGTGGAGCGCTTCAAGGGCCTCAAGATGCATGTGTTGGCCTATGATCCCTTCATCAGCAAGGAGCGGGCCGAAGTGCTGGGCGTGGAGCTGGCCGAAAGCCTGGAGGACTTCTGGCCCCGCATCGATGTCCTCACCGTCCACACCCCCATGACCCCAAAAACCCGCCATATCGTCAATGCCGAAGCCTTCGAAAGGATGAAGGACGGGGTGATCGTGGTCAATTGCGCCCGGGGCGGCATCATCGACGAGGCCGCCCTCTACGATGCCCTCAAATCCGGCAAGGTGTTCGCCGCCGCCCTGGATGTCTTCGAAAAGGAACCGGCCCGGGAAAGCCCCCTGTTCGAACTCGACAACGTGGTCCTGACCCCGCACCTGGGAGCCTCCACCAAGGAAGCCCAGACCAACGTGGCGGTGCAGATCGCCCAGCAGATTTCCGACTACCTGCTCAAGGGGACCATCCAGAACGCCCTCAACATCCCCTCGGTCTCCGAGGACGAACTGCCGGCCCTGCGTCCCTACCTCAACCTGGCGGACAAGCTGGGCAGCACCCTGGGCCAACTGACCGAGGCCGGGGTAAAAAGGATCGAGGTGTTCTACGAGGGCGAGGTCTCCCGCCTGCAGCGCAAGCCCATCACCAATTCCATTCTCAACGCCCTGCTCACCCCCATGCTGGAAATCGGTGTCAACCTAGTCAATGCCCCCTTGATCGCCGAGGAACGGGGCATCACCGTGACCGAAACCACCCAGGATCGCTGCCGCAAGGGCTTCACCTCCCTGATCCGGGTGGTGATCAAGACCGAAAAACGCGAACGCTGCATCACCGGCAGCCTGTTCAACGACGACCAGCCCCGGGTGGTCTCCATGAACGGTGTGCCCATCGAGGCCACCCCCGAAGGCAATCTGCTCTTCGTGGCCAACCGGGACGCCCCGGGGCTCATCGGCCGGGTGGGCACCATCCTGGGCGACGCCGGCATCAATATCGCCAACTTCCACCTGGGGCGAGAAGCCGTGGGCGGTCAGGCCATCGCCTTCATCAACGTGGACCAGGATGTCCCCGGCTCCATCCTCAAGGCCCTGGGACGATTGGAGAATGTCATCGAAGCAAAGCTGGTCCGCTACTGATTCCTAGCGGAACAGGAAGGCGTTGGACAGGGCCGCACCGGCCGGTCAACGCCGGTGCGGCCAAAGCAGGATCATGGCATGAGCCGCCGCCAGATGCTGCCACCGGACTCCAGATCCAGACGATCCAGCAGTTGCTCATGGGCCTGTTCCTCCCCGGGCGGAACGGGCCACTGCCTGGCGGGAAAACCATCCAGTTTCACCGCCACCGCCTTCCGTTCTCCCGCCAGAGCCAAACCGGATCGGGAATCGTCCTTTTCCAGCAGAACATACACCTGGGCCAGCAAGTGGGCATCCACCAGAGCACCATGGCGGGTGCGGGTGCTGTTGTCCACCCCCAACCGCCGGCAAAGAGCATCCAGGTTGGCGGCAGCCCCCGGAAAACGCCGCCTGGCCAGCACCATGGTATCGATGGCTCGCTCCGCCGCCAGGGTCCCCTTGCGGACCCGCTTCAGCTCGGCATTGAGAAACCCCAGGTCGAAGCTGGCATTGTGGATCACCAGGGGAGAATCACCGATGAATTTCAGGAATTCCCGGACGATCTCTCCGAACCGGGGCTTGCCCATGACCATGGCATCGGTGATGCCGTGAATCCGGCTCGCCTCCTCGGGAATGGGGCGCTCCGGATTGAGATACCATTGCTTCTCCTCCCCCACCACCTTCCCCAGCAGCTCGACACAGCCGATCTCCACGATACGATCCTCCTGGGGCGAAAGACCGGTGGTCTCGGTATCCAGAACGACCACCCGGCCCGTCTGTTCTTCGCCAGTCATCGGCCAGCCTCCAGATGGTTCGCCAACAGTTCCGCCTGGCGCACGCAGTCCGCCACCGAAATGCCATCCCGCCAATTGGCCCGCAGGTGCAACCCCTTCAGGGGAGCCATCGCCCGCTCCAGCCGTTCCAGTCGCTCCAGATGGCCCAGGGTATATTGGGGAATGGCCTGCGAATAGCGGGTCAAACGCACGAAATCGGCCCACCCCCGAAACCCCAGGGTCTGATGCAGGTCGCCCTCCACCCGGGCCACCAGGGACGCATCGGCCAGTTCCAGCACCGTCGGATCGGTGGTGCCGCCGATAAAGGCGGTGAGCAGCACCCGCCCCTCCGGGGCACGATTGTCGAACAGCGTGCTGGAAAACAGCGCCCCCAGGGTGCGCAGCTTCTCCCGGCGCGGGGCGAGAAAGCCAAAACCGTCCAGGGGATGGTCCACCAGTTCCCGGGCCAACCCCAGGGCCACCGAGGCCACCGGGGCATAGGGGATTTCCGCCAGAAGGTGGGCCGCTTCCGGCGCCAGGGGGTGAAGCAGCCGGGCCGCTTCCGGGGCCGGAACCGCCAGGATGACCGTGGCCGCGCTTTCCCGGCCCGTTCCTCCCTCCCCCTGCCAGTGGACCCCCCAGCCAGCGGCGGAACGCTCCAAACGAACCACCTCCACCCCGGTCCGCACGGCTCCCGCAGGCAATCGCTGCGCAATGGTGGCAGGCAACACGTCCATGCCTTCGTCGAAAGACACCAGCCTTCCGGCGGGCAGTCCCGCCCCCTTGCGGGCCTTGCCCAGGGCGATGGCCCCCCGGATCAGGGAACCATGATCCCGCTCCAAGGCATAAATTTTGGGCACGGCCGCCCGCACCGAAAGCGTCTCGGGATTGCCGGCATACACCCCGGAAACGAAGGGCTCCACCGCATCATGCAGAAAAGCCGGCCCCAGGCGGCGGCGAACGAAGGCCGCGATGCTCTCCTCTTCCCGGGCCCGGCCGATGAACGGTTCGGCCAGCAGGCGCAATTTGGCGAACCAGGAAAACAGGGGGCTGGCCAGAAAGGCGGGCGGAGAGCCGGGCAGGGGGACCAGGCGTCCGCCTTTCAACACATAGCGCCGCTGGGCCTGGCTGTTGGCGACCCGGAGACGGGACTCCAGCCCCAACCGCCGTAGCCGGG
>PEAP01000027.1 GCA_002753665.1 Magnetococcales bacterium DC0425bin3
GCCCCCAGCCCCATGGCTGCCGCGGCCCCGGTGTCGATGGCACCGCCACCGCCACTGCCCTTGCAGCCCGCCCCCAGCCCCATGGCTGCCGCGGCCCCGGTGGTCGATGGGCCAGCGTCTGCCCCGCCAGTGTTTGCGGCACCTGATGCGGGTCAGGCTCCCGTGCCGCTGGCGGAGGGACCGCGTCCGAATCCCCGACAGGTGCCGGTGGTGGAAGGTCCACGCCCTGATCCGCGTGAGCAGCCCGTGGCGCAGGCGTCTGTGCAACAAGTGGTAGAGGGACCGCGTCCGGATCTCCGACAGGTGCCCGCAGCCGCCGTGCCCGCAGGCCCCGTGGTGGAAGGGCCGCGCCCGGATCCCCGGCGGATGCCGGTGGTCGAGTCGCCCACGCGGCTGGCGGCCGGATCGCAGCCGGCTGTGGCGCCAGAACCCGAATCCGCCGGGGTCGCGGCGGTGGTTCCGGATCGGCCGGTGGTCGGCACGGGCCGGTTGACCCGGCTGTTCGCGGCCCTGGACCGGGAGTTCGCCCGGGACGGCGTGGTGACCTGGTGGTCGGCGGAAACCGGGGCCTACCATCTTCCGGGAGCCCTCGACTTTCCCCTGGCCCGGGACCGTCTGCCGACCAACCGGCGGAATGTCTTGAAGATCATGGCCGGCGTCCTGGCCCGGGTGTTGCCCTGTCATGTGGAAGGCGGTCCAGGCTGCGCCATGGCGCCGGACGATGGCCCGCCCCTGGTGGCGGTGATCATCGAAGGGCATTCCATGGATCGGCCCGCCGGCAGCGCCCGCTTCCAGGCCAACTGGCAGCTCACCACCAGTCGGGCCCATTGGACCTGGTTGACCCTGACCCGTCACCAGCCCGGACTGGCCAAGCTGCGCAGTCCGGGAGGCCGGCCCCTGTTCCGCCTGGGCGGCCACGCCGCCTCGGTGCCCCGCGACCGTGATCAGCGTCGGGTGGAACTGCGCTTCGTGCTGCAAGGCGCCGAACCGACCGGCGCCGCCAGTCCCCTGCCATAACCGGTCTGATCCGGAGTCGGCACCGGGAGACTTGGACTCGGACGGTGATCCAATGTAACTTTGTTATGGATTGGGGAGGCCTCCCTCCACCCTCCACCGAATGAAAGCCGCTCCGCGACTTTCACGGTAACATTATGTGGATCAATGTGATGCCCAGTACGGCCCCATTCATTCCATGACCTCCATCCCCCGCAAGCCCCGTGGCCCGGAGGAAGGGATTCCCGGATCTGAAGAGGATCAATGAGTTCAATCGCAGTCTTCTTTACCCAGGCGCTCCTGGTGATTGGACTGCCCTACCTGGTTTGGCGACTTCCGGGGGTGCGGGGTGTCGTGCCCCTGGTGGTGATGCAAATCCTGCTGGGCCTCGCCCTGGGTCCCTCGGTGCTGGGCGAGCTGGCGCCGGAGGTCTGGGCGGTGCTGTTTTCCAATGCCTCCATGCAGAAGCTGATGGGACCGGCTTGGCTGGCCATCGTCCTGTTCACCTTTCTCACCGGGCTGCATCTGCAACCGAGCGAGCTGAAGGCCCTGGGTCGGCGTCTCGTGGTCATGAGCCTGTTGAGTTTTCTGGTGCCCTGCCTGTTCGGCATCGTGACCGGACTCGTCATCGCCAGGCAGTTTCCCCAGAGCATGGGGGCCCAGGCCAACGACTGGTTCTTCGCCATCGCCATCGGCTTGAGCATCAGCGTCACGGCCCTGCCGGTCCTTGGCGCCATTCTCCGGGAAACGGATTTCCTGGAACATCGCCTGGGGCGCATCACCCTGGGCATGGCGGCCCTCAACGACGCCATCCTCTGGTGTTTCCTGTCCGTCTTCCTGGCCGGCCTGGTCCAGGAGGACAGCTCGGTCCAAAGCACCCTGATGGTGCCCGCTGGCATCATCCTCTACATGGCGGTCATGCTGCTGCTGGTCGGCCCCCTGTTGCGCTGGATCCTCGGTCATTGCGGTATCATGGGCGATGGCGGCCTGGTGGCGGTCTGCATCTCGGTGTTCGGCTCCGCCCTGGCCACCGAGATGATCGGCCTCCACGCCGCCCTGGGGGGCTTCATGACCGGCGTGATCGTCCCCCGCGCCTTCAAACAGGTCCTGGTGGAACGGCTGGAACCCCTGACCGTGGTGCTGCTGCTGCCTTTCTTCTTCACCATGACCGGCATGCGCACCTCGTTCGATTTCAACTCCGGCGATATCGCCATCGTCACCCTGATCGCCATCGCCGCCAGCGTGGCGGGCAAGTTCGTCGGCACCACCTTTCCCGCCCGCTGGACCGGCGAAAGCTGGCCCGCCGCCATCACCATCGGCATCCTGATGCAGACCAAGGGCATGATGGAAGTGCTGGTACTCACCATTTTCCGGGATGCGGAGATCATCTCCACGTCCTGCTTCTCGGCCATGATGTTCATGGCCATCATCACCACGTCCTTCACCATGCCCATGCTGCGTGGCATGATACGGCTGACGGCGAAGGACCGGTCGCTGTCCTGAATGCCCGCCAGGGCCGGGACCCGGATGCGAGGGGAGGGTGGCATGGATCAGGTCCTGCTGGAAAAGTGTCTGCAAGAGGTGCTGCGCCTGGCCCGCCGGCTGCTGCCCGCCGACGCCCCGGTGCCGTTGACCCCCGATACCCCCCTGGT
The DNA here is from genome assembly GCA_002753665.1 of Magnetococcales bacterium DC0425bin3. Lineage (GTDB taxonomy): Bacteria > Pseudomonadota > Magnetococcia > Magnetococcales > DC0425bin3 > DC0425bin3. Next base: position 2,646 of record PEAP01000027.1, read on the forward strand.
GGGGCGCAACTCCCCCTTCAAGTCCCGACAGCTGGTGGAACTGCTGGTGGGGCTGGAAGAATTCTGCGACGAACAGCTGGGGTTCGAGTTCGACTGGACCTCCGACAGCGCCCTGTCGGAACAGCGCAGCGTCTACCGCAGTGTGGGCAGCCTGGCGGAATACGTGGCTTCCCGGGCTCCGGCCCCATGACCTCCACCCTGGTGGTCACCGGCGCCTCCCGGGGGCTGGGACGCCATGTGGCGGAACAGGCCCTGGTGGCGGGCTATCAGGTGCTGGGTCTCTCCCGCCAGCCGCCGGCGGACGCCCCCTTTCCCATCCAGGCCTGCGATGTCGCCGACCCTGACGCGGTGCAGGCCGCCCTGGCGCCCCTGAAACGTGATTCGTCCTTCTTCGGTCTGGTCAACGCCGCCGGCATCGCTTCCATGAACCTGACCCTGTTCACCCCCCCGGCCACGGCGGCCCGCATCCTGGCGGTCAACCTGCTGGGCACCATCCACTGCTGCCAGGTGGCGGGGCGTTTTCTGGCCCGCTGGGGTCGGGGGCGGATCATCAATTTTTCCACCATCGCCGTGCCGCTGGCCATCGAGGGCGAGGCCATCTACGCCGCCTCCAAGGCCGGGGTGGAGACCTTTTCCCGCATCTTCGCCCGGGAAATGGCCCCCCATGGGGTGACGGTCAACGTGGTCGCCCCCGGCCCCATCGCCACCGACCTGATCGCCCGGGTGCCCGCCGAGCGCATCCAGGCCATCGTGGAACGCCAGGTGGTGCCCCGGCCCGGCACGCCCCAGGACGTGTGGCACGCGGTGCAGCTGCTCCTCTCCCCCCAGGCGGACATGATCAGCGGTCAGGTCATCCATGTGGGGGGGGTCTAAGGGTTCGGCTCGCCGGACAAGTCGTGACGCGACTTGCGGAGGGTGGAGGGAGGCTTCCCCCAGCCAGTACAGTTTGGAGGGTATTGCATGACATCCATGGGACTGTTCCAGGAATTGACCGACCGCTATCGGGATCATGCCGAGCCTTTCCTGCTGGGTCCCGCCGGACCGCTGCGGTTTGCCGACCTGGTCGCGGCCGCGGGCCTGCCGACGACAATGGAGCTGCGGCCCGGCGCGGTGGTGGCGGTGATCGGGGATTTTTCGCCGCGGGCCATCCGTCAGTTGATCCAGGTGGTGGAGGAGGGCGGGGTGGTGGTGCCCCTCACCCCGGAAACCCGCCCGGATCACGACTATTTCTTCCAGGCCGCCGGCGTCGATTGGGTGGTGGAGGGCGACGACGCCCGGCGCTTGCGCCAGACCCCCCTGGACCATCCCCTGCTCCAGGAACTGCGCCGTCGGCAGCATCCGGGCCTGATCCTGTTCTCCACCGGCACCACCGGCCGGCCCAAGGCCATTCTGCACGATTTCCACTTCTTCCTGGCCCGCTACCGCACCCCGCGCCCCACCCTGCGCACCATCGCCTTCCTGATGTTCGACCACATCGGCGGGGTCAACACCCTGTTCCACACCCTCTTCAACCGCGGCTGCCTGATCACCCCCCCGGGACGGGGGCCGGATCAGGTCATGGCCACCATCGCCGCCCATGGCGCGGAGTTGCTGCCCACCAGCCCCACTTTCCTGCGGCTGCTGCTGCTCTCCGGTGAGCTGGAGCGGGGCGTACCCCCCAGCCTGAAGCTGGTCACCTACGGCACCGAACGCATGGATCAGGGCACTCTGCAACGGCTATGCGCGCAGATGACTGGGGTGGATTTCCGCCAGACCTACGGCATGTCGGAGTTGAGCATCCTGCGGGTCAAATCCAAAGCCCGGGACAGCCTGTGGATGCAGGTGGGCGGGGAGGGCGTGCGCACCCGGGTGGAGGAGGGCATCCTGAAGATCTTCTCCGCAACCCGTATGTTGGGCTACCTCAACGCGCCGTCGCCTTTCGACGCCGAGGGCTGGTACGACACCCGGGACCTGGTGGAACAGGACGGCCCCTACCTGCGCATCGTCGGCCGCCAGAGCGACGTGATCAACGTCGGGGGCCTCAAGGTGCTGCCGGCGGAGATCGAGAGCGTGGCCCTGGCCCATCCGGGGGTGCTGCGGGTCAAGGTGCGGGGGGTGGACAATCCCCTGACCGGCCAGCTCATCGAGCTGACCTGCCAGCTTCGCCCGGGGGTGGAGCTGACCCGGACCCAACTGCGCGAGTTCCTCCAGGAGCGCCTGCCGGAGGCCAAGCGTCCCCACCGCATCCGCATCGGGCCGGTGACCTTCAACCACCGCTTCAAGCAGAACTGACCGCCATGGCCCGGGTGGAGCCGATCCAGGCCGACGCTCATGCCGCCCTGGCCGCGTTCTGCAGCGCCTTTCCGGGCAATACCCTGGACCGGGACATTTGGCTGCGGCGCTTCCATTTCTGGTGGGAGGACAACCCGGCCTGCCCGGACTCCTGGACCCGGGGCTGGCTGTTGCGGGAGGCCGGGCGCATCGTCGGCCTGCTGGCCGACATTCCCACCCGCTGGCGGATTCTGGGCCAGGACCAGCCGGTCAGCACCCTGTCCACCTGGCGGGTGTTGCCGGAATTCCAGGGTGAGAGCCTCAAGCTGCTCACCGCCGCCGTGGCGGCCGGCCGCAACCGGGTGATCTTCAACACCACCCCCACCGCCGACGTGGCCGCCATCCTGCGGGGCTTCCGCTTCCGCAACCTGCGGGAGGGGGGGCTGGCCGAGCATGTCCTGCTCGCCGATCCCGCCTTCCTCGCCTGGAAACTGCGGGCGGATCGGGGTCTGCCGACCCTGCTGGGCCGGCCGATCGCCCGGGTGGTCCACCTGGCCCAGCGGGTTTGCCTGGGCTGGCGCGGCTGGGGGCTGGGGGAGCTGCGGGTGGCGGTCCTGGACCGGGCCGGCCCGGAACTGGACCGCTTGTGGCGGGAGACGTCCGACCGGGTCGGCTTCGCCAGCGTGCGCCGGCGGGAGGATCTGGACTGGCTGGTGTTTCGCAACCCGATCCACCGCCTGCTGCTGCTGGGCTGCCGCGACCAGGCCGGCGGGCTGGTCGGCCATGGTCTTTTCCAGAGGCAACCAGTGGCCCGCCCCCCGGAGGGGGAGCATCTGGTCTGTCTGGATCTCTGGAGCAGGGACGATGCCCCCCGCGCCGCCCTGCTGCGGGCCGCCGTGGACCTGGCAACCAGGTCGGGAATCGGCCTGGTGCGGGTGCCCCATCTCCATGGGGATCTGGCCCGGGCCGCCACTCGGGCCGGACTGCTGGTCCGTCCCGCCCGTCCGGCCACGATCTATTGCCGCCTGCCCCGTGCCATCGACCCCGCCACGGTGAGCGGTGGCCATTTGGGCGGTCCCTTGGGGGATGTGATTCTGTGATCCCCCTCGTCACCCTTGGAAGTGGAAGGAGATCCCGGCATGTCGGCCCTGCCCGTTCCCCTGCAATGGCTCAAGGCGCTGCTGCGTCCCCTGGTGCGCCGGATCCGGGAGCTGCCGGACCTGCCCCTGGTGCTGGCCTTCGTCACCAGCGGCCAGGGGCGCACCCATGGCGTGACGCCCTGGCGCAAATGGCGGCTGGCGCGGCGCATCATCGGCAACAGCTATCGGGTGCGCTCGGGATCCAACTGGCGGCAGCATCTGCGGCTGGTGGACGAGATCTTGCGGATTCCCTCCCAGGTGCCGGGGGATGTGGTGGAATGCGGTTGCTACAACGGCGCCAGTTCCGCCAGTCTGTCCCTGGCTTGCGCTTTGACCGGCCGCCGGCTGCTGGTGTGCGACTCCTTCGAGGGTCTCCCGGAGCCGGAGGAGGCGGAACGCTATGAAATCCATTCCCACGACCAGGGCTTCTATTACGTCTGGGAGAAGGGAGAGTTCCAGAGCGCCGGCGGGCTGGACGGCGTCCGGCAGGTGGTCGGCGCCCTGGGGGAGCTGTCGGTCTGCACCTTCGTCCAGGGCTATTTCAACGCCACCCTGGCCACCCTGCCCAGTGAGCGTCTGGTGCTGGTGTTCGAGGATGCCGACCTGGCCAGCTCGGTGCGGGATTGCCTGCTCACCCTGTGGCCGCGGTTGCAGGAAGGGTGTCGGTTCTTTTGCCACGAGCCCTGGTCCATCAACGTGGTGGGGCTGTTCTACGACCGGTCCTGGTGGCAGCAGAACCTGGGTCATCCACCGCCGGGCTTCCAGGGTTCCGGCCAGGGGGTGCCGTTGTTCTCCGGCCTGTCGTGGCCGTGGCGCTGGTGGGGGTGGGAGCCGTCGGTGATGGGCTATGCCGAGAAATTCGATTTCCAGCGGGTCAGGGAGCAGGGCGGCAAGATCATCCACCACGGCTCCAGCGGATTCCAGGAAGGCCAGGGGGGGCGCTTCGTGGACGGTCGCTGGCAGGACCGGTGATCCGTCTCCCCAGGGAGGGCGTGCGCGGTGCGTTCAGACCAGGTTCACGAACGGCAACAGCAGCCGTTGGGGAGCCGGCGCCCGGCTCTGCCGGCGCTGGGCATTGACGAAGGTGGCGAACTCCCGATCGTTGCTGGAGCTGTGTTCCTCCAGCCAGAGAGAAAAGAAGATGAAATCGCTGGGATAGATGCGGTTGTTGACCCGCATCCGCTCCACTTGGCGTTGCAGGGCCTCGAACATGGCCCCATGGGCCTGACGGTGGGCTTCCAGCCCGAAGTAGCCGTAGATGTCCATCAGGCTTTCCTCGAAGCTGAAGTGCAGTTGGGCATAACGGTACAACCGGTCGATGACCTGGTCGTCCAGGTTGTCGGCTCCGGCCGAACTTTGATGGATGGGGGAGGCCTCCCTCCACCCTCCACCGATGAAAGTCGCTCTGTGACTTTCACGGTAAAACAGGGAGTTGATCAGACGGGCCAGGGTGTGGTGCTGGCTGTCCAATTCCTCCAGGCCGATGAGGTGTTTGCTGCTCCACAGCACTTTGTTTTCCATGGTCTGATCCTTGCAAGAACTGCCGATGGACATCACCCGCTGCACTCTACCACAGCCATGCCGGAGCGAACCATGGCACCGCACGCGGACGGTAACGGGCTGCTCGCGGGGCAGGGATGCCATGCCGGAAGCAACGGATTGGAAATCCGTTGCTTCCGTGAGGGAACCGTCCGGGGACACTGGCGGCGGCCGGAAGTCGCTGCTAAACTGATCAATTGAGTTGGATTTTCGATGCGTGAGGGCTGACGATGGAAACCTCCCAAGCCAAGACCCGCAAACTGTTGCTGGGGATCGATCTGGGCACGTCCCGGACCGTGGTCATGTCCAACCGGGGCGCCAAGGCGATGGTGCGGTCGGTGGTGGGGTATCCCAAGGACATCATCGGGGTCAAGATCCTCAACCGCACCTCCTCGTTCGGGGACGACGCCCTAAACAAACGTTCCTACATGAACCTGTTCTTCCCCCTGCGGGACGGGGTTCTCAAGGAAGCCAGCGAACGCGACACCGAAGCCGCCCGGGAGTTGCTGCAGCACGTCATTTCCCTGGCGGATCCCAAGCCCGAGGACGAAATCTGTTGCATCCTCGGCGTGCCGGCCCGGGCGTCCCAATCCAACAAGAACCAGCTCCTCAAGATCACCGACGGCCTGGTGGACCTGGCCATGGTGATCTCGGAACCATTCATGGTCGCCTACGGGCTCAACAAGCTGACCAACGCCATCATCATCGATATCGGCGCCGGCACCGTGGATATCTGCGCGATGCGCGGCACCATCCCGGCGGCGGAGGACCAGCTCAGCCTGCTGAAGGCCGGCAATTTCATCAACGAGGTGCTGTCCAACGCCATCGGTCAGGCCTATCCGGACGTGCAGATGAATCCCCTGTTGGCCGAACGGATCAAGGAACAGCACGGCTTCGTGGGCGAGCCGCCCGGCAAGGCGGTGGTGACCCTGCGCAGCGCCGGCAAGCCCGTTCCCCACGATCTCACCGGTGAGCTGCGCAGCGCCTGCGAAGCCATTGTTCCGGAGATCCTGGAAGGGGTCAAGCAGCTCATCACTGTCTTCGATCCCGAGGATCAGGAGGAAGCCCTGCGCAACGTGATCCTGGCCGGCGGTGGCTCCCGCCTCCATGGCCTGGATGTCATGGTGGCCGAAGGCTTGCGGGACTACGGTGAGGTCAGCGTGTCCCGGGTTTCCGACCCGGACCACGCCGGCTGCGCGGGCGCCCTCAAACTGGCCACCGAACTGCCCGCGGAATACTGGTCCCAGGTGGGCGACACCTCCCGGGGCTGAGCCGCGGTTGCCTTTTCCCAGGCGCCCGGAGGCGCCATCGACCTCGTGGAGCGTTGCAGATGACCGAACAAGCCCATTCCCTGCGGATGAAATCAGGCCCCTGGACCTCCCGGGTCATTGCTGGCATGAGCTATCTGGGCATCCTGGTCCTGGTGCCCCTGGCCTTCAGCCGCATGGACAGCTTCATCCGCTTCCATGCCCGGCAGGGGATGGTCCTGTGGATCTGGGAGGTGGCCGCCATCTGGATCCTCATCATCCCCGGCCTGGGCCGGCCCATCTTCCACTTTTCCAGCATCGTCTGCCTGGTATTCTCCCTGGCGGGTCTCCTCTCGGTCTACCTGGGGCGGGCCTGGAAGTTTCCCGTGATCGGGCGTTGGGCCGAACGGCTCTGACAGTCCATCGCTGTTCTTCCCCCCCAACCGCAACGGTTTGGGGGGAAGAAGTCGTTTGTCACGATGATTATATTAGTATTGTTGTTGAGCCGTCAGCACAAAATTTACGGACAGGGGGTGCCGATGACCGATCATGACAGTGGCTACAAGCTGCTCTTCTCCCATGCCGACATGGTGCGGGATCTATTGCGCGGCTTCGTGAAGGAACAGTGGGTGGAACAGCTGGATTATTCCACGCTGGAGAAGGTCAGCGGCAGCTATGTCACCGATGACCTGCGGGACCGGGCGGACGATGTCATCTGGAAGGTGCGTTGGGGCGCCAGCTGGCTGTATATCTTCCTGTTGATCGAGTTCCAGTCCACCGTGGACCGGTTCATGGCCGTGCGCATGGCCGCCTACGTCATGCTGCTGTACCAGGATCTGATCAAGGCCGGCCAGGTGCGTGAGGGAATATTGCCCCCCGTTCTGCCGGTGGTATTGTATAATGGCAAGGCGGAATGGTCCGCAGATCTGGACCTGTCCAGCCTGATCGCCCCGGCACCGGATGGCCTGGAATTCTACCGGCCGCAGATGCGCTACCTGCTCATCGACGGGATCCGCTTGGCCGATGGCGAACTGGACTCCCTGCGCAACCTGGTCGCAGCGCTGTTCCGGCTGGAAAAAAGTCGGCGCCCCGAGGATATCCGGCATGTCCTGCGGGAGCTGATCGGTTGGCTGAAAGCGCCGGAACAGGCCAGCCTGCGTCGGGCCTTCACCGTCTGGCTGGGCCGGGTCCTGCTGCCACGGCGCATGCCAGGAGCAGCGCTGCCGGAACTGTCCGAACTGCAAGAGGTGGATGCCATGTTGGCCGATACAGTGCAAGAGTGGACGAAACAGTGGCGAGAGGAAGGCCTTGAAGCAGGCCGTCAACAAGGCCTTCGGGAGGGCCGTCAACAGGGCCTGTGGGAAGGCCGCCAGGAAGGCCGCCAGGAAGGCCGCCAGGAAGGCCTTCGCGAAGGGAGGGAGATATTGCTGCTGCGTCAGCTCGAACGCCGGTTCGGCCCCCTGCCGGAGCAGGTGTCGAACCGGGTCCGGGGAGCCGGGATGGCGCTGTTGGAGGTCTGGGGGGACCGGGTGCTGGAGACCGGCACGCTGGAGGAGGTGTTCGAGGACCGGTCGGAGCCACAGGATCACGGGGTGTCATGAAGGGCACATCCGGTGCGGGCAGCGGTGGTTGGTGGGCGCTGTGGCGGGCGGGATCCTGGGGCGGCAGCGACTGGGCAGTGGGGCTTCTATTGCTTTTGGCCGGCAGCTTGGCGGGCTTCTTCTACCTGCGCGACCAGGCCAATGCGGCCTTCTTCTGGAAGTTCGAGTTCGTCCCGGCGGTCATGCTGGGCTGCGGCCATGGCTTCGTGGATATCGACCGGGTGGACGACGCCCCCGGCCTGCGGGAGTTCATGCAACGCCAGGTGGTGCGCAAAGTCCACAGCTTCGACTGCGCCAACCTGCCGGCCGATGTGGCGGTGCATCCGCCGAACAACTACCAGCGGCTGCACGTCTACCTGATGGGTCTGGTCGGTCTGGTCTGGCAGGTCACCGGGGTGCATTGGGCCGCCCTGAACCCGGTGATGGCCCTGTTCCACGGGCTGACGGTGCTGTTCGCCTACGGCTTCTTTCGGCTGGGTTGCGGTCGGCTGGTGGCGGCAGCGCTGGCCGGCTGGGTGCTGGTCTCCAGCCAGTTCCTGTGGCAGTTGAAGATGTACCGGGATTACATCAAGGCGCCGTTTCTGGTGGGCCTGTTTCTGGTCATCGGCCTGCTGGCCCGGGGGCCCTGGTCGCCGCGCCGCACCCTATGGCTGGCCGTCGCCGGGGGGGTGCTGACGGGAACCGGCCTGTTCCGCGTCGATCTCAACATCGTCATTCCCGTGGTGATCCTGACCCTGCTGTTCTTCCAGCCCGGCGACTGGCAGTGGCGCTGGAACCTCCTGGCGGTGGCGCTGTATCTGGCGGCCTACGGGGTGGCCGGTTATCCGGTCATCCGGGCGCTGGCCGAGGGGGGCACCAATCACCATGTGCTGGTGACGGGCCTGGGCAACCCCTACATGGACAACCTGCACCTGGAGAACGGTCCCTACGATACCGGCTACATGGACAGCGACCACTATACCGAGTCCCGGGTGCGGGGCTATTCCGAGCGTTACCTGGGCCGGCTGCAACCGCCCAGCGCGGATGACCCCAACACCTGGATCTTTCCGGCCTATCAGGAGGTGGCCCGAGCCTTGTTCCTGGAGCATATGAAACTGCTGCCGGCGGACCTGCTGGCCCGGGGGTTGGCCTCCCTGCTGGCGGTCGCCGACCGTGGCCTGGTGAAGCGTGGCGGCGTGGCGGTGCTGCTGGCGGCGGTGGCGGCGCTGACCTGGCTGGAATGGCGCCTGGGGCTATTGGCCCTGCTGGCCGGTGGTTATTTTTTGTGTTATCCGGCCTTGCAGTTCAACATGCGCCATTTTTTTCCCATGATCATCCTGCCCCTGTGGGCCACTGGCTTTCTGCTCAACGGCGCCCTGGTCTGGGGTGGAGGCGCTCTGGCCCGGCGGTGGTTGGGAGCGGCCGGTTGGTTCCCACCTCTCTCCCTGCCGGCCGGCGGCCTGTGGCGGGCGCTGGTACTGCCTGCAGGATCAGTGGTGGTGCTGGCCGGGACGCTTTGGACGGCCCGGCAATGGCAGCAGGCTGGTCTGCTCCGCTATTTCGAGGCCCTGGACCGGACGCCGATCCAGACCCTGGGCTGGCGGGAGGTGCCGTTGCCGTCGGGAATGGTGCGCCTGGAGTTCGATGATTTTCCGCGTTTCCCCCGGGCCGTGACCCGCAACCCCCAGGAGGATTATCTCAAGGTGACCCTGACCCCGGCGGCCGACTGCGGCCAGCAACAGGTGACCCTCACCTACCGCTACGCCACCGAGGCCACCGAGGGCTTCACCCGTCGGGTGAGCGTTACCCTGGGCCAGGAACCCACCCGGCAGATGCAGCCCGTCTATGGGGCCACCTGGAACCGTTTTCTGGGGGTGGAGCTGCCGGTCGCCCAGGTGCGCTGCATCGCCGCGCTGCAGCGGATCCCTCCCGGCCCCCATCTACCCCTGTTCCTGCCTGTGACCCTGGCATCCGGCTGGCGGGAGGCGCCCCTGTATCAGCAGTTCCGCCCCGGCCCGGCGCCGGTGAGTCACTGACCATGGATGGAGTCGGGGCACACCCTCTGGTGTCGGTCATCATTCCGGCCTTCAATGCCGTCCCGACCCTGGCCCGCTGCCTGGAGGCCGTGCTGGCGTCGGACTACCAACCCCTCGAAGTCATCGTGGTGGACGACGGCTCCCGGGACGGCACCGCCCGGCTCGTGGAACAGGATTTTCCCGGAGTGCGGCTGCTGCGCCAGGCCAACCAGGGCGCGGCCGGCGCCCGCAACAGCGGCGCCCGGCTGGCCCGGGGCAGTCTGTGGTATTTCCTGGACTCGGATGTGGTGGTAGAGCCCCGGACCATCGGGCAGTTGGTGGCCAGCGTCCGCGACCAGCGGGTGGACTATGTGTCGGGCCGCTACTCGACCCGGCCCATGAACGATGGCCTGATCCACCATTACAAGGCGCTGTTCGATTACGTCTATTACATTCCGGAGCGGTTCAAGGAGCAGGTCTACCGGGACAACCAGATCGGCGGCGGCGGGGATTTCTTCACCCGGGCGGCCTTCGAGGCGTTGGGCGGCTACGACGCCACCATCAGCGGGGCCGGCAACGAGCGGGAGGAATGCTTCTCCCGGCTGCACCAGCTGGGCCTGCGTTCCCTGGCCAATCCGTTGATCAAGACCCGCCATTTCTTTCCCGATCTGGGCTCCCTGCTGCGCAACATCCAGCAGCGGGTGCTGGAAAACATGCTGCTGATGCGCAAGCGGCCCCTGCCGGCCTCCTACATCAACCCGGTGCCCATCCTGGGGGGGGCGGTGGCCGTATTCCTGATGCTCCTGGCCTTGCCGTTGGCCTGGCTCCTGCCGGAGCAGCGGGCGGTCCTGGCAGCGCTGGCCCTGGGGGGCGGGGTGGCGTTCGTGATCTTCTCCCGGCATTTCATCCGCCATGGCCTGCGGAAGAAGGGTGGGTGGATGCTGGTGAGAATGATGCCATTGCATGGGTTTTTTCTGGTATTCTCCCTCTACGCCGGCCTGCGGGCCGTGGTCCGCTGTCACATCCTGGGGGAGGTGCGCGATGGGTAGCCTGGCCAAGGGGATCAGCCTGGTGCGGCACCGGTTCTTTTCGGCCAATCCGTTCTTTCTGGTCTTTCACATCACCGCCCGCTGCAACGCCCGTTGCGCGTTTTGTTTCAACTGGGAGCATGTCCAGCAGGCCCGGGAGCGGCCGGAGTTGACCCTGGAGGAGATCGCCCGCCTCACCGCCCGGCTGGGTCCGCTGTACCAGTTGACCCTCAGCGGCGGCGAGCCGTTCCTGCGGCGGGATCTGCCGGACATCATTCGCCTGTTTGCCACCGACTGCGGCCTGCAGACCCTCACCATCCCCACCAACGGCATGCTGCCGGCGCGGATCGGCGCCAGCCTGGAGCGGGCGCTGGCGGACAACCCGGGGGTCCACATCCGCCTGGGGCTGTCCACGCCGGAGATCGGTCCGGAACTCGAAGCGGTGTATCAGGTCAGGAACGCCTTTGCCAAACACCAGGAGAGCGCGGCCCTGCTGACGGCCCTGGCGTGCAAGTATTCCAACCTGACCCTGACCGCGGCCACCCTCTGCACCGCCGCCAACGCCGGGCGGATTCGGGACATCCTCGCCCATGTGCGCCGGCAGATGCCGGGCTTCATCTCCCAGTTGGCCCTGGTGCGGGGCTCGCTGACCGACGACAGCCTGAAGCAGCTGGATCCGGCCCTGGCCCGGGAGCTGTTCCGGATCCACCGGGCGATCTTCCCCGAGGACGACAACCGCCCCCTGGCCGGGTTGTTGAACGTGCTGGGCGACAGCGTGAACGAGTATTCCCTGGCCTGCCTGGAGCGCACCGCCCCCTGGATTCCGTGTCGCTGCGGGGACCGGCTGGTGGTGCTGTACGACAACGGCGACGTGTTTCCCTGCGAATACCTGGACCGCCCCCTGGGCAACGTGCGGGCGGCGGACTTCGACCTGAAGGCGGTGCTGGCTTCGCCCCAGGCCCGGGCCACGGTGGACTGGATCATCCGGGAGCATTGCCAATGCACCTGGGAATGCGCCAGCTTCGTCAACTTCTTCTATTCCCCGCTGAATATGGCCCGGGTGCTGATCCGCTACGCCAGCCGCCCCGCGCCGCCACGGGCAGTGGGGGTTGTGGATGGGGATGGCACATCCTGAACTCCCCATACGCATTCCCGGCCCGGCACTGGGAACTGGATCCCGATGGCCAGCCCACCAATCGGGTGATGGAACGCCGCCGTTTACCGTGAAAGTCGCGAAGCGGCTTTCATCGGTGGAGGGAGGAGGGAGGCCTCCCCCATCCATCTAAAGTTAACGGATTTGATTGCCCCCCCGGTTCCAAAGCCGAATGATGCCGACGGCAGCAAGGAAAAATATGTTGACAATTCATGGGGAGATCCCATAGCGTGCGGTTACATCCGCCCCTTGGCAGTACGCCCGCTCACCTATCCCGAGCGTGTGCCGAACCCCTGGGGCTTTTTTATTGCAGGGGGCAGGCCATGAGGATCCGGCGTATTGCGGTTCTCATTGACGGGGGCTTTTTCATCACGGTGGATGGGGGAGGGAGGCCTCCCCCATCCACTAAAGTTCGAAGGGTGAGTGGGCGACATGGTCAACGAAGATTCCCTCACCCACCTGGAGAGACGTGACCTGTCTCCAGCCCCCCTGGACGGTGAGGCCCACCATGTCATGGTTCGTTCTTCACGGGCTGTTCGAGGGGAAATTCCATGACCGACGCATCATCGGATGGCAGGAAAGCGGGATGGCGTTCCCGCTTCAAGGGGCTCTCCTATCGCATCTATGTGGCGTTCCTGCTGGCTGCCGGTATTCCCACCTCCATCGCCGGGGTGGTGGGAATTTTTTATTCCCTGAACACCCTGAAACAGGAAACCCTGCTGCATCTGGAGCAGGAGACGGCCGGTCGCGCCGATGCCCTGACCCGCTTTTTCGACCAATTGTCCAGCGAATTGCGTACCCTGGCCACCTCCTCGGCCTTGCAGGAAATGGCTGCGGAGGATGTTTTCTCCCCCAGGACACGCCTCCAGCGGGATTTTGCTGCCTTTGCCCAAGCCTATCCTTACATCTACCAGATTCGTTATCTGGATGGCTCGGGGCGGGAGATCGTGCGGGTGGACCGCCGGGAGCAGGGGGTCGTCATCGTTTCCGACGACCAGCTCCAAAACAAATCCGACCGTTATTACGTACAGGAGACCATGACTCTTTCCCCTGGCGAAATCTACGTCTCCCCACTGGATCTCAACGTGGAGCGGGGAGAACCCGAATTTCCCCAAAGACCAGTGATCCGTTTCGGAACGCCGGTGGTCCGGGAGAACGGCGGATTCCAGGGCATGCTGATCATCAACCTGCACGCCGACGTGGTGCTGGACCAGGTGCGTCGCATGGCCAAGGCGCGTGAGGGGAACGTCTACCTCTTCAGCCGCTCCGGTTTCTATCTTTCCCGTTCGGTAGACCCCGACGCGCCGCCGGATTTTGCGATGCACTCCCTTGAGGAGCTGACCCCCATGTTCTCCCGAGCCTTTCTTGCCCGGGTGCTGGAGGGACAGCGGGGCGCCGACGATCAGGGGGAATGGATTGTCGCCTTTGCGCCGGTGAAGAAGAGCTTGCTGGAGAATGAACGGGACGCTCCCATGGAATGGTCCGTGGTGCTGGCCTTTCCACGGCGGCAACTCTATGCCGCCATCTTCAGTCTCTACATGCTCTACGGGGTGCTGGCCGGCAGCCTGGGAGTCACGGCAATGGCAGGATTTTTGCTATCGCGTCGCTTGTTGCGACCATTGACCCTGTTGAGCGAGGAAGCGGGAAAAATCGCCCAGGGCCATTTCTCCAGCCGGGTGGAAATCGCCGGCGAGGATGAAATCGCCCAACTCGGGACGCGATTCAACCAGATGGCCGGAGAGCTGGAACGCTCTTATGCCGCGTTGCGCCAGCAACGAGACTCCCTGGAGACCGAGGTCCAGGCTCGCACCGCCGCCCTCGATCGGGAACGCCGTCATCTGGCCACCATCATTCAGAACACCGGCGACGGCATTCTTGCCGTGGCCCGCGACGGCATTATTGAGCTGGCCAACGTGGCGGCGGAACGCCTGCTGGGAGTGGGCGCGGGGGCGTTGGCCGATCGCTCCATACGTTCATTCTGGCCCGAATGGGCCGCGGATGCGGTGGTCCAGGAGGGAACAGGCTCCCAGGTCGTGGAATTGCAGGTTCATGATCGCCTTCTGGCCGTCGGCAGCGCCCCGATCCCAGGCAATGGAGGGGAGGAACATGGCTTCATCCTGGTGCTGCGCGATGTCAGCGAGGAACGCCGCCTGCAGGACGAACGCCGGGAGCTGGACCGACAAATCTTCCAAACGGAAAAGATGACCGCCATGGGTGAATTGGCCATGGGCCTGGCTCACGAAATCGGCAATCCCCTGGCAGGAATGAAAACCGTGGTGCAATCCTTGCTTGAAGAAGATCAGAATGACCATACCCGGCTCAATCTGAAGCGCATGGAAAACGAGATCGATCGGCTCACCGGTTTTCTGCGCACGTTTCACGGGTTCGCCGCCCCCCAGGCCATGCATCCCGTCTCGTGCCGGTTGGAGGAAGTTCTGCAGGACGTGCTGTTGTGGACCCGCAAGGAGGCCAAATCCAAGGGCATCATCATTCGATACAGGCATTGTGCCGAGGGGGTATCCCCCTTGTGGGCCGACCCCAATCGGCTCAAACAGGTGCTGCTCAATCTGGTTCTCAATGCCATTCATGCCACTGGCAAGGAAGGACGGATTACCGTGAGTATGTGTGGTCCATTCCCGGGTGAGGCTCGACCAGGGAGCGTTCCCAGGGTGCGCTTCTGCATTGAGGATACGGGACCGGGCATTCCGGAAAAACTCGTCCCGCGCATCTTCGCCCCTTTCTTCACCACCCGGGCCAATGGCACCGGACTGGGCTTGGCAGTCGTGAAGAAGATTGCCCTGCAGCATGGGGCGGATATCACTGTGGGCCGGGGGGACCGAGGCGGCGCCCTCTTCGAGTTCGATTGGCCCATCGCGGTGGACGGAACCTCGCCCCCACGGCTTCAGGAAGACCCTCCCTGCGGAAGAAGGGCCAACCATGGCTGAACGAATTCTCGTGGTGGATGATGACCACACATTGCGGCAGACGGTGACGGAGGTGTTGGAGCGGCGTGGGTACGAAGTCCACCAGGCCGAAACCGGCGCCGCCGCCATCGCCCTGGTACGCGACCGCTCCTTCGCCCTGATTTTGTTGGATCTGCGCCTACCGGACGACGATGGCCTGGAGATCCTGTCGAAAATCCGTGAAATCGATGACTCGGTCCTGGTGGTGATCGTTACCGCCTATCCCGAGGTGCGGACCGCGGTTTCCGCCCTCAAGGCCGGTGCCTACGATTATCTGAACAAACCTTTCGACCTGGACGACCTGCGCGGGGGGGTACAACGCGCCCTGGAAACCCGCCATCTGCGCACCGAGGTGGAACGTTTGCGGCTCGCCAACCGTCAACCCATCCCCGTGGCCGGGTTGATCGGTTTCAGCACCGAATTCCGCACCATGCTGGAAATAACCCGCCGGATGGCCGCCTCCCGCGCTCCGGTGCTGATCCGGGGCGAGTCCGGCACGGGCAAGGAGCGGGTGGCCCATGCCATCCATTCCTTCAGCCCTCGCGCGGATGGTCCCTGGATCACCGTCAACTGCTCCGCCATCGCCGAGGGGTTGCTGGAGTCGGAGATGTTCGGCCACGAAAAGGGGGCCTTCACCGACGCCAAGGAACGCCGCCGGGGACTGTTCGAACTGGCGGACGGGGGGTCCCTGTTCCTGGACGAGGTGGGGGATCTCTCTCCCACCCTGCAACCCAAGCTGTTGCGGGTGCTGGAGAGCCAGAGCTTCCGCCGGGTGGGCGGCCAGTCCGAGATCAAGGTGGACGTGCGGGTGGTGGCCGCCACCAACCGCAATCTGACCGCCATGATTCGGGATGGAAAGTTTCGCGAAGACCTCTATTATCGCCTCAACGTGGCCAGCATCGACGTCCCGCCACTTCGTGCCCGGCGCGGCGATATCCTGCCGCTGGCCGAACACTTCCTGGAACAGGGGGCCAGAATCATGAACCTCCCTGCTGCCCGGCTCTCTCCCGGAGCAATGGAACGGCTGGAATTCTATGGTTGGCCCGGCAACATCCGAGAGTTGCGCAACGTCATGGAGCGTGCGCTCATCCTGGCCGCGGGCGACCCCATCGAATCGCGCCACCTGCCCAGGGAACTGTCCCTTGATGCCCCTTCGATCGCCACCAATGCCACCCCCGACGATTTACCGGACCTGACCCTGGCCACGGTGGAAATGCGCCACATTCTGCGGGTGTTGCGCACCTGCAACGGCAATAAGACCTTGGCGGCCAGACAATTGGACATCTCCCGCCTCACCCTGCGCAACAAGCTGCGCCAGTACGGTTTCGTCGAGGGCGAGGAATGATTCTTCGCCCGGTCACTTTCTGACCGGTACCGGTCGAAAAGCGACCGGCACCACTCTCCGGCCTTTCCCTTTATTCACATATATCCCGCTGAAGTAACGCGATTTTTTCGGATGGCACATCCCGTGCTGTATTGGCCGTGCGAATGGCCATGTTACAGCCAACAGGAGGATGGGCCGATGGGAGTCGATGGGGGTGTGCCCGCGTCTGGACCGTGGTTGGTTCGGACCATCACCGGCGTGTGGAAAGGGGTATTCAAGGTCTCGGTGATGTTGGCCATGACCTACCTGGCGGCGCAGCTCCTGTCCGCTGCCCTGCCCGCCGCCGATTATCGCAGCCTGCCTCTGCTGGGCAATCGCACCGCGGTGTGGATCGTTGCCGAACTGCATCTGATGTTCGCCGCCTTCGTGCTGGGGGTACCCATCTTCGCCCTCATCACCGAGATCATCGGCATGGCCACCCGGGAACGGCGCTACGATGATCTGGCCAGGGAGTTCACCCGGCTGCTGGCCATGGCCTACACCCTCACGGCGGTGCTGGGGTGCGTGCTGCTGGTGCTGTTTCTCGCCCTCTACCCCAAATTCACCACCTACATGAGTAGCATCTTCAAACCCACCTGGCTGCTCTATCTGGTGTTGATCTTCGGCGAGGTGATCGTCGCCTATCTCTACTGGTACACCTGGGACGCCCTCCAGGGGGCGCGCAAACGCTGGCACATCCTGATCGGCCTGCTGGTCAACCTCTGGGGCACGGCGCTGCTCTTTGTCGCCGATGCCTGGGTCACCTTCATGATGAGTCCGGCGGGCATCGACGAGGCCAACAACCCGACCAGTCTGTGGGCGGCGGCGACCAATCTCACCTGGATGCCCATCAACATCCATCGTCTGCTGGCCAATGTCGCCTTCGGGGGAGCCATCGCCGCCGCCTACGCCGCCTTTCGCTTTCTGGCGGCCGACAGCGACGAAGAACGGGCGCGTTTCGACTGGATGGGTTATGTCGGCTCCTTCATCGCCATCGGCGCTTTCATCCCCCTGCCTTTTGCCGGTTACTGGCTGGGCCGGGAGATCTACCAGTTCAGCGAGCAGATGGGGGTCTCGATGATGGGCGGCGGCTTCTCCTGGTTGTGGATCCTCCAGGCCATGATCATCGGCTCCCTATTCTTCGCCGCCAACGTCTATCTCTGGCTGGGGATGGGGCGCATTCCCGGCGGTGAACGCTATACCCGTTTCCAGGTCCCCATGATGCTGGTGCTGACCCTGGGTTTCCTGGTATGGGCCACGCCCCGCTCCATCATCGCCACCGGCGCGGAGATGGCCGCCATGGGCGGATCCCATCACCCCTTCCTGGGGCTGTTCGGGGTGATGGCGGCCAAGAACACCGCGGTCAACCTGATGATTCTCACCACCTTCCTGTCGTTCATGCTCTACCGCCGGGGCAACCGGGTTCCCACCGTCTCCTGGACCCTGGCCGGCAAGGCGGCCCAGTCCCTGGCGATTCTGATCGCCGCCGGGGTGGTGGTGGGCTACGGGGTCTACAGTTATTTCGTCCCCTCCATCGTGCGCATTGGC
Organism: Magnetococcales bacterium DC0425bin3; assembly: GCA_002753665.1. Taxonomy (GTDB): domain Bacteria; phylum Pseudomonadota; class Magnetococcia; order Magnetococcales; family DC0425bin3; genus DC0425bin3. Next base: position 20,471 of record PEAP01000027.1, read on the forward strand.
TTCTCGCTCTACCAAGTGGCGGCGGTGCTGGTGGCCATGGCGGTGTTCGTGGCCATCGACATCCCCCTGCTCAAAGGGGCGCGGGAGATCGGCGTCATCCGCTGGGGAGCGATCCCGGAACGCGCCCAGTACGCCCTGTTCTTCCTGGCCATCAGCTTCACCTGGCTGATGGGGCTGATGGGCTACATCCGCTCCGGCATCCGGCAATACTGGCACATCTACGGTCGGGTGGCCGACGAAAGCGCCAATGCCTACACCATGACCCACGGCGACGCCACCCTCATCGTCTCCTCCATCGTTGTGGTTTTCTTCCTGCTGGTATCGGCGGTCTTCGCCATGGCCCTGCGGGATGGAAGGAAGGTCTGACATGCTGCTGCGCACGTTTCTCAGGATCTTCGTCTTCGTGCTGCTCGTGGTGGGCATCTACGCCTATGTGGGCCAGCTGGTGCCCCAGTTCGAGGAGCATCCCCCGAAGAAAAAGGTGATCACCGCCCAAACCGGACGGAAAGAGCTGGTCGCCATCGGCCAGGAGCTGCTGCGTGGCAAGGGAGGATGCCTCATCTGCCACAAGGACAGCGAGACCGGCAACACCCGGGGGCCGGATCTGCGGCAGGCCGCGGTTCACGCCCCGACCCGCAGACCGGGTCTGGACGGCGAGGCGTACCTGTTGGAATCCCTGCGGGATCCCGAAGCCTTCCTGGTGGAAGGGTACCCAAAGATGATGTCCTCTGCCCTCAAGCCCCCCGCCAACCTGACCCCAGCCGAGGTCAAAGCGGTGGTGGCCTATCTCCAATCCCTGGGCGGGGTGGAGGTCAGCACCGTGGTCACGGAGGACGACGCGGCCCAGTCCCAGCGCGCCGCCAAGGCGGTTCATCGCGGCCGCGCCCTGATGGACCAGCATGCCTGCACCGGCTGCCACAAGGTGGAGGGCGAAGGCGGCGACGCCGCACCCGATCTGACCCGGGTGGCCGAGCGTCATCCCCCTGCGGAGCTGCTGCGCAAGCTGAACGATCCGGCGGCCTGGACCGCTCCCGGTTTCGACGCCGGCATCATGCCCTCCTTCGCGGAGATCCCGGAAGGGGATCGGCAGGAGATCGTGGCTTATCTGGCCGGATTGTCGGGCATCGCCTACAGCGCCACCGGGGCTGCCTCCCCCTGGTCTCACGAGGGGGTGCGCCTGGGAATGATCATCCTGATCGCCAACATACTCATGCTGACGGCGTTGGCCTGGGCCAGACGCCGGGAACGTCGGGAGGTGACGTGATGGTGCGCTGGACTTTCGCTCTCGCCCTGGGGCTATGGCTGGCGGTATTCGCCACCCTGCGCCTGTTCATCATCCCGCCCGCGCCGGTCAGCGTCCTGACCATCTACATGACGCTGGTGACGGTGGCCATTCTGCTCTTCGTCATGGCCAACGAGGCGCGCTGGCAGGGTTTTCTCGCCCCCCCGCGGGCGGTGTTCGCAGGTCGGGTCTCCCGACCGGTGCAGGTGACGGTGCTGGCGGGGTTGCCCATCCTGGTGGGATTCGTGGCCCATCTGCGGCTGACCCCGACCTGGGACGCCCCGTTCGAACCGCGGGTGGTCCATCCCCAACCGCCCTCCAGCTTCACAATCCAGGGCCGGCGCATCGAACTGGCCGCTCTGACCAACCCCCTGCGGTCCGACCCTGCCGCACTGGATCAGCGCATCGCCGAAGGCAAGACCATCTACTACCGGAATTGCTTCTTCTGCCACGGCGACGCCCTGGCCGGGGACGGTCCCTTCGCCCAGGTCTTCCGCCCATTGCCCGCCAATTTCCGTGACGTGGGGACCATCTCCATGTTGCAGGAATCCTTCGTCTTCTGGCGGGTGGCCACCGGTGGTCCGGGGTTGCCCAAGGGGGCCACACCCTGGCATTCGGCCATGCCGGTGTGGCAACAGTTTCTTGCCGAGGAGGAAATCTGGAAGGCGATTCTGTTCATTTACGCCGGATCGGGATCGACACCACGCACCTGGGAGGAGGGCACCGCCGATGTCAACCGTCATTGAACGTCTGCTGATGGTTGCGACGCTGGTCGCTTTCCCCGTCGCCGTGGCGGCGGAGGTGTCCATGGAGCCGGTCCCCCCCACCCCGGTGGCGGCAAAACCGGAAGCGGGGCAGAAGCTCTACCGGACCCACTGCATCCAGTGCCATGGCCCCTCGGGAGCCGGAGACGGTCCCGCCGCCGACCGGGTCTATCCGCGGCCCCGGGATTTCACCCTGGCCCTGTTCAAGATCCGCAGCACCCCCTCCGGGCAGGTGCCCACCGATCACGATCTGTTCCGGGTGATCAGCGAGGGCCTGCCGGGAACCACCATGCCTGCCTGGAAGAAGGTACTCTCCGAGGAAGAGCGCTGGCAACTGGTTCACCACATCAAGACCTTCGACACCATGGGGGTCTTCGCCGATGAACCGGCCAAGGAGCGCATCGTCATCGGTCAACCGCCGCAGGTCACGGCGGAGCTGGTGGAAAAGGGGCGCGGGATTTACGAAGCCAAGAAATGTTGGCAGTGCCATGGCCGCATGGGGCGGGGTGATGGACCCTCGGCCGAGGGCATGAAGGACGACTGGGGCCATCCCATCCGTCCGGTGAACTTGACCAAGAGCTGGCGATTTCGGGGTGGCGACCGGCTGGAGGACATCTTCCGCACCTTCACCACCGGGTTGACCGGCACCCCCATGCCATCCTTCGCCGATACCCTGCCCGAGGCGGCCGATCGTTGGGCTCTGGCGGCCTTCGTCAAGAGCCTTTCCAGACCCCAGCGCACCTCCCAGGTGCTGCGCGCCCAACGACACGTCGGCGAGATCCCAGACCAACCCGACGATCCCCTCTGGGAACAGGTGGAATTCGTGGATTTTCCCCTGGCCGGGCAGATCATCCTGGAACCGCGCTGGTTCACTCCGGCCCACGACGTGATCACGGCCCGGGCGTTCTACAATGATCGGGAGACTGCCCTGCTGGTGGAATGGGATGACGGTTCCCACGACGACGGCGGCAATGGCCCCTCCCCCCTGGACCGGGTGACGGTGCAGTTTCCCCTGGAGGATCCCGCTGCCCTGGACGGCGAAAAGCCCTATTTCGTCCTGGGCGACCCCAAGCATGGGGTGGAGCTGTGGGAGTGGTCCGGGGATGGCCGTCTGGAACGTCGCCATGCCCACGGGGCGGAACGGATGGAACCGGTTGCCGTCGGATCGCTGCGGGCGCAGGGACGTTATCGGGACGGCCAGTACCGGGTGATCTTCCGCCGGTCCCTGACCGGCGAAAAGGGGGAAGCCGGCTTCGCCCCCGGACGCTTCACCCCGATGGCTTTCCATCTTCGGGACGGCCGTCATGGGGAAGAGGGTCTCAAGATGGCCCTTTCCGCCTGGTCGGATCTGCTGTTGATCCCGGAAACGCCCTGGACGGTCCATATCGTTCCCGTGCTGCTGGCCTTGCTGACCCTGGCCGGGGAACTGTGGCTGGTGCGACGGATGCGCCGTTCCGCTCCATTGTCCGTGTGAGGTCATGACCATGTTTCGATCCGTTTGTATCCCTTTCGACAATTCCCCTTCAGCCATGGCCGCGGTCACCCTGGCCGCGACCATCGCCAGACCCGCCGAAGCCGCCGTCACCCTCGCCCACGTCTACGCCGCCACGCTGCACGACCTGCGCTTCCGGCAAATGGAGGGTGGACTGCCCGAATCCTACCGCAAGGAGGAAAAACTGGCCGAGCAGCGCCTCATCCACGGCGATTTGATCGACCGGGGACTCAACATGATCTCCCAATCCTACCTGGACGCTGCCGAGACCTGCCTCGCCCCCGCCGGGATCACCCCGCGGCGGGTCAGCCTGGAAGGCAAGAACTGGAAGCGTCTGGTGGAGAGCATCACCGCCTCCGACCACGATCTGGTGATCATGGGAGCCGTCGGGCTGGGACACACCCCTGCCGCCACTCTGGGCAGTGTTTGTGAACGGGTGGCGCGGCGTATCGACCGGGATCTGCTGGTGGTCCGGGAAGTCGATGTCGCCGGCGACGCTCCCATCGTCGTCGCCTTGGATGGCAGCCCGCAAAGTTTCGGGGGCCTGGAAATCGCCCTGTGGCTGGGCAAGAGCCTGGGTCGTCCGGTGGAGGCGGTGGCGGTGTTCGATCCCCATTTTCACTCCAAGGCCTTCGACGGCATCTCCCGGGTACTTTCCCCGGAAGCGTCCAAGGTTTTCCGTTTCAAGGAACAGGAACGGCTGCACGCGGAAATCATCGACGACGGACTGGCGCGCATCTACCGTGGGCATCTCAATGTGGCCGTGAAGCTGGCCGCCGAGCAAGGCGTCGAACTCAAAACCACCCTGCGGGCGGGCAAGGCCTTCGAGCAGATCCTGGCTCACCTGCGGGAATCCCGGCCCTGGCTGCTGGTCATGGGACGCATCGGCGTCCACAGCGATCTGGACATGGACCTGGGCAGCGCCACGGAACATCTGCTGCGCCAAGCCGATTGCCACCTGCTGCTCGCGGCCCGCCGGCTGCAACCCTCGGCAGAACGCATTGCCGAGGTTGCCCTGGCCTGGAGCGAGGAGGCGGAGGCGCGCATGGCCAGGGTGCCGGCCTTCGCCCGCAATCTGGCCCGCACGGCGGTGATGCGGCTGGCGGTGGAACGTGGGGAATCCATTGTCACCTCGGCAATCATCGACGCCTGCCTGGGCATGGCGCGGAGCGAGGGGGGGGTGATGTGTCCGGTCAACCATCGTCACCCGGCGTGACGAACTGGCAGATCGTCTCCTGGAACCTCACCCGTCGCTGCAACTTGGCCTGCGGACATTGTTACCTGGATGCCACGCAACGGCAGCGACCACTGCCCGGAGAACTGGACACCGCGGCCTGCCTGGGGGTGATCGCCCAACTGGCCGAGGTGGCGCCGGGGGCGATGCTGGTGCTGACCGGCGGCGAGCCCCTGCTGCGCTTCGACTTGGAAGAACTGGTCCGGGCCGCGTCGCAGGCGGGTTTGCTGCCAGTGGTCGGCAGCAACGGCATTGTTCTGGACCAGCGCCGGGCTCGCACACTGAAGAACGTCGGTGCGGCGGGGGTCGGTATCAGCCTCGACGCCATCGACCAGGAGGGCCACGATACCCTGCGCGGTTTCTCCGGGGCCATGCAAGGGGCGCTGCAAGGCATTGCCGCCGCCCGGGCCGTCGATCTGCCGGTACAACTTCAGACTACCATTTTTGAGTACAATCGCCGTCAGGTTTCCCGACTGGTCGGTCTGGCGCATGAACTGGGCGCGGTGGCCATCAACTTCTTTTTCCTGGTTTGCACCGGCCGGGGGAGCCACCAGACCGACCTCACCCCGGAAGCCTACGAAGAAACCCTGGAGGACATCCTGCGACTTCAGGAGGCGAATCATGGACTGCTGGTGCGGGTGCGCTGCGCCCCCTACATGCGGCGTCTGCAGGGTCTGAAGAACGGCGAAGAGCGGGGATCCCTCGCGGCCTGGTCCGGGGCCTGCCTGGCCGGACGCTCCTATTTTCGCATTACCCCGGAAGGCCGGGTGACCCCCTGCCCCTACCTCCCCCTGGAGATCGGGGACCTGCGCGAACAACCCCTGGCGAGGATCCTGGCCGAGGCGCCGGCATTGGTCCGACTGTCAGGGGAGACGCCTGGGGGAAAATGCGGTCTGTGCGATTACCGGATCAGTTGCGGTGGCTGTCGCGCCCGCGCTTTTGCCGTCCATGGCGACCTGATGGGGGAAGACCCCAAATGCCGCCATATCCCGCGGGCGGATGCTGTGCCGGAGTTGTCTTCCGCGACCGCCCCCGTATCCGACGTGGCTTGGCATCCCGACTGCGCACCACGCTTGGCGCGCATTCCGGCTTTTCTCCGCGACCGGGTGCGGCGACACCTGGAAGAGCAAGCAAAAATAGATGGGGTGACGGTGATTACCCCGGAGTACATGATGATTCACCGCCCGGCGCGGATGGCACGTGCGGAGATGGTGCTTGTCCGCGCACCGGAGATGGTCATGGTTAACCGAATTGAGCGATCCGTTGGCACTCCGATCGTGACATGACGGATCGCATCCCGAGCAGCACCCGTTGGGCTGTCGAATGGGCCTGTTCGATGCATGTGGAGGTGGAAACCCCGGCCAGATAGTTCCCGGTCACGAACAGTCCTGGATGGTCCGTTTCGACCCGACGCACCGCTTCCACCCGTGCGCCGTGTCCCATTTCGTACTGAGGCAATCCCCTGGGCCAAAAGCGGGTGCGAACCAATACGGGTGCGGCCTTGATATTCAGCAGAACGCTCGCTTCCCTGACGATGGCGGCCTCCAACTCCGTCGCGGTCAGACAGGCGAGATCCGGCTGACGCACCCCACCGACAAAAGCGGTCAGGGCAACATGGCCCTCCGGGGCTCGTCCTGGGAAGAGGGTGGAAGAGAAGAGCATGCCCAGGGCCGGACGGTGTTCGATGCCAGGGGCAAGATAGCCGAAACCGTCCAGGGGATGTCCCACATCTTCGGATCGGTAGCCCAGGAAGACCACGGCCAGGGGCGGGTGGGGAATGGTTTCCAGGGCCTGGACAGGGCCGGAAGCGAAGGATTCCAGCACCCGGGCAGCGGCGTAGGATGGCAGGGCAACCACCACGTTCGGGGTCCACCACCGGGTGGTTTCACCGCCTTTCTGCCCCATCACCAGATATCCCCCGCTCGGGCCGGGACGCACTCCGTCCACCATGACCCCCATCCGCAATCGGCCCTTCAATGCCAGGGCCAAGGCCTGCGGTAATGTCGCCAACCCTTCCTGGAAGGAGAACAGATGCCGTGAACCGGGAATCTCCTTGGATGTCTGGCGAGCCTTCAGGATGCCACGGGTCAGGGAGCCGAAGCGACGTTCCAATCCCTTGAGTCGTGGAAGGAGCGCCGACATGGACAACCGTTCCGGATCCCCGGCGTGGAGTCCTCCGACCAGGGGATCGAAGACATACTCCAACCATTCCCTGCCCAGACGGCGTCGTACAAAATCCGCCACTGATTCATCATGATCCAAAGGCGGAACGAAGGGTTCGATCAGCAAGCGCAACCGGCCAAGGGGGGAAAGAACATTCGAGGTGAAAAAATGCAGGGGATGAAGCGCAAAGCGATGAATCGCCCCGTTCCGTAGCAGGTAACGGTTGCGCAGTCCAGCCTCCCGATCGATGCGCAAGTCCGCCATCCCCAACCGGGCCACCAGAGCATCGGTGGCCGGGGCGGGTCCGGTCATGCTGGTGGGACCATGTTCCATCAAAAAACCACCGATGCGCTCGCTGACAATACGACCGCCGGGACATGGACGTCGATCGAGGACCAGAACACGCAACCCGGCATCCTGCAGGTTGAAGGCGGTGGCGAGGCCGGACAGCCCGGCTCCGAGAATGATGGCATCAAGTGTGGACATATACAGCGGCTACGCAACCGTCGTGCCTGTTCAGTTCGGAGGGGGGTGGAGGGAGGCTTCCCCCACTCAATCGAGATGACCGTGAAAGTCGCGGCGCGACTTTCATCGGAGAGGGGTGGAGGGAGGCTTCCCCCGCGTCGGAACAACTGACCGGTCGAGATTGTTTCGAGCCGGTCAGAATGTTACCAGTGCGGTCACTTCGTGACCATTGCCCCCGGATCGTTTCGATGAATGGGAGAATTTCTCCTTCGCCCGCCACAGGGACAGTCACGTCGCGACCATCCTGGTAAATGCTGGTCCCGACTGAGACACGACCGCGTGAATCCTTGCCGCATTCGTCGTTCGGTGCATTGGCCGGGAAGGTGGCATGCCGTCTGCTGTAGGGAGGTACCAGCATCCAAACAATGATCAGCAGCATCGGCATCGAGAAGGGGGTTCCATGGGTAAGAGTCTCATTGTGCTGTCCGGCTTGTTTTCTGTCACCCTGGCGGCTTCGACCGCCCTGGCCTATGAAGCGGGAACAGTCTCCGGAGGGGGATCCGTGACCGGGAAGGTGAGCTTCAAAGGCGCTGTCCCCGAACCCCGCAAGATGGCCGTGACCAAGGATCAAGCCGTGTGCGGCAACGGCACGAGGGAATTGGTGGAGGTGGCTGTGAAGAACGGCGCACTCCGCAACGCTGTGATCTATATTGCCGGAATCGCCAATGGCAAGCCCTGGGGCAATCTGGACGCACCGGTTCTTGAACAAAAAGGATGCCAGTTCATTCCAGATATTTTGATTGTCAAGAAAGACGCCGATCTGGCCATCCGCAATTCGGACCCGGTGCTGCACAACATCCATACTTACGAGATCATCGGCACGGTGCGTCGCACCATGTTCAATGTGGGCCAACCGGACCAGGGGGACATCAAGCAACCGGTCAAGATGCGTCGCTCCAATATGGTGAAGATGGAGTGCGATGCCCACGACTTCATGCATGGATGGGCGTTCGCGGCGGACAATCCTTACGTGGCGGTGACCGGTGAGGATGGATCTTTCGCCATCGATGACCTGCCCCCCGGCGATTACGAGTTGAAGGCATGGCATCCGGTTTTGGGGGAACAGAGCACCAAAGTCGCCATCAAAGGGAACGCTGCAGCGTCTGCTTCTTTCGAGTTTACCAAGTAATCTCCCGGGAGTCATCTCATGAAATCAAAGACGACGCTTGGCGTGACTGCAGGGGCGTTGCTCGGTGCCGTCGCACTGACTGCTTGTGCCACGACATCTGCCCTCGTCGCTGCCGACCAATATCCGGCCCTGGCGCCCCTGCCGGAAATCAAGTTCAACCAGGCGCAGGCAGAGCTGGGGCGATACTTCTTTTTCGATTCCCGACTCTCGGGAGATGCCGCCATCGCCTGTGCTAGCTGTCACGACCCCAAGAAGGGATGGGGAGACGGCATGGCTCTCTCCAAGGGCTATCCGGCATCCGAATATTTTCGCAACAGCCCAACCCTCATCAACGCCGGCTATCGCAAACGTTTTTTGTGGGATGGCCGCCTGGATGGTTCCGACGCCGGCACCCTGGTGCGGGATATGATCACCGAAGCCCACACCATGAACGCCGACGCCCGTCTGGTCCAGGAGCGCATCAAGCAGGTTCCGGAATATGTGGAGATGTGGGGCAAGGCGCTCAAACCCAACGACGATCCCAACGGCATGCGGATCTTCAACATCGTCGGCGAATTTATCAAATCCCTCCGCTCCAAGAATGTGCCCTTCGACCGGTTCGCGGCGGGTGACGCCTCTGCCCTGAGCGACGCGGCGCAGGCCGGACTGGCCTTGTTCAACGGCAAGGCTCAATGCATTTCCTGTCACAATGGCCCCACCGCCTCCGACGGCCAGCTGCACAAAACCGGCGTGCCGGAGAATCCGGAGGTCTGGAATACCCCCCTGCGGGCCATCACCATGCTGCGCCACTATTCCAGCAACGGCATGCCCAACTACATGAAGGCCCGCACCGATCTGGGCGCCTATGCCATCACCAAGGATCCCGGGGACAAGGGCAAGTTCAATACCCCCTCGCTGCGGGAGCTGAAATACACCGCCCCCTACATGCACAATGGCATGCTCGCCACCCTGGATAAGGTAGTGGATTTTTATGACAAAGGGGGCGGTCCGGGGAGCGAATTGAAACCCCTTGGATTGTCCGGTGCGGAAAAGAAACAGCTGGTGGCCTTCCTGGAATCCTTGAGCGGCGACCCGGTGGTGGTGGAAGCCCCCGCCATGCCGGACTACAAGGTTCGCGCATTCGGCAAGAACTGACGGAGGACGACATGAGAAAGAAATACCTCTCCTTGCTGGCGGGCCTGCTGATCGGCTTTGGAGGTCTGACCGGTTCCTCGGCCATGGCCAAAGGCGATTTTCCCCCGCTGGCGCCACTGCCCCCGGTCAAGGCCCCCGCCGACAATCCCACCACCCCCGAAAAGGTGGAACTGGGCAAGAAGCTCTTTTTCGATTCCCGTCTGGGTGGCGACGCCAGTTCCCCCTGCTCGGCCTGTCATATTCCGGAACAGGGCTGGGGCGACGGCGGTGAAATCTCCCGTGGCTATCCGGGCACCACCCACTGGCGCAACTCCCAGACCATCTACAACAGCGCCTACTACAACAAGCTGTTCTGGGAAGGCAATGTCACCAGTCTGGAGGCTCAGGCCCCGGCGGCGGCGGAAGGCAACGTGGCCGGCAACGGCGATCCTTCCCTGATGGAGATGCGCCTGCGCTTCATGCCGGAATACGTGGCCGAATTCAAGAAGATCTTCGGAACCGAATGGCCGCGCATGACCCACGCCTATCAGGCCATCTCCGCCTTCGAACGCACCATCGTCAGCGATTCCAAGAAGGTGCCGTTCGATCGTTACGCCAAGGGCGACAAGAAGGCCCTTTCCGACAGCGCCAAACGGGGAATGGGGCTTTTCAACGGCAAGGCGGGTTGCATCCAGTGCCACAACGGCCCCCTGGCCTCGGACGAACGGTTCCATAACCTGGGCGTCCCGGAAAACGAACTCTTCAAGACCGATCCCCTCTACCAGATCACCCATCGTTGGGAGCATTACCAGAAGGGGATCACCGAAAAGGGTTATCGCGGTGCCGATCAGGACATGGGGTACTACTACCAGACCAAGAATCCAAAGGACATCAGCAAGTTCCGCACCCCATCGCTGCGCGAACTCAAATATACCGCGCCTTACATGCACAATGGCATCTTCTACACCTTGGAAGAGGTGGTGGATTTCTACGACGCCGGAGGCGGTGCCCATGCCAACAAAACCTCGCTCCTCAAACCGTTGGGGTTGACCACCGCGGAAAAGAAGGATCTGGTGGACTTCCTCAACGCCCTCAGCATGGACGAGCCGTTGTTGATCAAGCCGCCCGCGCTGCCCTCATACCAGGTCATGAAGTGAAGGGAGAAAGGACCATGAATCGCGAAGAACACGCCACGGCCCATGGGTCGGGCATGACCTGTCTGACCCGGCGGCAATTGCTTCTCAACGGCGGTCTGACGATGGCCGTCGTCACCCTGGGCGGCATCCCCGGCTTGGCCTTGGCCGAACCGGTCAAGGCGGTGAAGGCCGGTTATCCCCGCCGCAGAATCGGCAGTCTTTCCGCCCTCATGCAGGGCATGCCATTGGAGTTCGCCTACCCGCACGACAACGTCCACAACCTTCTGGTCAAACTGGGGGTGGCGGCGGGGGGCGGGGTGGGACCGCAACGGGACGTGGTGGCCTTCAACCAACTCT
>PEAP01000189.1 GCA_002753665.1 Magnetococcales bacterium DC0425bin3
GCCGCCAGCCGGACACGGTCGGCGGTGGGGCGACGCTCCCGGCGCAGGCGGGCGTCCAGGCCGGCGCGGGCGCTCCGTTCCGTCACCCCGCCCCGGGTGAAGGGCGACAGCAGCACTCCCCCGGCCACCGCCAGGGCAAACCGTGGCCGGAGGGTCTCCAACAACAGCAGCAGGTCATGGATCAGCGGATGGTCGGCCAGGGGCGAGCCCAGGGAGATGTTGAACAGCGGATGGCCCGTCTCCCCGGCCCGGCCGGCGCGACCGGGATGCAGACAGTCGGTGAACAGCCGCGTGATCAGGCCCCGCACCGCGTCCAGGCGCGGGTGGATCACCGCCAGCCGGGCCTCGGGCTGCCGGATCAGGATCTCCCGGGTCCAGCGGGCGGCGGCGGCCAGCTCCGCCTCGGGATCGGGCAGTTCCAGGCGCACCGCCGCCGGGCTCCGGACCGGCGGGGTCCAGAGGGTCACCGCCACGCCACGCCGGGCCAGGGCCTGGCCCAGGCGGGTCTGTCGGGGGGACAGGCGGTCGAAGCCGGCCCAGACCATGGGCCGGGGCCAGTCGTCCCGGTCGAGGCGCGGCAGCAGCCAGTCCACCAGGGCGGCCCGGTCCAGCCAGCCACCGGCCCGGCGCCGGGCCTCGTACTCCCGCCGCCAGTCCTCGAAAGCGGCGGCATCCTCGTCCAGGGGACCGGCGGCCCGGGGCCAGTCCACGTCCCACTCCCGCAGCAGGTCCCAGGCCTCCCGCACCCGGGGCACCGCGTTGGAAAAAGCCAACAGCCGCTCCCGGGCCCCGGCGCTCTCCATGGCCCGCTCCCACAGGGCCGCTTCCTGGGCGGCGTCCAGGAGCCGAGGCACGGGCTCCCCCCCCGCCGGCAGCCGGTCCGCCAGGCGGATCCAGCAGCGGGTCAGCCAGGCGTCGTAGGGCAACACATCCGGGGTGGGCCAGCAGAGCTCTCCCCGGGCGATCCGGGTCCGATCATGGGCTGCCGCCAGATGCCGGGCCAGGCGACGGTTGACGGTCACCACCGTGCCGCCCGCGTCCAGGGTGGCGATCAGATCTTCCGCGATCGATTCCGCCATTCGAATTGTCCTGGGATCGATAAATTGTTATACTGCATGATATCAGGAGAAGGGTTTCATCGATCGCGACCGCTTGTCCAGGGTCGCCATGGGGCACAAGCCAATGGCAGCCGCTTTTTACCGTGGAAGTCGCAGAGCGGCTTTCATCGGTGGAGGGTGGAGGGAGGCCTCCCCCATCCATCAAAGTTCCATGGAGTCTCCCCCGCCGCAGAGGACCGTGACAAACGCGGCGCGACTGTCAGCGGTGGAGGGGGGAGGGAAGCGTCCCTCATCCATCGAGGATCCCCGGGCCTGGCATCGTTTGCTCCGGTCGGCATTGCTGGTGGTGGTGCTGGTCGCCCCGCCGGTGGCGCTGGCGGCGAACTCCTCCTGGACCCAAACCACCGCCACCAGCCTCGACGCCCTGGGCCGGGATGACCCCCAATCCGCCCTGAACGATCTGGACCAGACCCTGGCGGCGCTGCCGCCGGCGGCGGAGGATGCGGCGCCCCTGCGGCGCGGCTGGATCCTGCTGGAACGGACGGAGGCCCTGACCCGGCTGGGACGGACCCGGGAGGCGGGCGTCGAGGCCCGCCATGCCCTGGAACTGCTGGAGCATGCCCTGGGCAGCGCTCATCCCGTCCTGCTGGATCCCCTGACTCGCCTGGCCCGGCTGGATCCCCAGGGACACCTGGTGGGCAATCGGCACAGACCCCGCCCGCCCCGGAAGGCCCAGGTCCATCTGCTGCGCAGCGCCGGGCTGGTTCGCACCCTCTGGGGAGAGGATCATCCGCTGCTGGTGGCCATCGACCGCCGCATGCAGGAAGTCGCCGCGCATCCGCCGACCACCGGCCCGGCCGCCACCACCGGGGGGGAGGCCGCCGGGATGCCGTCCGGCCTGGCCCAATCCGGCCTGCCCTTGATCCGGCGGGTGTATCTGGACTCCGCTCTGCTGGCGCCGGTTCATCCGGCCCGGGGGGTGATCCTCAACCGGATGGGAGCGGAAATGGCCCGGGCGGGAGACCGAAACCTGGAGGAGGATCATATCCAGGGCGCCCTGACCATCCTGATGAACATGTCCGGCCCCTTCCATGCGCTGCGGGTCACGCTGCTGTCCCGTCTGGCGGACCTCCAGATCAACCGGGGACGCCAGGAGGAGGCCCTGAAATCCAGCCGCACCGCCCTGGCCATCGGCGAAAACATCTGGGGCGAATTCCACCCCAACCTGATCCCCATCCTGCGACAACTGGCGGCCATGGAGCTGTTGTCGGGCGGCGAGGTCAAGAACCGCAAGCCGTATTATCCACGCCTGCTGACTCTGGCCAGACACTTCTACGGTGAAGTCCATCCCCTGACCCTGGACCTGCAGCTGACCCGGGCCGAACTGTTGACCCGCACGGGCGCGCCCGGGCTGGCCCAGGTCCTCATGGACCGGTTGGCCGATCGTCTCCAGACGCCGGCCAGCCGGGAGAATGCCGACCTCCAGGACCGGCTGCTGACCATCCGGGCGGATCTGTTGGAGTCCAAGGGCCGTTTCGCCGAGGCGGAACGGCTGGTGCGGGAGGATCTGATCCGCAGGGCCGCGGCGGACAGGCCATCGTCATCCCGCGTCCAACCGCTGCTCGCCCGCCAGACCCGCCTGGTGGCCCGCCTGGCCGCCCAGTCCCCGGCCAACCCGGACGCCGCCGACCCGGATCCCCTGCGGGAGCTGTTGCGCCAGGTGCAGATCCGGTTGACCGGATTGGGGTACGATCTGGGCCCCGCCGATGGCCATCCCGGTCCCCGCACCCGGCAGGCCGCCCGGCATTTCCAGCGTCAGATGGGGCTGACGCCCATCGCCAACCTGGATGCCAACGGGTTGCATAAACTGCTGCAACATCTGCCCCCGCCCGATCCCCGTTGAGAGGGAGGACATTTCGATCAAAACCCAATCAAGAAACAAATCAGGCAAAATAAACATACAACTCATTGAAACAAAAACGATTCATCTATTCGGACCAGGTTTCTTCCCCCTCCCCGATCAAAACCCGATCAAGAAATCTCAGGCCCAGGAAGGCACATAGCCGGCCCGGGGGTGTTTCGGGTCATCCACCTTGATCAGTCCTTCATCCAGTGCCTTCTTGAGGACCACGGACGCGGAGGCGGCGTTCTTCTTGTCGATGCCGAAGCGCTCGCACAGGGTGGCATTCTTCATCCGCTCCCCGCTGAGGAATTTTAGAACCGCATGTTGGTAGCAGGCCCGGGTCCGTTCGTCCGGAGTCATCTCAGCAAAGGAGCGGGGGCCATAGAGGACCACCTGCATGGCGGTGTCACTGACTCGGAACAGTGGCGGAGGCGACTGGAACAGTTCGACCTGTGCGATCACCTTGTCCAGACCGCTGCCCTGTTCCTCGCAGATCCGCATACGGCGCATCAACGAAGCCAGGACCGCATTCCGTGACCGGGGGGGCAGATCGATCATCCGGTCGGCCTGGATGAGGGGTCGGCCCGGATTGGTGATTTCGATCCGGTCTTCGAACAGTTCGATCTGCGGTCCCGCTCCGGTCAACGTCATATCCTGGTGAATCAGGGCGTTGGCCACCAACTCACGGACTGCCAATTCCGGAAACAGCGGGTGTGTCTCACGCAAGGCTGTGCCGATATGTTCATTTTGCGGCAGCAACCCGTTGAGGTATTCCATCAATCCCTGGAAACCCGTGGCGTAGCCTTTCTCGATATCCTGCCTGTGGGTCACGGTGGCCGCTCGGTTCTTGCCGGCATACGCGACGAAACGGACCGCCTTGCGCGCCAGGATCGGGTCGAATCGCGCCAACTCCACGGCAAACAGGATGGCCCCCAGATTGGTGATGATCCACCGGTTGCCCACGTCCCGGCGGATCAGTTGGTCAGCCTCCAGACGCTCGAAAATCCCGGAACGGTTGTCCGGCAGGGGCTGGCCTGTCAACCGGAAATATCTCGTATAATCGATCAGTTCGAGAACGTCATCGGCGGTACTGTAGTTTCGGGCATTGCCATGCTCCCAAACGTAGGGACGCAGGCGCTCGATCAAGGCCTGGAACCGTTCCGGATGCTCCGACAGCTTGGGAGCCGCACTGCCGATCCGGATGTAGGCAATATCCATGAACGCCACCGGGGCGGTCGTGGCGGGCGGGATTTCCATGATGACCACGCGCCCGTCGGGGTGGGCCACTGTCCTGAAGCTAAAGGCGATACCGGGTTGCAGACGCTGGGCCAGCCAAAGTTGGAAGACCTGATTGCCGACCTTGATCGCGTCCGGGTCGAACGTGGTGCGGACGCCCCCATGGGT
>PEAP01000190.1 GCA_002753665.1 Magnetococcales bacterium DC0425bin3
CGGCTGGGGGGCTGGCCAGCAGGGTGGGGGAGGGATTGTCCACCACCAGCAGGTTGCGTTTCGCATCGATGCGCCAACTGCCCAGCTCCTGGAGGAAGGTCATGCCCAGCAGGGGCGGGGCGTAGAGATCGGAAATGGTGGTGACGACGTTGCGGATCACCAGGGGGCCGGCCTGGATGGAGGACAGCTTGAGAATCCGGGTCCGCACCTTGGAGCCGTCGGCGATGGTGGCTTCCACGGTGTCCAGTTTGGCAAAGGTGTCCTTGTCCACCAGCGTGGAGGCCACCTGGGCCGGAATGGTGACGGTGGAGGCGCCGGTGTCGAGGATGAACTCGACCCGTTGGGTGCCGTTGAGGGTCGCGGACAGGGAATAGGTCAGCCCCTTCCTGGTCAGGGGCAGTTCGACCATGGCCGGAAGGGGGGATTTCTTCTCGGCCACGGGCCCCTGGCAACCGGTGCCCAGGTTGACCTTGCGGGAGTCCTTGCCCTCCACCACCTGGAAACAGGACCCGCGTTTGAGCAGGCGCTTCTCGCCGTGGAATTCGAGGACCGCGCCGTACTGGTTTATTTCGAGGACTTTCTCTCCGGTCGGCAGGGCCTGCCCGACCCCCAGGCGGTGGCCGTTGATCACGGCGATCCGGCGTCCGGTGGTATTGATCAGCAGGCTCAGTTCCAGGGGACCCCATTCCACCAGCGGAGCCAAACCCGGGGGGGGCTTGGGCTTTTCGGACGAGGCGGTATCCTCCTTGGGGGGCCCCGGCGGCCGGTAGTGGTCGGGCCGGGTGGGGTCGAGCAGTCCGCTGAGATCCTCCCGGACCTGTTCCTGGGCCGGCCCCGGGGTCGGGAGCAGCACCGCCAGGAGCAGGACGCCCAGGGATCGGTGCAACCGCCGGCGATTCAAGCCGGGCCCTTCCACGTCAGGTCCAGTTCCCGCTGACCTTCCCGTTGGACTTCGTCCACCCGCGCCGTGCCGCCGTCGGCCAGGGGGCCGAACAGCAACTGTTCGGCCAGGGGACGGCGCAGGCGGGTGCGGATCAGGCGGTCCATGGGACGGGCGCCATGCTTGCGGTCGTAGCCATGGTCCGCCAGCCAGGACCGGGCGGCGGGGGTCACCTCCAGGGTGACGTTGCGTTCGGCCAGCTGCCCTTCCAACACCAGCAGGAACTTGTCCACCACCCGCAGGATGGCCTCCGGCTCCAGGGGGCGGAAGGGGACGATGGCATCCAGACGGTTGCGGAATTCCGGGGCGAACAACCGCCGGATTTCCTTCATCTCGTCGCCCTGGTGGGGCTGATCGACAAAACCGACGCTGACCCGCTCCATCTCCTGGGCGCCGGCATTGGTGGTCATGATCAGCACCACATGGCGCATGTCGGTCTGGCGGCCGTTGTTGTCGGTGAGCTTGCCGTGATCCATCACCTGCAACAGGATGTTGAACACGTCCGGATGGGCCTTTTCGATCTCGTCCAGCAGCAGCACGGCATGGGGGTGCTTGTGAACGGCGTCGGTGAGCAGTCCCCCCTGATCGAAGCCCACATAACCCGGCGGGGCGCCGATGAGCCGGGAGACGGTATGACGCTCCATGTACTCGCTCATGTCGAAGCGGAGCAGCTCCACGCCCAGTTCACGGGCCAGCAGACGGGCCAGTTCGGTCTTGCCCACGCCGGTGGGACCGGAAAACAGAAAGCTGCCCACGGGATGTTCCGGATGGCCCAGCCCGGCCCGGGACAGCTTGATGGTTTCACAGATCATCTCCACCGCCTGATCCTGGCCGAACAGGGAATGGCGCAGGTTGGCGGCCAGCGCCCGCAACGTTTCCTTGTCGTCGCGGCTGACGGTGCGGGTCGGGATGCGGGCCATGCGGGCCACCACCTTTTCCACTTCGCCCACCCCGACCGACTTGCGTCGGCGGGAGGCGGGCAGCAGGCGCATGGCGGCTCCGGCCTCGTCGATGACATCGATGGCCGAGTCGGGATGGCGGCGGTCGTGGATGTGGCGGGCGGACAGCCCGGCGGCCAGCTCCAGGGCCGGGGCGGTGTAGCGGACGCCGTGATGGGTCTCGTAGGCGCCCTTGAGGCCGTGGAGAATCCGAATGGTTTCCTCCAGGCTCGGCTCCGGCACGTCGATCTTCTGGAAGCGGCGGGCCAGAGCCCGGTCCTTTTCGAAGATGCTGCGGAAATCCTCGTAGGTGGTGGAGCCGATGCAGCGCAGCTCCCCCGAGGCCAACAGGGGCTTGAGCAGGCTGGAGGCATCCACGTTGCTGCCGCTGGTGGAACCGGCGCCGATGACGGTATGGATCTCGTCGATGAAGAGGATTGCCCCGGGGATGGCCTTCAGGGCCTTGATCACCCCCTTGAGGCGACCTTCAAAATCGCCCCGGAACTTGCTGCCCGCCAGCAGGGACCCCATGTCCAGGGCGAAGATCGCGCTGCCCTGGAGCAGTTCCGGGACATCCCCCTGGACGATGCGCAGGGCCAGCCCTTCGGCCAGGTGGGTTTTGCCCACCCCGGGGTCGCCGACGAACAGCGGGTTGTTCTTGCGCCGTCGGCAAAGGACCTGCAGGGTGCGTTGGATTTCGGCATCCCGGCCGATGAGGGGGTCGATGAGGCCTTTTTTGGCCTTGTGGATGAGGTTGACGGTGTAGCTTTCCAGGGGATCGGGTCGGGGCGGGGCCGGTTGGGTCTTTTCGTCGGCCTGTTCCCGGGTTTCCTTGGCCAGGTCCTCGGCGTCGGGGACCACCAGCGGGTCGCCCGTTTCATGGGACAGGGTTGATTGGAGATCCAGCCGGGTGATGTTCTGCCGTTCGAGAAAATAGACCGCGTGGCTTTCCTTTTCGCTGTACATGGCCACCAGCACATAGCCACCGGTGACCACCTTGCGACCGGAGGACTGCACCTGATAGAAGGCCCGCTGGATCACCCGCTGAAAGCTGAGGGTGGGCACCACGTCGGAGAGTTCCCCGGCGGTCTCCCGGGTTTCCATGTGCTGGGCCAGGTGTTCATCCATGTCCCGGATCAGGCGCTCCCGGTCGCAGCCGCAGGCGGTGAGCAGGGGCGTCACCTCGGGATTGTCCAGCAGGGCCAGGAGCAGATGTTCCAGGGTGGCGTATTTGTGCCGACGGCCATGGGCCACTTCCAGTGCCCGGTTCAGGGATTGTTCCAGATGTTTGCTGATCATGGCGGCGGCTCGGTGGCTGGGGCGGTCAGTTCCGTTCCATGGTGCATTTCAACGGATGCCCGTGATTGCGGGCATGCTGATTGACCTGGGTCACCTTGGTCTCGGCGATCTCCAGGGTATAGATTCCGCACAAACCCACCCCCTGGTGGTGGACATTGAGCATGATCCGCGTCGCCTCTTCGGCGGATTTGGCAAAAAAATCCATCAGCAGGTCCACCACGAAGTCCATGGGAGTGAAGTCGTCGTTGAGCAGCATCACCTTGTACAATGACGGTTCCCGCAGTGCGCTCTCGTCGCGGCTCAACAGGTCGGTTTCGAGATTGAAATCGGCTTTGCTCATGGTTCCAACGTTCCGTTCTTCGGGGCTTGCGACCGGCGGCGGAGGATCGGGCGGAGCGATTTCCGCCGGGGAAGGTTTCCCATCCCACCCTCATGTTAAGGGAGTCCCGGGCAATCCTCCAGAGACTCCGTGTCGATCCATGGAAAAAGCCGATCACCCGCTGCCCCCGGGGGCTGCCCCCGGGGCCGCAGGTGGTGAAGGCGTGGGCGGAAGAGGGGCCTGGGAGGCTTCCCCCATCCATGGCTTTTCCAACGCTCTTTTAGGCATAGACCTGATGCAGGGGAACCGTGGGCACCGGGTCAGCGGGAAAGCGGCTCTGGGCCTGTTGGAAGGCCAACAGGACCCGACTGGTCTGGAAATCGGGACTCACCGGGTTCTCGCTGGCGATCTGCCGGGCGACTTCCTTGCCCTGGGAGAGCTGGCCGACCATCTCGCCGCTGGTTGGGGCCTCGGGGATGCTCTCATAGAAGGCCTTCCGGGCGCCCAGGCGCACCGTATCCAACACCTTTCGGGACCCTTGATTGATGGCCTCCGTTGCGGGACCCGAGGGATTTCCATTCCCTTTGAAAGAGGTTGACACCACCGGGCTGCCAGCGGACGACCTGCCGGCCACTTCCTGGCCGGCCCGGGGCAATTGGCGGTAGGGGTTGCTGAACTGTATGCCACTGGTTGCGGATTGGAAGGCGCTCATAGTGATACCCATTCCACGACTGGTGAATACCGTTGCCTCTGGTATCGGTTCCGGGCCGAGCGGGCTTGAAGGAAAAATAGCGGTTCGATTGCGCTGGGAAAAATCTGCCGCCGGGGGGGGGCAGGAAAGTGC
>PEAP01000191.1 GCA_002753665.1 Magnetococcales bacterium DC0425bin3
GGCCGGGGGCAATGGCCCGCCGGCGGGGGGGGGAGGGCGGCGCGGTCCTGGAACACAACCAGATGATCCGCCTCAGCACCCGCAAGCTGGACGCCCTGATGAACCAGGTGGGCGAGCTGGGGGCCTCCTTCAACCATCTGCGCTTTGCCGTCCGTCACCATCCGGAGGAGATGGACCAGAGCCTGGAGATGATGGAACAGCGCCTCCACGCCCTCCAGGACCAGGTCCTCCAGTACCGGTTGCAGCCGGTGGGTGGGGTGTGGGACACCTTCCACCGCCTGGTGCGGGACCTGGCGGTGGCCACGGGCAAAAAGGTGCTGCTGGAAACCAGCGGCGATGACACCGAAGTGGACCGCAACGTGCTGTTTTCCATCAAGGACAGCCTGGGCCACCTGGTGCGCAACGCCGTGGACCATGGTCTGGAATCCGGCCCGGAACGGGAGCGGACCGGCAAATCCCCCATCGGTCGGGTCAGGCTCCACGCCGAACAGCGCCATGGCCAGATCTACATCGAGGTCTCCGACGACGGCCGGGGCATCGATCCGGACGCGGTGGCCCGCAAGGCCATCGAGCGGGAACTGGTCACCCCGGCCCAGGCCGGGGAAATGGACCATGAGGCCCTGTTCCGCCTGCTGCTGCTGCCCGGCTTTTCCACCGCCGCCCAGGTGACGGAAATCTCCGGCCGGGGCACCGGCCTGGACGTGGTCAAGACCGCCGTGGAAAAGGTCGGCGGCATGGTCCACATCCTCAGCGAACCGGGCCAGGGGGCCACCTTCCGGTTGCGCATCCCCCAGACCATGTCCATCGTTCCCTCCCTGATGGTGCGCGCGGCTGGGGGGACCTATGGCATTCCCCAATCCCATGTGGTGGAACTGGTGTCGTTCCATGGCCCGGAGGTGACCGCCAACCTGGCGCCCAAACTGCATTCCGTGATGGTGCGCATCCGCGGCGAGTTGTTTTCCCTGGTGCTGCTGGACCGGGTGATGGCCGGCGGCGATGCCTCCCTGCCAGCCGCGGACCTGCGCCGCATCCTCGACGCCCCGGCCATCCATGTGGCCCTGTTGCAGTCGGACAGCGGCACCTTCGGTCTGGCGGTGGATGCCATTCTGGAGCCCGCCAACCTGGTGATCAAACCCCTGCACCGCGCCCTGAATCACCTCACCTTCATGACCGGCACGGCGGTGATGCCGGACGGCTCGGTGGCCTTTCTGCTCAATGTCCATGAATTGTTTTGATGCTGATGGACGGGGGAAGCCTCCCTCCACCCTCCACCGCTGGAAGTCGCGTTGCGACTTTCACGATCGATCCGACCCGCGTTCCGGGGAGAGTTGCCCTTGACCCTCCTGTTCCGCCTGGACGCCGGCCGGGAGGTGGGCTATGGCCATCTGTCCCGCTGTCTGGCCCTGGCCCGGGTCTGGGCCGGGCGCGGCGGGCGCAGCCATTTTCTCCTGGGCACCGGCGATCCCGCCGCCCTCGATCTGATCCGGGAGGCGGGCTGCACCAGCGCCTGCCTGCCGGAGCCCCGGGCCGAAGCCGCCTTCATTCCCGATCGGCCCTGCCGGGCGGTGGTGGTGGACCTCAACCACGCCCACACCCTGGCCGACCTGGACGACTTTGTCGAACGCATGGATTTTCTGCACCGGCGGATCGCCCCGGTGGTGCTGCTGGACAGCCTGGGGGAGCAGGGCATCGCCCACCGGCGGGTGGTGCCGGCCGCCCTGGTGGTCCGGCCCTATCCCGGGGTTGAGCCCCTGGCGCCGGGGGCGCAATCGTTAGCGCTGACGGGGCCGACCTACGCCGTGTTTGCCCCGGAACTGCTGGCGGCCGTGGTCCGGCCCCGGTTCATCCGGGATCGGGCCCGACGTGTGCTGCTCACCTTCGGCGGCAGCGACCCCAGCGCCGCCACGCTGCTGGCCCTGGCCGCCCTGCACCATCTGGACGATCCGGACCTGGAGGTGGAGGTCACCCTGGCGACCGGCTTTGCCCCGGACCTGAGCCGGGCCATCACCAGCGCCGCGGCCACGCTGCCCCGGCGGGTGACGCTGCTGCGCGGGGTCCGCCAACTGGCCGGGCCGATGAACCGCTGCGACCTGGCCCTGGCCGCCACCGGCCTGACCAAATACGAACTGGCATTGACCGGCACCCCTTCCATACAGTTCTCTATCAACCGCAGCCATCACGCGGTGAACCGGTCCTTTGCCGCCGCTGGCGCCGCCTGGAACCTGGGGGTGCAGGCCGACCTGTCGCCCGAGTCCCTGGCCGCGGCGCTGGCCGCACTGCTGGCGGACGCCGAACGGCGGCGGGACCTGTCCCGCCGCGGGCAGGAGCTGGTGGATGGCCGGGGAGCGGAACGGATTCTGGATGGGATCATGAAACTGTCATCGGTGGCGGGTGGAGGAAGGCTTCCCCCATCCGAATCAGGATAACGAAAGGGGAACCAATGTTGCAGACCGAGTTTTCCGTCGCGGGCCGGCCGGTGGGACCGGAGCATCCCCCGTACCTGATCGCCGAGATCGGCGCCAATTTCGACCAGTCCCTGACCACTGCCCTGCGGTTGATGGATGTCATCGCCGCGGCCGGGGCCGATGCGGTCAAGTTCCAGCTGTTCCGGGCCGACGCGATGCAGCCGCCGGGCACCGAGCTGCACCGGATCTTCAAGTCCCTGGAGCTGAACCCCCGCTGGGTGGCGGATCTGGCGGCCGCCGCCCGGGAGCGGGGCCTGGCCTTCCTGGCCTCGGCCTTCGATCTCGACTCCCTGGGGGTGCTGGAGCAGGCCGGCGTGCCGGCTCACAAGATCGCCAGCTCCGAGGCCCTCAACTTTCCCCTGCTGGAGGCCATGGCCGCCACCGGCAAGCCGCTGTTCCTGGCCACCGGCATGTGCGACCTGGTGGACGTGGCGGAGGCGGTGGATCTGTTGACCCGCCGCGGCAACCGCACCGTGGCGGTCATGCAGTGCGCCGCCCTCTATCCGCTGCCGCCGGCGGCGGCCCATCTGCGGGTGATGGATACCTTCCGGGCGGTGTTCGGCGGGCCGGTGGGGTTCAGCGACCACAGCCTGGGCATCACCCTGGCCCTGGCCGCCGCCGGGCGGGGCGCCTGCGTGATCGAAAAACATGTGACGCTTGACAGAAATTCCCCGGGGCCGGATCATTTCTACGCCCTGGAGCCGGGGGAGCTGAAGGCCCTGGCGGACGGCCTGCGCATGGTCCATGCCGCCCTGGGACGTCCCGTCAAGCTGCCCCATCCCGAAGAGATGGCCACCGGCCGTCGGCCGGGACTGCATGCCCTCCGGGACCTGCCCGCCGGGCACCGGATCACGGCGGCGGATCTGGAAGTCCGCCGCCCGGCCCCGGGGCTGCGCGCCCGCCATCGGGATCAGGTGGTGGGCGCCGTCATCCGCCGGCCGGTGGCGGGCGGCGCGCCCATCCAATGGGAGGATCTGATCTTCCAGGAACCACAACGGACTGAGTGAATGGACAACTTTCTAGAGCAGTTGGCCGGAATTCTCGATACCGACGTGCCCCTGACGCCGGACACCTTGTTGAAGAACGTGCCCGAGTGGGACAGCCTCGCCTGGCTGCACTTCATGACCCTGGCCGATGACACCTACGGCAAGGAGGTGACCGGGGACGATCTGATCCGCTGCCTGACCGTGCGGCAGCTCTTCGAGCTGGTGTCATGAGCGCCGCGCCCCGGTTGCATCTGCAGATCCGCGGCGTGGCCCTGGCGGTGCCCGCCGGCGGGTTGGAGCTGTCCGAGCTGGCGGCGGAATTCGGCGACAAGGAGATCGCCCGCATCATCAAGGCCACCGGCATCTCCCGGGTGCGCATCGCCCCGCCGGAGCTGTGCGCCTCGGACCTCTGCGCCCACGCCGCCGAACGCCTGTTGGCGGAGCTGGACTTCGACCGTGCGCAAATCGGCGGGTTGATCTTCGCCTCCCACAGCCCCGACCATCCCATGCCGGCCACCGCCTGCCTGCTGCAGCAACGCCTGGGCCTGCCCCAGCGGCTGGCGGCCTTCGACCTGCCCTATGGCTGTTCCGGCTTCGCCTACGGCCTGATCCAGGCCGCCATGCTGCTGGAGACCGGCCTGGCCGAGCATGTGCTGGTGCTGGCCGGGGATACCATGGTGCGCAAGGTCAATCCGGCCGACCGGGCGCTGCGCATGGTGCTGGGCGACGGCGGCGGCGCGGCCCTGGTCAGCCGGGGCCCCCATGAGACGGTGGTGGCCTTCGGCACCGATGGCGGCGGCGCGGCCAGCCTGATGATTCCCGCCGGTGGGTTTCGCCTGCCGGCGTCCGCCGCGACCGCCCAGGTGGT
>PEAP01000028.1 GCA_002753665.1 Magnetococcales bacterium DC0425bin3
CCCAGGAGCCGTTTGCTCCATTTCCCCCCCCCCTGGAAGAGGAGGAGAAGCCGGTTATCTGTCCTGAATCCTGGATAAGGAGGTTCATGATCCGGTCTGCTCCTGTACGACGAGGTACAGGAGCAGACCGGAGAGTTCTGCTGCGTGCGGCTCAGCCCCCGCCGGTGGCCGCCTTGACCACGGAGATCAGGACACCGGCGAAGATGGCCGAGGTGATGACGCCGCTGATGTTGGCTCCCAGGGCATGGGGCAGAATCATGGCCTCGGGGTTGGCGGCGGTGACGACCTTCTGGGCCACCTTGGCAGTGGTGGGCACGCAGCTCACCGCGGCGATGCCGATCACCGGGTTGAACTTGCCGCCAGTGACGAAGTAGAGGATATAGCCACCCAGAATGCCACCAAGTCCGGCCAGGGTCAGGGCCAGAATACCCAATACCAGGAGAATCAGCACGTTCTTGTCGAGAATGGTGCTGGCTTCGCACAGGATGCCCAGCACCAAGCCCAAAAAGAAGGTGGAGCTGTACAGAATTGGTCCACGGAAGGTTTCCACATAGTCCATCAGCCCGCATTCCCTGATGGAAACCCCGATGAAGAGGGACAAAAACAGCGGCGCGGCCACCGGGAAACACAGACTGAGAGCAATACAGGAAACGACCGCGAAGACGAGCTTCTGGCCGGGCGTCACTTTCGAGGCTCTTTCCAGGGGCATGGGAATGGCGCGCAGCCGTTCGGGAACCGTCAGCTTGATCAGGTAGGGGTAGCCGCCATAGGTCAGACCCAGATAGAGATAGGCCACCACCGTGATGGGCACGAACAGTTCCGGAGCCAGCACCAGGGAGGTGAACAGAATCATCGGGCCGTCAGCGCCGCCGATGGTGGACACCGCAGCCGCCTGATCCAGCTCCAGGCCCGCCGCGACACCGATCGGAAGCACCAGGAAGGTGCCGATTTCCCCGCACAGGGCCAGAAACATGCTCTGGAAGGGCCGCGCCATGATGAATCCCACGTCCAGCAGGGTGCCGATGCCCATGAAGACCAGGCAGGCGATGAGACCGTTGGAAAAGGTCAGGCTGTAGATCGGCTGCAGAAAGTCGATCTGCAACATGTCGATGAAGGGGGCCCCGCTGGAAATCATGGGGTTGAGGAACAGCGTGCCATGATTGCCCTGCTCGGGCAGATTGTGCATGGTGGGCGGAATGAACATCACCCCGGCATTGACCGTGGCCATTCCGAGGCCCATGGGGACCATCAGAAGCGGTTCCAGAACTCCCTTGCGGCCCAGGTAGATGAGCAGACAGCCCAGTCCGATGAGGAAAATCCGCATGAAAGCGATTTTGGGGTTCTGCTGGAAGGAATCCACCAGGGTGGCGATTCCTTGAAAGATGTCGAGAACGTTGACTTGGTCCACGTTTTGTTCTCCGTCCTGATATGGGCTTTCCGAAGGACTGACCTGGATTCGCGGCACCCGGGAAACCCGCCCCTCAGGAACAATGGGATTCCCATGCCATCAAGCGCCCAGACCGCCTTCATGGAAGCCCCCAGGGGGGCATAGTGCATTCTCTCCAACCGGAGCGTGGACGCCACGCCCGGCGGAATGGGCCCCCTCCACGCCCAACACAGCCACGCTCAGGTCAAGCGCGGAATCCGGCCTGGGAGGCCAAGCCGGATTCCGACGGGCTGGGTCAGACGATGGACATCATCCGCTGACCGGATTCGACCGCATCACCTTCCTTGACGGCAATGTCCTGCACGGTGCCATCCTTGTGGGCGAGTACGGTGGTCTTTTGTTTCATGGCCTCGATGACCGCCACCTTGTCCCCCTTGGCGACCTTTTTGCCTGCACTGGTGCAGACTTCGACCACCACCCCTCCCAGCGGGGCCAAGCGATCATTGGCACCGGCGGGACCCGGGCTGGCGGAGGGCGGGGAGGGCGGCGGCGGGGCCGCGGCGGCCGCAGCAGGGGCCGGCCGGACTGCATCCATCCGCATGCCCGGCGGCGGATAGAGGTTCCCCTCGCCTTCGGTGAGGTCTTCGACGAACACCTCGTATTGCTTTCCCTCGACGGTAATTCTGAGTTTTCTTTCCATCGGTTCCAGTCCTGGTCGGTTCCTGGGTTCAGATAATGCCGGTCAGCGGCGGACGTTGTGGGAGGATTGCAGAATGGAGCGTCCCACGGAGGTCCAGGAGACATCGGCGCTGGGTCCGTGGATGCGGACAATCCGGACCCGGCGGTGCAACATATGGACTGCGGCGGCGATAATGGCCACGTGATGCGCGGGCACCCCGTCGGGTTGGGCCACAGGCTGTGGCTTGGATGCGGGGGCCGGGATGCTCTTTGCGGGAGCCGCACTGGAGAGGCTCACCACGATGCCCTTGATCAGCAGGGCCGCAAGCAAGGCGATGACGATCAACAGGCCATAGCTCAGGATGGCCAGATTGATCACATCCCCCATGGCGACGGTTTTTTGAACGGCTGCTTCGGTCATGTCTGTTTCTCCCCGGACAGTGCCGCGGCCCGGAGCCTACAGCGGAATGTTGCCATGTTTTTTGAGCGGACGCAGTTCCCGTTTGTTCAGGGTTTTGCGCAGCGTCATGGCGATGATGGCCCGGGTTTCGGAGGGGTCGATGACATCGGTCACATACCCTCGTGCCGCGGACAGATAGGGGGAGGAGAAATTGTCCCGGTATTCCTGGACCAGTTCCCCCGTCCTGGCCTTGGGATCCTTGGCATCCTTCAGTTCCTTGCGGTACAGCAGATTGACCGCGCCTTCGGCGCCCATCACGGCGATTTCCGCCGTCGGCCAGGCATAAACCACGTCGGCGCCCATTTCCGGGCTGCACATGGCCAGGTAGGAACCGCCATAGGCCTTGCGCAGGATGAAGGTCAGCTTGGGCACGGTGGCGGAGGCATAGGCGAACAGCAGCTTGGCGCCATGGCGGATGATGCCGCCCCGCTCCTGCTCGATGCCCGGCAGAAACCCGGGGACATCCACCAGGTTGACGATGGGAATGTTGAAGGCGTTGCAGAAGCGGATGAAGCGCGCCGCCTTGTCCGAGGCGTCGATATCGAGGCAACCGGCCTTTTCCAGCGACTGGTTGGCGATGATGCCGATCACGATGCCCTGCACCCGGGCGAAGCAAACCACGACGTTGCGGGCGAACTCGGCATGAATTTCAAAGTATTCGCCGTTGTCCACCAGCCGGGCGATGATCTGCTTGACATCCATGGGATCCTTGGGATCCTCGGGAACCAGGCTGGCCATCTCGGGATCTTCGCCCAGATCCAGCTCGGGCCAGGGATGGTGGGGGGGATCCTGGGTGTTGTTCTGGGGTAGGTAGCTCAGCAGCTTCTTGGTCAAGTCGATAGCGTGCTGGTCGTTGTCGGCCACCACATGGACATTGCCGCTGACACTGGCGTGAATGTCGGCGCTGCCGATCTGCTCCATGGTGCAGTCACGCCCGGTGACAGTCTTGATCACCGCCGGTCCGGTGATGAACATGTGGGCGTTCTGCCGGGTCATGATGATGAAATCCATCAGGGCCGGCGAATAGGACGCGCCGCCGGCACAGGGACCCAGGATCACCGCGATCTGGGGCACCACCCCCGAGAGGATCACGTTGTTGTAGAACACATGCCCATATCCCGAGAGGGCATCCACGCCTTCCTGGATGCGGGCGCCGCCCGAATCCTTGAAGGCGACGATGGGGATGCCCATGCGCTGGGCATACTTCTGGCTCTCGACGATCTTGATGGCGTGCATCTTGCCCAGGGTTCCGGCCATGACCAGGAAGTCCTGGCTCACGGCGGCCACCTGGCGGCCATCCACGAAGCCGGTGCCCACCACCACCCCATCGGCGGGAATCGCCTTGCCACCCATTCCGAAGTGGGTGCAGGTGTGCTGGATGTGGGTGCCGATCTCCTGGAAGGTGCCCTCCTGGAACAGGAGGTTCAGGCGCTCACGCGCGGTCAGGAGACCCTTTTCGTGACGCTTGGCCACGCTCTCCTTGTCGCCGGCTTCCCGAATCGCCTTGCGACGATTTTTGAGGTTGTCGAGGGTTTTTTGGGAAATGCTCATGCCCTGTGTTCCCTGTTGGGGGCGCTGAATCCGGTGGATCGATTCGCCCTGAATGCGGACCTGTTGCGTCCCAGAGGTGATTGACCGTGAATGCCGCATCGCGACCTTCATCGGAGGATAATGGAGGGATGCCTCCACCATCCATCGAATTTATCCCATGTGGGGACGACGAGGCTTGCCTGTCGTTCGGCTCATGTCTCCCCCCTGGACAAGAGCGACAGAGTATCGGGTTGGATTCTCGGATACATCAAGGAAAATTCATTCGAAATATTTTTTCCTGTCAGTAGACCGGCCGGGTGATGGCGATCACCAGGGCCAGCAACAGGCTGGCGGCCAAGCCGATGGCCATGGCCGCCACCAGCAGGAACAGCGGGTGATCCTTCAGCCAGTCATCCCATTCGTGACCTTGGGGCAGATGGAAGTGGTCCATGGCAGGTCTCCTGAGGATCCTGTGATGACCGTGAAGGTCGCGACTTTATGGTGGAACCGGCCACGATGACCGGTTCACTGGTCTTTGATCAGGCGCTGCTTGTCCCGGTTCCATTCCCGGTCCCGCTGGGTGGCCCGTTTGTCGTGGAGCTTCTTGCCGCGGCCGATGCCGATGTCCAGTTTGACCCGGCCATTCTTCCAGTAGGCCTTGAGGGGGATCAGGGCAAGGCCCTTCTCCTTGACCACGCCGATCAGACGGCGCAACTCGTGGGCATGGGCCAGCAGCTTGCGGGTGCGCAGGGGATCGTGGTTGGCGCGGTTGCCGTGGCTGTATTCGGCGATGTTGGCGTTGAGCCAGTACAGCTCCCCCTTGTGGATGGTGGCATAGGAATCGCTGAGATGGACTTTGCCGGCCCGCAGGGATTTGACCTCGGTGCCCTGCAGGACCACGCCCACTTCGAAATTCTCCAGAATTTCGTAGTTGAAGCGGGCCTTGCGGTTGTCGGAAATGATCTTGATGCCCATGGTCCGCCGCCTATTTCAATGTCCGCAAATACCCGATCAATCCCACCCGGTGTTCGTCCTTGCGGATGCCATCGAACAGCATCCGGGTGCCGGGAATGAATTTCCGGGGATCCTTGAGGAAGTGGTAGAGAGTGCGTTCGTTCCAGATCAGCTTCTGGCCGGTGCGGCGCAGAAAACCTTCCGAATAGCAGAAACCCTCCGCCCGCCCGGCGACCCGTCCCACCACCCCCCACAGGGGGGGGCCCACCAGGTTGCGCATGCTGTCGGTGAGATCGTGACAGGCGCCGCATTTTTCCGCCTCCCGAATCCCCACGTCCACCAGTTTCGGGTCCACCCGGCGGATGTCGATGAAGCGTTCGAAGGGATCCTCCCGGGGCTGGGCGATTTCCAGGATGGAGCGGCGTTCCCGGTCCCGCAGGGTCTTGAGATACTGGATCAACTCCCGGCGCTGTTCCCGAACGGCCAGTCCGGGGAATGCCATTTTGCTGTCCGGAATGTAGAGGGCCGGATTTTCCAGATAGCGGTCCAGGGTGAATTCGTTCCAGATCAGGCATTCCCCGGCCTTGCGGGCGTGGGCCTCGGAATAGGCGTAGCCGGGAATTTTGCCCAGGGCCTGGTTGAAGATGCCCCACAGGGGAGGGCCGCTCCGGTCGTGGCTGCGGTCCCGGGAGAGATCATGGCAAGGGGCACAGGAACGGGCGGCGATCTCCCGGCCCCGGGCCACCACGTCCTCTTCCTGTCCCGCCCCGCTGGTGGGTGGCGTTCCCATCTCCTCCTCCATGAGATGATTGAGCAGGACCGCCAGTCCCACCAGCAGGACCATGGCCAGGAGTACCACCAGAAAATCCTTGTAGCCTTGCACCGCTGGTCCCCGCCCGATTCTCATCGGTGGAGGGAGGCCTCCCCCATCCATCATTCTGAGAGGTTACCGATGAAAGTCGCCTCGCGACTTTCATCGGTGGAGGGTGGAGGGAGGCCTCCCCCATCCTGTCGAAGTTGACGGAAGAGCCGGGGCAACCGGATCAGGAGGCTGCCTGCCGCGGCAACCCCAGGGCCTCCAGGATCCGCCGCATGGGCTCCTCATGCACCGGGGACATGGGGGTCAGGGGCGCCCGGATCTCCGGTCCGCAAAAGCCGAGCATGTGGGCGGCGGCCTTGACGGGAATGGGGTTGGTCTCGCAGAACAGGTGCTGGTTGAGGGGCAGCAGCGTCTCGTGGGCGGCCAGGGCCTCCATGGGGCGCCCCTGGGTCCAATGATCGTAGATGGCCACCATATGGGCCGGAGCGATGTTGGCCGAAACCGAGATCACTCCCTTGCCGCCCACCGCCAGGAAGGGCAGAAACGTCGCGTCGTCACCCGACAACAGCGTGATATTGTTGCCGCAGGTGCGGTGGATGGTGGACGCCCGTTCCATGTTGGCGGTGGCCTCCTTGAGGCCGACCACGTTGCCAATCTGGGCCAGCTGGGCCACGGTGGCGGCCTGCATGTCCAGGCCGGTGCGGCCCGGCACGTTGTAGAGGATCAGGGGCAGATCCACCGCCTCGGCGATGGCCCGGTAATGGGCCACCAGGCCGGACTGGGTGGGCTTGTTGTAGTACGGGGTGATGAGCAGCGCGGCATTGGCCCCCGCCGACTTGGCGAACCGGGTCAGGTGGATGGACTCGGCGGTGGAATTGGATCCCGTGCCGGCGATCACCGGCACCCGACCATCGACGTATTTCAGACAGAGGTTGATCACCTCCTTGTGTTCATCGTGGGTCAGCGTGGCCGACTCCCCGGTGGTGCCGCATGGCACGATGCCCCGCACGCCGTTGGCAATCTGGTAATCGATCAAACGGCTCATGGCCGGCCCATCCACCCGGCCATCCCGGAACGGAGTGATCAGGGCACAGATGACCCCTTCGAACATGACGCGACCTCTTTCTGGGCTATTATGATGCATGATGCGGTGGAACGGCCCCCGGAGGACGGCTTCGTCCCCGCCTTCCCGGCCGATGGAACAGCCTAGCCCAATCCCGGTCACCGTCACAAGGATTCCCCCAATATCCCAACCGGTTCAATTGTGTTGAAGGAAACCGGAATTCCGGGCTAGAATGGTCTTTGGAAAACCGTCAATAATCTTGAGATTCATGGAGGATCCCTTGAACCAGAACCCGTTCGGCTCTCGCCCCCGGCTCCGCGCCGGGGTCATGCCCGGTCCCTTCGCCGGCCCCGCATCCACTTCCACCTCGGCGACCGCCTATCTCAAGCAGGTTTACGCCCTGGTGGCCGCCAGCCTGCTGCTCTCGGTGGTGGCCGGACTGATAGGCATGAATTCGCCCTTTGCCCGTGAAAATCAGCTATTGCTGATCTTCGTCCAGTTGGGCGCCCTGTTGCTGGCCTTCTGGAAGAAGAACACCCCCACCCTGTTTCTCTTCACCGGACTGTCCGGTTTCTGCCTCGGGCCCATCATCGGCTTCTATGTCAGCCAGGGCATGTCCGCCGTGGTGGGGCAGGCAGTCCTGATGACCGGCCTCATCTTCACCGGCCTCTCCTTCTACGCCCTGACCACCAAGCGCGATCTTTCCATGATCGGGGGGATGCTGTTCGCCGGCCTCATCGTCCTGGTGGTGGGCGGTCTGCTCAATCTCTTCTTCCAGTCCACCGCCGTCGCCTTCGCCCTCAGCGCGGCCGGTGCGGTGATCTTTTCCGGTTACATTCTCTGGGAAACCCAGCAGCTCAAGGACCATCCCGGCCTCGTGCCACCGGCCATCGCCGCCCTGAGCATGTATCTCAACATCCTCAACCTGTTCCTCAGCCTGCTGCGGATGCTGGGCATCCTGGGCAGCGACGAATGACCCCCACCGTCCGTGGATGACGACTCCGTGATCGCCCTGGCCCGCCCCGCCCTGCGCGGGGCGGGCTGGAACGGCTCCGACCCCGCCCTGGTGGTATTGGGCGCCCGCCAGCGCCTCTACTGCCTCCAGGACGACTGGATCACCGGCCAGTGGCCTGTCTCCACCGGCGCCGCCGGCTTCGGTTGCCAGGCCGACAGCGGCTGCACCCCCACCGGGCTGCACCGCATCGGCGCCTGCATCGGGGCCGGCGCCCAGGCGGGCACGGTCTTCAAGTCCCGGCGACCCACCGGCCAGATCGTCGCCGACACGGAGTCGCCGGTGGGCGACTTCATCACCACCCGGATCCTCTGGCTGGAAGGCCTGGAGGAGGGCCACAACCGGGGACCGGGGGTGGATACCCGTGACCGCTACATCTACATTCACGGCACCCCCCATGCCCAGAACCTGGGGCAACCGGTGTCCGCCGGCTGTATTCGCATGAGCGATTCCGACGTGCAAGTCCTCTTCGACCGGGTGGCGGTGGGGACCCTGGTGTTGATTCTGCCCGCGTGAGGGGTCCCATGCCGGATCTGTTCGCCAGCCTCATCAGACGGTTCGACAATCCCCAGGTGCTGGCCCTCACCCTCTCCCTGACCGTGGGGACCGGGGTGGTGGTCTTCTTCGGGCAAGCCATCGCCCCCTTCATCACCGCCATGGTGGTGGCCTACCTGCTGGAGGGGATGATCCGTCCCCTGGAGCGGTTGCACCTGCCCCGCTTCCTGGCGGTGCTGCTGGTCTTCAGCCTGTTCATCCTGTTGTTGTTGCTGCTGTTCGGGGTGGTACTGCCAATCCTGGTGGAGCAGCTCACCCAACTGTTGGGCGAAATCCCGGGCATCGCCAAGACCCTGCAGCGGCTGCTGGGGGAGTTGACCGTCTCGGTTTCCGGCATGATCGCCCCTGCCCTGGTCCACAACCTGCTGGAACAGACCGTCAGCGGCACCCAGGATCTGGCCGCCTCGTCGGTCACCTACCTGTTGCAGGGCGTGCCCGGGCTGCTGTCCGTGCTGGTCTATCTCTTCCTGGTGCCGTTTCTGGTGTTCTTCTTTCTCATGGACAAGCGCGTCCTGCTGGATGAACTGAACCGCTGGTTGCCCCGGGAGCGGGATCTGCTCTACCAGGTACTCAAGGAGACCGACCGGGGGTTGGGAGGCTACATCCGCGGCAAGTTCTGGGAGATGCTGCTGCTGGGGCTGTCCACCTACCTGGTGTTCGCCGTGATGCAGTTCCAATACGCCTCCCTGCTGGGGCTGCTCACCGGCCTGTCGGTGTTGATCCCCTTCCTGGGGGTGGCGGTGGTGACCCTGCCGGTGATCCTGCTGGCGCTCTTCCAGTGGGGGCTCACCTGGGAGGCCTTCCAGCCCCTGTTGGCCTACGGCATCCTCCAGGCGGTGGATGGCACCGTGGTGGCGCCCCTGATCCTGGGTGAGACGGTGCGGGTTCACCCCACCACCATCATTCTCTCGGTCCTGGTGTTCGGCCACCTGTGGGGCCTGCTGGGCGTCTTCTTCGCCGTGCCGTTGGCGGTGCTGGTCAAGAGCTTCTTCGACGCCCTGCCCCGCCACGGTGAGGCCGAAAGTCCCCCCGCCCCATGATCTCCCCGGGTCTGATCCGGGAAAGCGTGCCGTTGCTGGCCGCAATCCTGGACGAGGGTCGCCCCGCCGACCAACTCCTGGCGGCCCATTGCCGCGCCCGGCCCGCCCTGGGCTCCCGGGAGCGGGGCTTTCTGGGGGAACTGCTGCACGACTTGCTGCGGCAGCGCCGCCTGCTGGATCCGTCCCTCGCCGCGCGGCCGGAACGCCTGCTGGCCACCGCCCTGGCCCATTTCCAGCAGTGGCCGGAGGACCGGATCGTCGCCACCCTGGGCTGCTCCCCCCTGGCCGTGGCCCCGGCCCTGCATCCCGCCGTGGCCCATTCCCTGCCCGACTGGCTCTGGTCCGCCCTGGAGGCCAGCTGGGGCCGGAACGAGGCGACCGATCTGGCCGCCGCCCTCAACCGGCCCGCCCCGGTGGACCTGCGGGTCAACCTGGCGGTCACCACCCGGGAGGCGGTGCTGGAGCAGCTGCGGCAGGCGGGCATCGCCGCCGAGCCCATCGCCCTCGCCCCCGCCGGCCTGCGCCTGGAGCGGCGCCAACCCCTGGGTGGGCTGGAAGCGTTCCGCTGCGGCCATCTGGAAATCCAGGACGCCGGCAGTCAGTCCATCGCCCCCCTGCTGGAGCCCCGGCCCGGCGAGACCCTGGTGGATCTCTGCGCCGGGGGCGGCGGCAAGAGCCTGCACTTGGCCGCCCTGATGGGGGACCGCGGGCGGATCATCGCCACCGACACCGACCCGAAGCGCTTGGCCGGCCTCAGACCCCGTCTGCGCCGGGCCGGGTTGCGCTCGGTCTCGCTGCTGTCCATCCGTCACGAGGGCGACCCCAAGCTGCGTTCCTTGGCCGGGCAGGCCCACGGGGTGCTGGTGGATGCCCCCTGCAGCGGCACCGGCACCCTGCGGCGCCATCCCGACCTCAAATGGCGCCTGGAGCCCCACCAGATCGACACCCTGCATCTGCGCCAAAGCGCCCTGCTGGCCGCCGGCGCCCGCCTGGTGCGCCCCGGTGGGCGGCTGCTCTATGCCACTTGCTCCCTGCTGGCGCGGGAGAACCAGGCGGTGGTGGAGGCGTTTCTGCGCGAAAACCCGCGTTTCATCCTCAGGCCGCTGGCGCCGCTGCCCGGCGACGCCGCGCCGGCCACGCCCTACCGGATGCTGACTCCCCACCGCCACGGCACCGATGGTTTCTTCGCCGCCCTGCTGCAGCGGCGCGGGTGAGGGAGTGTTCGCATTCCGGATTCATGCATCTCATGCATCCGACATCAATAACGACTGCCCTGGGAGCCGGGTTCGCGGGGCTTGACGCCGTTTTCCAGCAAGAGGTCGGTCAAGATCTCCGCGCCCCGGCGGGTCAGCTTGCGGCACAGGCGTTTGTTGAGGTTGCCGACGGGCCCGAACCGGTCCAGCAGATCCCGGCAGACATGGGCCCCGGCCTCCCGTTCCAGGCGTTCCTGGAAACGGGCCACCAAGGTACGGACGGTCTTGTCCCGATCCTGGAGCGAGGTCTTGCCCACGAGAAACCCCACCGCCACCGCGCCGCCGGTGAACACGCCGCAGGTGGCTTGGCGGTTGCCCATGCCGCCACACAGGCCGGCGGCCAGGGCCGCCCGCTCCGGGGGCGCCGGGCCGGTCCCGAAGCCCTCGGTGGCAGCCAGAAACAGCGCCTCGGAACAGCAGAGACCCCCCTTGTAATGCGCCTCGGCCCGCTGGCCCACGGTCCCGGCCAGGGTCGCGGCATCCGTCTCCGGCCTGTCAGCCATTGGTTGCCTCCCGAGGGTCGATCCCCGCCTCGCGCCGCAGCCGCGGCCGGTGGAAGCGCAGCCAGAGCAGGGCCACCAGGGAAGTGGCATTGTTGATGCGGTCTTCGTCCAACAGCGCCTCCACGGCGTTCCAGGACAGCCGCTCCAGCCGGATGTCCTCGTCCTCGCCCGCCAGGCCGGCGGTGCGGGGCAGGGGCGTGCCGACATCGAAAATCCCCAGGAACAGATGCACGCATTCGGTGCTGCCCCCGGGACTGAGATAGAAGCGGTTGACCGGATGCAGGGCCGCCAGGGGCAGGCCGGTCTCCTCCAGGGTCTCCCGCCGGGCGGCGGCGGCCCGGTCCGACTCGCCATCGTTCATCAGGCCGGCCACCACCTCCAGGGTCCAGCCCCGGGCTTCGTTGAGATGCGCGCCGATGCGGAACTGGCGCACCAGGGCAACCACATCGGCCACCGGATCGTAGAGCAGCACCGCCACGGCATCGTTGCGGCGCATCACCTCCTGGACCACCTCCCGGCCCATGGTGCCGTCGAACCGCTGAAACCGCAGCCGCAGCAGTTGCAGATGAAAATATCCCCGATGGCCATCCCGGGTTTCCAGAATCTCGACTTTCATGATCCCGCCGCCCTCCACCTTGCGCCCTATCGCGCACTGTTTCACAATGTCTGACCGGACCGGGGTTTCAATCGATTCCATGTCGCTCCAGTACCAGGGTGGCGGGAGGCTTCCCCATCCACAGGACTCAGATTTAAGCCCCAGGCCCTCCCGGTGGCAAGCGGCCGCGCCACGGGCCAACCTCCAGGAACCGGATCCAGACCATGTCCCAGCCGGACGAAGAAATCGTATTGACCCCTGCCCAGGTGCGCCAGACCCTGGAACGCATGGCCCGGGAACTGGATGCCGACATCACCCGGCCGGAAAAACGAGTGGTGGTGGGCATCCGCCGCGGGGGAGCGGTGCTGGCCCAGGGGATCAAGGCCCATCTGGACCGGCTGCGGGGCATGAGTTTTCCCATCGGCTTCCTGGACATCACCTTCTACCGGGATGACCTGGACACCATCGGCCCCAACCCGGTGGTGGGAGCCACCGACTTGGCCATGGACATCGACGACAAACGCATCATCCTGGTGGATGACGTGCTGTTCACCGGTCGCACCATCCGCGCCGCCCTCAACGCCCTGTTCGACTTCGGCCGTCCGGAGCTGGTGGACTTGGCGGTGCTGGTGGACCGGGGCCACCGGCAACTCCCCATTCAACCACGGTATACCGGCCAGCGTCTGGAGACCGGCAACCGGGAAAGCATCAAGCTGGTGGAATTGCCCAACGGGGAACATCAGGTGGTGCGGCGGGTGCTGGGTTGACAGGCGCAAACAACCGGCCCAGGCCGGCGCAAGAAGGGCCATCCATGGCCGCGAGAGGGAAATGAGCATGGTGGAACCGGTTGGGCTTGGCAGAAAAAATCTCCTGGGCATGGCGGATCTCACCGCGGAGGAGATTTTTCGGATTCTGGACACCGCGGCCTCCTTTCGGGAGGTCAACGCCCGGGACATCAAGAAGGTTCCCACCCTGCGTGGCAAGACCATCATCAACCTCTTCTTCGAGAACTCCACCCGCACCCGCACCTCCTTCGAGCTGGCCGGCAAGCGCATGTCGGCGGACGTGATCAACATCTCGGCTTCCTCCAGTTCGGTGGCCAAGGGCGAGACTCTCTACGACACCGTGGCCACCCTCCAGGCCATGAATCCGGACGTGGTGGTGGTGCGTCACGCCCAGTCCGGTGCCCATGTGTTCCTGGCCCGCAACCTGCCCCGGACCGTGGTGGTCAACGCCGGGGATGGCCGTCACGAGCATCCCACCCAGGCCCTGCTGGATCTGCTGACCATCCGGGACCATCTGCCTGCCATGAAACGCCAGGGCTTCGCCGGGCTCCAGGTGGCCATTTGCGGCGATGTGGTCCATTCCCGGGTGGCCCGGTCCAATGCCATTGCCCTGAACACCCTGGGCGCCCGGGTGCGCTTCGTGGGTCCCCCAACCCTGATGCCAGCCCAGGCCGAACAGGCCTGGGGCGTGACGGTCCACTCCGACATGGAGAGCGGCCTGGCCGGAGTGGACGTGGTGATGGTGTTGCGACTCCAGAACGAGCGGATGAACGGTGCCTTCATCCCCAGCGTGCGGGAATACTTCGAGTTTTGGGGCATCAACCGGGACCGGTTGAACCTGGCCGCCCCCCATGCCGTGGTGATGCACCCCGGCCCCATCAACCGGGGAGTGGAGATCGCCTCGGACGTGGCCGACGATCCCAAGCGGACGTTGATCCTGGAACAGGTGGCCAATGGACTGGCGGTGCGCATGGCGCTGCTCTACCGCCTGTGCGGGGGCCGGCACGGGGACGAAAGGGCGGCATCATGAACGGCGCGGATTGCATCCTGATCAAGGGCGGCCGGGTGGTGGATCCGGCCCACAACCTGGACACCACCGCCGACCTGCTGCTGGAGGGCGGGCTGATCCGCGCCGTGGGCCGGCCCGATGTCCCGGCCGGCTGCCGGGTGATCTCCGCCGCCGGCCTGGTGGTGGCCCCCGGACTGGTGGACATGCATGTCCACCTGCGGGAACCGGGTTATGAATACAAGGAGACCATCGCCGGGGCCACCCGGGCGGCGGCGGCGGGCGGGGTCACCGCGGTGGCGGCCATGCCCAACACCAACCCGGTCATCGACGATCCCAGCGTGGTGGGATACGTGCTGGAAAAGGCCCGGGTGGCGGGCCATGCCAACGTCCATCCCATCGGCGCCATCACCCGAGGGCTGAAGGGGGAAGCCCTCAGCGAGATGGGACTGCTGCAACGGGCCGGCTGCGTGGCGTTTTCCGATGACGGCCGGGCGGTGATGGACAGCGGCCTGATGCGCAAGGCCCTGGAATACTCCCGCGCCTTCGGCGCCCTGATCATCCAGCATGCCGAGGATTCCGCCCTGGTGGGCTGCGGCTGCATGAACGAGGGGGTGACCTCCAGTCGTCTGGGCCTGCCCGGCATTCCCAATGCCAGCGAAGAGGTGCTGGTGGACCGGGACATCCGCCTGGTGGCCCTCACCGGCGGCCGCTATCACGTGGCCCATCTGTCCACCGCCGGGGCCCTGACCGCCGTCACCGCCGCCCGGGTGCGGGGGCTGCCGGTCACCTGCGAGGTGACCCCCCATCATTTCGCCCTGACCGACAGCGCGGT
Organism: Magnetococcales bacterium DC0425bin3; assembly: GCA_002753665.1. GTDB lineage: Bacteria > Pseudomonadota > Magnetococcia > Magnetococcales > DC0425bin3 > DC0425bin3. The sequence goes on from PEAP01000028.1 coordinate 14,477, forward strand.
GGGCCATTACGACACCAACGCCAAGATGGCCCCCCCCCTGCGGGACGAGAAGGACCGCCAGGCCCTGCTGGAAGGCCTGGCCCGGGGCACCATCACCGTCATCGCCACCGACCACGCCCCCCACGACATCGACAGCAAGCGGGTGCCCTTCTGCCAGGCCGCCAACGGCGTGGTGGGGCTGGAGACCCTGCTGCCGGTGAGCCTGGAACTGGTCCGGGACGGGGTGCTGGACCTGAAAGGCTGTCTGGCCACCATGACCTGCAACCCGGCCCGAATGCTGGGCATCGACCGAGGCACCCTGGAGGTGGGCAAGGTGGCGGACCTGGTGCTGTTCGACCCGGAAGAAGCCTGGGAAGTGGACGCCATCGACCTGCATGGCAGCGGCCGCAACACCTGCTTCCAGGGCCGCCAGGTGCGGGGACGGGTCAAGACCACCTTCCTGGCGGGACGGGTGGTCCACCGGGACGGCACTTGAGCCCCGCGGCGCCCAACACGCCGTCCCTGCAGCGCGAGACGGCCCGGGTGGTGGAAAACCGCCGGCTGGCCGGCGATCAGTACCTGATGCGGTTGCAGGCTCCCGCCACGGCCGCGGGCGCCCGGCCCGGCCATTTCGTCCATCTGGTCTGTGGCGAGGGGTTCACCCTGCCCCGGCCGTTCTCCATCCTGGACGCCGATTCCCCGGCCGGGACCCTGGACCTGCTCTACCGGGTGGTGGGACGCGGCACCAGCGCCATGGCCGCCTGGACCCCAGGCCGTGAAGCCCCCCTGCTGGGACCGGCGGGGCGGCCCTTCACCGAACCTGCGGCGGGCGCAACCCTCGTGCTGGTGGCCGGCGGCGTGGGTCTGGCACCCCTGGACTTTCTGGCCCGACGGGCCCAAGCCCGGGGTTGCGGGGTGACCCTGTTCCTCGGCACCGAAAGCCTGCCTCCCTTTCCCACCCGGACCACGCAAACCCCCCTGGCCGGGGTCGCGGCAGACGTCGACCTGGCACTGACCCGCTATCCCGAAGACCTGGCGGTCCGGCTGGCCGCCCTGCGGCCGCGGCCGGGGTTCTACCAGGGTTATGTCACCGGGCTGGCCCGGGCCCATCTGGCCGCCCTGGAGGACCGACAGCGGGCGGGAATCCGCCTCTACAGTTGCGGACCGCTGCCCATGATGGCGGCAGTAGCCCGGTTGGGGGCGGAGTTCGGGCTATGGGGCGAGGTGTCCCTGGAGGCCCACATGGCCTGCGGTTTCGGCGGGTGCGCCGGGTGCGCCGCCCCCATGATCGACGGCGAGGGGCCGGACGCGTGGCGCTACCGGCGGGTCTGCGCGGAGGGTCCGGTGTTCGCCATGGCGGAGGTGGCCTGGCACCGTTTTTCATGATCGAGGGAGGGAGGTATCATGACCACCGACATCAGGTCGATTCGCAACGTGGCCCTGCTCGCCCATGGCGGGGCCGGCAAGACCACCCTGACCGAGGCGCTGCTGTTCAACGGCAAGGCCATCGAGCGCCGCGGCACGGTGGAGCGGGGCACGACCGTTTCCAGCACCGAACCGGAAGAGATCGAACGCCGCATCACCATCACCCCCCATGTGACCCATTTGACTTGGCACACCATCCTGATCAACCTGGTGGACTGCCCCGGCTACATCGATTTTCTGGAGGCCACCCGGGGGGTGGTCAACGTGGTGGGCGGGGCGGTGGTGCTGTTTTCCGGCGAGTCCGGGGTGAAACCGGAGACCGAGCGCCTCTGGAAGATGGCCCAGGACGCCCTGGTGCCAGTGATCGGATTCATCAACGAGATGGACAAGCCCCGGGCCGACTTCATCCGCACCCTGGGCGTGATCGAACAGACTCTGGGACTGACCACCCTGCCGGTGACCATCCCCATCCGCGACGGCGAGACCTTCCTGGGCATCGTGGACCTCATTCCCATGACCGCCTGGTCGGCCAGGGACGGGGTCTTCACCCAGATCGACCTGCCCGACAGCGTTCGGGAGGATGCCGAGCATTACCGCCAGCAACTGGTGGAAAAGATCGTCGAGGCCGACGACGCGCTGCTGGAACAATACCTGGAGACCGAACAGCCGCCGGCCGAGGAGGTTCTGCACCAGGGCCTGAAGGAGGCGGTCCTCACCCGCCGCCTGTTGCCGGTGTTCTGCGGTTCCGCCCTGGCCAACATCGGGGTGCGGGCCTTGGCCAACGGCATCACCTTCTACCTGCCCAATCCCCTGGACAAGGCCAACATCAAACCGCTGGAGGGGGTGAATCCCGAGGCGGACAACGCCCCGGTGACCCGCCGGCCCAGCGCCGAGCAGCCGTTTTCCGGGGTGATCTTCAAGACTGCCATCGATGTTTACTCGGGCAAGCTTTCGGTACTCAGGGTGTTCTCCGGGGTGATCGAGGCCGACCAGGACATCTACAATGCCACCCAGCAGCGCAAGGAGAAGGGCGGCCGACTGTTCAAGCTGCTGGGCAAACAGATGCTCCCGGTGGAGCGGCTCGCGGCCGGCGAAATCGGCGCGGTGGCCCGGCTGGCCCATGCCCGGACCGGCGATACCCTCTGCACGGTGGACCATCCCATCCATTATCACCGGGTCGGCTATCTCGCTCCCCCCCTGTCCTATGCGGTGGAAGTGGACGCCAAGAGCGACGACAAGGTGACCACCGGCCTCAACAAGCTCACCGAGGAGGACCCCACCCTGCATTTCTTCCGGGTGGGTGAGACCGGCGAGTTGATCCTGGCCGGCATGGGCCAGACCCATCTGGCCGTGGCCCTGGCCCGACTCAAGCGCAAATTCGGCGCCAGCGCCAGCCTGAAGACCCCCCGGGTTCCCTATCGCGAGACCGTCACCCGCGGGGTTCGGGTGCAGGGTCGGTTGAAGAAACAGTCCGGCGGCCGGGGCCAGTTCGGGGATTGCTGGATTGAGCTGGAACCCCTGGCCCGGGGGGCCGGGTTCGAGTTCGAGGATCATGTTGTCGGCGGGGTCATTCCCCGCTCCTTCATTCCCTCGGTGGAAAAAGGCATCCGGGATGCCATGCAGCATGGGGTGGTGGCCGGTTATCCGGTGGTGGATTTCCGGGTCAGGCTGGTGGACGGCAGCCACCATTCGGTGGACAGCTCCGATCATGCCTTTCAGGTCGCCGGTTCCCTGGCCTTCAAGAAGGGGATGGAAGAGGCCGGACCGGTGCTGCTGGAGCCGGTGATGATGATGGAAATCACGGTGCCGGAGGATGTGGTGGGCGATGTGATCGGCGATCTGAATTCCCGCCGGGGCCGCATCACCGGCGTCGATGCCAAGATGGGCAACCAGTTGGTCAAGGCCGATGTGCCCATGGCGGAGGTGCTGGATTACGGCAACGTCCTGAACGCCCTGACCTCGGGGCGGGGGCTCTACACCATGCGGGTCGGCACCTACCAGGAGGTGCCCAGTCACATCGCCCGCAAGGTGCTGGGGGAACAGCGGCCGGTGGGGTGACCCGGGGCCGGACGGCCCGACCAGGTAACTTTGATGGATGGGGGAGGCCGCGGAGCGACTTTCACGGTAATTCTTCAGTCGGATTCGCGCCCAGCCGATCTGAGTCGTAAGAGCGGGGGGGGGTATTCTCCCCCCTCTTACGGATCAGGAGAAGCCCCATGTGGAACGAATCCAGCGTCAACCTCAGCCTGTTGTTCAGCGCCCTGGCCCGGGAACAGCGTCTGGGCACCGTGGTGCGGGGCTCGGGCGTGCATGGCCGGGAAGCCCAGCGGCCGCAGCTGCGCGGCAAAAACCGCGATTCCGCCGATGGCAGTGATTTTCAGACGATCTTCCGCCAAGCCCTCAAGGGGGATGGACCCTGAGAGGGGGGGGCCCCTCCATCAACGTGAGGGAAGCAGCCGGAGAATGAATTGGAGGGTGCCCCGAACGAAGGCCAGCGGCAACAGGGACCGGACCAGGGACTTGAAGTCTCCCAGGGGGTTGGGAATAATGTCGCTGAATTGCAGGTGCAGGGGATCATCGGCAGCCATCGGAAACAGGGGCAGCCCTTCGACCAGTCGTGCCTCTTCCTCCCTGGAATACCCGGCCAGCAGCAACAGATAGCCCCTCTCGGCGGATGCCGGGCGTTCCGGGTAGTACAATCGGTAGTCGAAGTCCACCCCCTCGAACAAATCCCGGATGTAGTTCCATTCCAGCTTCCGACCGTTATAAACGTCATAGCCAAAACCGCTCCGGGCATCCCGGGGGTCGGATTTCCCGGGGACAAAACAGTCGTCGATGACGGCCACAAACCGTTTCAACTCGATGACCTGGGCCAGCTCATCCCGCAAGGGCCAGTAGTCTTCCCAGTGGGCATCCAGATAAAAAAGGCGTTCGCAACCGTCCAGTTGGCCCTCGGCGATCATCTTTTCCAGCTGGGTGGGAGAGCTGTTCAGGACGGGAATGATGTTGGGATTGTCGGGAAACCGTTTGCGAACGTTTTGGAAGGCCGGTGGGAAATTGTCGATGGTCATGATCTTGAGGCGGGCGTCTTGGACATCGACCAGTTGGGGAAATTGGAGAGGTTCGGTGTACCAGGGCCCTCCTCCCCGAATCGATTTGAAACCGGTGATGCGACCAAAACGGGTATCCATGGCGCTGAACCAGACCGCCACCTGGGCGACGGTGCCAGCCTGATCGGTTCCGGTCTCAACAAAGAAAATGCGGTTGTCCCCCCTGTCCATGCGGGAAAGGATGCTCTTGATGATCGTGTCAATCATGGATTCGTCCTTAAGCCCCCATGAGGTTTGTCGGAATATGTCAATGAGAACGAGACGCTCGGTCTCCAGATTTAATGTCTGGCCCGTGCTATCCTTGGGCTTCGTTTCCGCCCTTCGGGCGGGATTTTTTGAGGCATAACAGGATCCATCATCCGGTGTATAAGGAATCTGGCACCGGGTTGATATTGGGAGTCGCATCCCGGATCCCCGGCGGCAGCTCCTGGCTCCTGGTATCAAGAAAGGGGCCAAACTGGCTCCTCGCTGTTGCATGTGGCCCCGGCCTGCCTCCATGATGAATATCACCCCCCACCATTGCCTATCTCCTGGGAATCGGCTATCCCTCCCAGGCCGGTGGGCGGGTTTTGGTGGACGCCCTGGAGAAGCCCCCGGCCCAGGCCTGATGCGAACAACATGACCTCCCTTCCTTACCAACAGTCGCGATCACATTGAGCCGAGCCATGAAGACATTCGAGGAAATCATCCAGTTCGCCATCCGGCATGAAGAGCAGGAGATTGCCTTCTACCGGGAATTGGCGACCCGCTCTCCCAATCAGGACCAGAAGAATGCCCTGCTGGTTCAAGTGAACGAGGAGATGGCACAGAAGAAAGTGTTGGAACAGATGCTCGCCAGCCATGACCTGCCCCGGGGTGAAGCCCGTTACTATCGGGCGCCCAAGGAGATGCACCTGGAAAGTCAGTTCCAACCGAAGAACGAGAGCAGTGAACCCTTGAGCTACGAAGACGCCTTGCTGCTGTCCATCGACATGGAACGCAAGGCGGAACAGCTATACCGGGAAATGGCCGACCACATGGCCATGTTCAACAAGGGCCTGGCCAAGACCCTGCTCTTCCTGGCCGAGCAGCAGGGCAAGCACCGCAGTCGTCTGGAGGCGGCCTTCGACGATGCCATGACCGACAATTGACTTGACATCCAGACGACGCCGGCCATGGATGGCCGGCGGTATCGAGTACTCAAAAACACCGGGGGCAACCATCGGCCGCCGTCACCCGGGGGCTGTGGTAAACGCTGGCGGCGCCCTCGAACAGCAGCAGGAAGCTACCGGGAGCTGGCAGCCCCAGCAACAAGCGCAGGGCCTCTCCAGCCGCCACTCCCCCCAGAATGCTGGGCAATGGCCCCAATTCATCCGGCAGGTCATTCTTGCGAAATTCCGCGGGCAGGGCCTGGGTCAGACAGTCCAGGCACCGGCCACCCGGCTCCGCCCGGGCCATCCAGGACCGGACGCCACCCCAACCAGTGGCGATCACCGGAATACCCCTGGACCAGGCCTGCCTGGCCAAGATCTTGGCCTCTTCCAGTCGGTTGCCACAGTCCAACACCAGATCCCAGGATTCTTTGAACCCAGGATCGGGCTGCACCTGCACCGCAACCTCGGGATTGAGCCGCAACAGGTCCTGCCGAAACTCTTCCCGACCGTCGGCCAGGGTCAACCGGCCCACCCCCGCCCCGGCCAGATACAGACCCGCCGTCCGCCCCGCCGCCCCGCCATCCACCAGCAGAATACTGGCCCGGCCCAGGCGGGCCTGCCCCACCCCCCCGACTTCCCGCAGCAGGATCTGGCGGGAATAGCGTTCCACCTGCCGGGGGGTGAAATCCACCGCGGTCACAGATCGGCGAACAGTTCGGTGGAGAGATACCGTTCGGCGAAGTCCGGCAGGATGATGACGAAGCGCCGGCCTCGATAGTCGGGACGTTCCGCCAGTTCCAGGACGGCGGCCACGGCGGCCCCGGAGGAGATGCCGCAGGCGATGCCTTCCTGGGCGGCCAGCCGGCGGGCGGTGGCGATGGCGGCCTCGTCGCCCACCGCCACCACCTCATCCACCAGCCGCCGGTCCAACACCCGGGGTACGAAGCCGGCCCCGATGCCTTGGATCCGATGGGGCCCCGGCATGCCCCCGCCCAGCACCGGGGATCCCAGGGGCTCCACCGCCACCGCCCGCAGGGCCGGAATCTGTTGCTTCAGCGTCCTGGCCACGCCGGTGAGGGTGCCACCGGTTCCCACCCCGGCCACCAGCACATCCACCGCTCCGTCGGTGGCCGCCAGGATCTCCCGGGCAGTGGTCCGGGCGTGGACCTCGGGATTGGCCGGGTTTTCGAACTGGTCCAGCATCACGCCGTTGGGTTCCCGTTCGAGAATGCTCCTGGCGGTCAGCACCGCGCCCCGCATGCCGTCCACCGCCGGAGTGAGGACCACCTCCGCCCCCAACAGTCGAAACATGCGCCGGCGTTCCACCGACATGGACTCCGGCATGACCAGCATCAGCCGATAGCCCCGGGAGGCGCAGACCATGGCCAGGGCGATGCCGGTGTTGCCGGAGGTGGGCTCGATGATCAGACTCTCGCTGTTGAGCCGCCCCTCGGCCTCGGCCGCCTCCACCATGGCCAAGCCGATGCGGTCCTTGACCGAGGCCATGGGATTGAAAGATTCCAGCTTGGCCAGAAAGGTCCCCTCCAGGCCGGCCACGATGCGGTTGAGCCGCACCAGAGGGGTGGCGCCGATGGTTTCGGTGATGTTGGCATAGAGTTTCGACATGGGAACCACCTGGATGGAATCTACCCCGCGACGGAGCCGCAGCCCGGGCAGCGGGGGTCTCTGGAAACATTGACCGTATGGCGCCGACCCCGGAGCAGATCGATGGTCAGCAACCGTCCGGTGAGGGGACTGCCCGTTCCGGTCAGCCATTTGCAGGCCTCCAGGGCCATCAGCCCGCCCACCTCGGCCACCAGGGGGCCCAACACGCCCTGGGCGCGGCAGGTCTCTCCCTCCCCGGTCGGCGGACCCCCAAAGAGACAGCGCAGACAGGCGGACTGGCCCGGCGCGATGCTCATCACCTGTCCCCGCAGGCCGGTGGCCGCCCCATGGACCAGGGGCAGGCCGCTGGCCAGGGCTGCATCGTTGGCGGCGAAGCGGGTGGCAAAGTTGTCCGACCCGTCCACGATCACCCGGTAGCCCCCGGTCCGGGCCAGGGCCACAATCTCCGCCTCCCGCTCCAGCCGCAGCGGATGGGACTCCACCACCAGGTCAGGCCGCAACCGGCCCAGGTTGGCCGCCGCCCGCATCACCTTGGGAGCGCCCAGGTCGGGCAGGCCGTACAGCACCTGCCGGTGCAGATTGGACAAGGTCACGACATCCGGATCCACCAGCCCCAGACGCCGCACCGGTGTGGCGCAGAGGGCCATGGCGGCGGCGCAGCCCAGGCCTCCGGCACCGATCAGCAGAACGCCCATGGCGTCGCGGCGTTCAGATGGAATAGGTGATGCGGTTGTAGACCTCGCTGGGCACCCCCCCGCGGAAGGCCCGGGTGGTCAGGTCCTCCACCGTGACCCGGTCCATCATCACCAGGATCTGATCCTGGAATTCGGTCCACAAGGGGCGGATCACCGACCGGCCGATGGGGCCATTGGCCACGTCCCCGGGCAGACCCATGTCGTTTTCCTCCCCGCCCATGTCCATGGCCACCCGGGCGATGTCGCCCACGCTGATCTTGGACCGGTCCCGGGCCAGCAGGTACCCCCCCCGGGGGCCCCGGATCCCCTTGAGGATGCCCGCCTTCACCAGCCGCTGCATCACCTGCTCCAGGTACCGCTGGGGCACCCCCTGCCGGCTGGTCACCTCGCGGATCTGCACCGGCTCCCCGCCCGAGTTGTAGGCAATGTCCACCACCGCCTCGATGGCATATAATAGTTTCTTGGAAAATTTCAGCACCTGCGTTTCCCCCACCATGAGTCCTGCAAACCACCCCCCCGGGGCGGTCCCTCAGAGACCGGTATGGCCGAACCCGCCTGCCCCCCGATCGGTGGCGTTCAGCCCGGCCTCCGCCACCAACAGCACCCGGGTCACCGGGGCCACCACCATCTGGGCGATCCGCTCGCCCCGCGCCACCCCGAACGGCTCCCGACCCAGATTGATCAGGATCACCCCCACCTCGCCCCGGTAGTCGCTGTCCACGGTGCCCGGCGCATTGAGAACCGTCACCCCGTGTTTCAGGGCCAGACCGGAGCGGGGCCGGATCTGGGCCTCGTAACCCGGCGGCAACTGGATGGTCAGACCGGTGGGAATCAGCCGCCACTCCCCCGGCGGGATGACCACCGGCTCGGACACCGCCGCCGGCAGGTCCAGGCCGGCGCTGCCGGCCGTGGCATGGGCCGGCAGGGGCAGCCCTCGGCCGTGGGGCAACAGGACCACCGGAATCCGCAACCCGCTCACAGACCGCCCTCCCCCGCGCCCATCCGCGCCCCCAGGGCGGCCACCAGTCGGGCCCCCACTTCCGCCTTGTCCAGCAGGGGCCAGGATTCCTCGCCCCCCTCCCGGCTCAACAGGGTGACCCGGTTGGTATCGGTGCCAAAGCCCGACCCGCTCTCCAGCACATCGTTGACCGCCAGCAGATCACACCCTTTGCGGACCAGCTTGGACCGCCCCAGGGCCACCGCTCCGGGACCCGTTTCGGCGGCGAAACCCACCACCACCTGCTCCGGACGCCGCCGGGATGCCAGATCGGCCAGGATGTCGGGATTGAGGGTCAGGTCCAGGCGGGATCTGACCTGGCCCACACCCTCTTTCTTGATCTTGGAGTCCTGGCGCGCCTCCGGGCGGTAGTCGGCCACCGCCGCGCTGAGGATCGCCCCATGGCAGGCCGGCCAGGCTTCCAGGGCCGCCCGGTGCATCTCCCGGGCCGAGATCACCGGCACCGTGTCCGCTCCCCGCGGCGGCTCCAGGGTCACCGGACCGTGAATCAATACCACCCGCGCACCGGCCCGCAGGGCGGCGTTGGCCACCGCCCAGCCCATCTTCCCGGAACTGTGGTTGGAGAGATAGCGCACCGGATCCAGCTCCTCCCGGGTAGGCCCGGCGGTCACCAGGATCCTCCGACCCGCCAGGAACCGGGGCGTCAGGGCCCGAACCATCTCCTCCAGCAACCCGGCAACGTCCAGCAGCCGGCCCGGCCCTTCCTCCCCGCAGGCCAGAACCCCGGTGGCCGGCCCGGCCACATGGATGCCGTCGTTGCGCAGGATCGCCAGGTTGCGCTGGGTGGCCGGGTGGGTCCACATGGCGCTGTTCATGGCCGGCGCCACCACCACCGGGCCCCGGCGGGCCAGCAGCAGGGCACTGAGCAGATCGTCCGCCAGCCCCTGGGCCATCTTGGCCAGCCGGTTGGCCGTGGCCGGGGCCACCAGCACCAGATCCGCCTCCCGGGCCAGGCGGATGTGGCCCATCTCCCATTCCTGATCCAGGGCAAAGAGGTCATCATGCACCCGCTCCCCGGACAGGGCCTGCAGGGTGACCTTGGTGACGAACTCCAGCGCCGCCCGGGTGACGACCACCTTCACCACCGCCCCCCCCTCCCGGAGACGCCGGATCAGGTCCAGAACCTTGTAGGCGGCGATGCCCCCACCGATGCCCACCACCACCCGCTTGCCGGTCCAGAATCCCAAGGTCGCCACTCCACCCCCGTTGAACTCCCGTGGACGGCAATTATCCACTGTTTGCAGTGTAAGTCAATCGCTGCAAATCTGTTATTTTGTCGCTAATTATAACATATTGTAATATGATGATTTTTTTAATGAATTGCGCTGCCTGTCCTGCCTCGGGGCCAGACGGGCGGGGTCAACCGATGTGCAGGGTACCGGTCAGGTCGGCCACCCGGGCGATCCCGTGGCGGGCCATGAAGTCCGCCAGGTCCCGGTTGATGCGGGCGGGGCGCAGGGCATCCTGGAACAGCACGGTCCCCAGCCCCACCGCCGTGGCCCCGGCGATGAGGAACTCCGCCGCGTCGGTGGCGGTGGCGATGCCCCCCTGGCCGATGATGGGCAGGCCCTGGTCCCGCACCTCCTGGAAGACCTCCCACACCTTGAGCAGGGCCACGGGCTTGATGGCCGGGCCGGAGAGGCCGCCGGTGACGTTGCCCAACACCGGGCGCCGGGTGGCAGCGTCCACGGCCAGCCCCATCAGGGTGTTGATCACCGCGAAGCCGTCGGTGCCGGCCTCGGCCACCGCCCGGGCCACGGCGCGGATGGAGGTGACGTTGGGGGAAAGTTTGGTGATCACCGGTTTGCGGGTGACGGCCCGCACGGCGGCCACCACCCGGGCGGCCATGGCGGGATCGGAGCCGAAGGCCACCCCCCCCTCCTTGACGTTGGGGCAGGAGATGTTGATCTCGATGGCGTCCACCGGGCTGTCGTCGAAGAGTCGCGCCACCTCGGCGTATTCCGGCACCGTGGCGCCGGCCACGTTGGCCAGCAGCCGGACCTGCCGGCCGTGGGGATGCTGGGCCAGGCGTTCCAGCAGGCGGGGCAGGATCACCCCGGTCACCGCCCGGACGCCGGGATTCTGCAGACCGATGGCGTTGAGCATCCCGCCATGGGTTTCGACGATCCGGCAGGGAGGGTTGCCCCGGCGCGGTTCCAGGGTGGTGCCCTTGAGGCAGATGGCGCCGATCTGGGCGCAATCGAACCCGTCCAGTGTCAGCAGCTCCTCGCCGAAGCCGACGCAGCCGGAGAGCAGCACCAGGGGCGTGGCCAGCTCCAGACCGGCCAGGCGCACCTGCAGCTCCGGACCGGGAAGGCTCATGCCGGCGGTTCCATCAGGATGCCTGCCAGGAAGGGAAGGCCACCCCCTGGGCCTGGAGCAGCCGGGCCACCTGGTCCGCCACCTCCGCCAGGCGCTCCGGACTGCGGGCCTCGACCCGGGCCACCAGGGCCGGCTGGGTGTTGGACACCCGCAGCAGCCACCAGGCGCCGTCGGGCAGCCGCACCCGGATGCCGTCCACCTCCGCGATGTCCCCCCCCGCGGCCTTCCGATCCCGGGCGATCCGTTCCATGACCTGGAACTTGCGGTCGTCCGGGCAATCGATGCGCAGCTCGGGGGTGGCATGGACCGTGGGCAGATCCGCCAGCCGCCGGGACAGGGGCGTGGGCTCGGAGGCCACCAGCTCCATCAGCCGCATGGCCCCGTACAGGGCGTCGTCGAACCCGAGATAGCGGTCGGCGAAGAAGAGATGGCCGCTCATCTCGCCGCTCAGGGGCGCGCCGGTTTCCTTCATCTTGGCCTTGATCAGGGAATGGCCGGTCTTCCACATCAGCGGTCGCCCCCCGGCGGCGGCCACCGCGTCGAACAGCAGCTGGCTGCATTTGACATCGCCGATGATCGTGGCCCCCGGGGATTCCCGCAACAGTTGCCGGGCAAACAGGATCATCAGCCGGTCACCCCAGACGATGCGGCCCTGTTCATCCAGGGCCCCCAGCCGGTCGCCGTCGCCATCGAAGGCGATGCCCAGCTCCGCCCCGGTTGCGGTCATGCGCCGGCGCAGGTACTCCAGGTTTTCCGGCAGGGTGGGGTCGGGGTGATGGTTGGGAAAGCGGCCGTCGGGCTCGGGAAACAGCACCTCGCCCTCGATGCCGGGCAACCGCTGGAGCAGGGCCTGGGCCACCGGGCCGGCGGCGCCGTTGCCGCAGTCCAGGACCACTTTGACCCGGCGTCCCGGACGGAAATCGGCGGTCATGCGCGCCACATGGGCGTCCAGGATCGACTGCTGCTCGACGGTCCCGCCGGGGACCGGCGCCGCGCCCCCCGCCTCCAGGCGCTGGCGGATCTCCTGGATGCCGGCACCGAAGAACGGCGCGCCGAAGCGGACCATCTTCAGACCGTTGTAGTCCGGGGGGTTGTGGCTGCCGGTGATCATGATGCCGGCATCGGTGGCGCAATGATGGGTGGCGAAATAGAGGCCGGGACTGGTGGTCAGCCCCAGGTCGATCACCCGCAGACCGCCGGCGGCCAGTCCCCGGGTCAGGGCCGCCCCCAGTTCCGGGGAGGAAAGGCGTCCGTCCCGGCCCACCGCCACCGACAGCGGTTGGCCCCGGGCGGAACCGGCCGCCTCCCGGGCCAGGGCGGCGAAGACCCGGCCCAGCTCCTCCACCAGCCTGGGGGTCAGCTCCACCCCGGCGATGCCGCGGATGTCGTACTCCCGAAACATGTGTGGATGGAGGTCCATGTCAGCGCCCCACGCCATGATAGTCGAACCCCATCTGGCGCATGGTGTCGGGTTCGTAGATGTTGCGGAGGTCGAACAACAGGTAACGCTCGTCGGACCGGGGGCGCATCTCCTGTTGCATACGGTTCATGGGCAGGTTGCGGAACTGGTTCCACTCGGTGAGGATCAGCACCGCGTCCGCTCCCCGGCAGGCCTCCCAGACCCCCTCCACATATTCGAGACCGGGCATGAGCTTGGCCGCCTGGGGCATGCCTTCCGGGTCGTAGGCGCGGATGCGGGCCCCCCGCCGCAGCAGTTCCGGCAGGATGGTGAGAGCTGGCGCCTCCCGCATGTCGTCGGTATTGGGCTTGAAGGCCAGACCCAGCACCCCGATGGTCACGCCGTGCAGGTCCTCGCCCAGCACCGCGATCACCTTGGTGGCCATGCGTTCCTTTTGACTCTGGTTGGCCCGGATCACCGCCTCCACGATGGTGATGGGCTCGCCATATTCCTGGGCCGTGGACGCCAGGGCCTGGGTGTCCTTGGGAAAACAGGAACCACCATAGCCGGGGCCGGGATGCAGGAACTTGCGGTTGATCCGCTGATCCAGCCCCATGCCCTTGGCCACATGATGCACGTCCGCCCCCACCCGTTCGCACAGGTTGGCGATCTGGTTGATGAACATGATCTTGGTGGCCAGAAAGGCATTGGCGGCGTATTTGGTCAGCTCCGCCGTGGGGATGTTGGTGATCAGGATGGGGGTCTCGATCAGATAGAGGGGCCGGTAAAGGGACTTGAGCAGGTTGACGGCCCGGGGATCCTCGGCCCCGATCACCACCCGGTTGGGCCGCATGAAGTCCTCGATGGCCGAGCCCTCGCGCAGGAACTCCGGATTGGAAGCCACCGCGAAATCGGCCCCGGGGTTTTCCTTCCGGATGATGCGCTCCACCTCCCGGCCCGTGCCCACCGGCACGGTGGACTTGGTCACCACCACCGTGAAACTTTCCATGGAGCGGGCCACATGGCGGGCCGCCTCGTAGACATAACTGAGATCGGCCGCCCCGCCGCCCCGCCGTTCCGGGGTGCCCACGGCGATGAACACCACCTCGCTGCCCCGCACCGCCTCCCGGGTATCGGTGGTGAAATGCAGCCGTCCCGCCGCGACATTGCGCCGCACCAGGTCTTCGAGACCCGGCTCGTAGATGGGAATGTCACCCTTCTTCAGGCGCTCGATCTTGCCGGCGTCGATATCCACGCAGGTGACTTCGACACCGAATTCGGAAAAACAGGCCCCGGAAACCAGCCCCACATAGCCGGTGCCGATCATGGTGATGCGCACGTGGGATCCCTCCCCTTTTCTCGGATGTTAGATGTTCACGATCCCGACCCTCCCGAGGGGGGCGGGGGCTGGAGTTGCCGCTTCCAGAAGGCCAACTGCTCTTCCATGAAGGCCAACAGCCGGGGGCGGAACTCCTCCCGCTCCAGGGCCAGGGCCATGTTGCCCATCTGGAATCCGCTCTTGTCGCCGCAGTCGTAACGGGTCCCCTCGAAACGGTATCCATAGAGTTTCTGGGTCCCCATCAGGGCGGCCATGGCGTCGGTGAGCTGGATCTCGCCCCCGGTGCCCCGGCGGTGGCGGGCCAGCAGGTTGAAGATTTCGGGGGTCAGGATGTAGCGCCCGATGATCGCCAGCCGGGAGGGCGCCTCGGAGGGAGGCGGTTTTTCCACCAGGCCGCGCACCGGCACCAAGCCGTCGGCATCCGCCTCGCCGGCCGGATCCAGGATGCCGTACTTGCCGGTCTGATCCTGCGCCACCTCCATCACCGCGGCCATGGAGGACTGCACCCGGGCGAAGCGCGTAACCATCTGCTTGAGGACCGGCTCCACGCTGCGGCCGTCGGCAGTGCGGGGGTGCAGCAGATCGTCGGGCAGGATGACAGCAAAGGGTTCATTGCCGACGATTTCCCGGGCGCACCACACCGCATGGCCCATGCCCAGGGGTTCGTTCTGGCGCACCGAGACCACGGTACCGGACTCCCGCACCAGGGCTTCCACCTCCCGGTGGATCTTCAGCTTGCCCCGGCAGAGCAGGGCATCCTCCAGCTCGGGAGAGCGGTCGAAATGATCCTCCAGGGCGGCCTTGTCCCGGCTGGTGACGAAGATGCACTTCTCGATCCCCGCGGCCCGGGCCTCCTCCACGGCATACTGGATCACCGGCTTGTCCACCACCGGCAGCATCTCCTTGGGTACCGACTTAGTGGCGGGCAGGAACCGGGTTCCGAACCCCGCCACCGGAAAAACCGCCTTGCGAACCCTCATGGATCCCCTTCCCGCGCTCCCGGTCGGCCCCGCCGGGCCACAAGACGACCGGCATGATCCGCCCGAACGTCCGCCGGCATCACCCGAATGTCCGTTGGCATCACCCGAACGTCCGCTGGCATCAGTTATTCTTGGCGCCCTGCAGGATCCAGCGGCGCAACGTGTCGATTTCGCAACTGGTGAGCCGTTTCTGATTGTGGGGCATGCGGATGGCCGCATCACCGGTCACCAGCCGTATCAGGCTGCTGCCATCGGCGCTGCCGGGGATCACCACCTGGCCGTGTTTGGTCCCCTTCATCACCCCCTCGTAGGTTTCCAGGTTGAGGCCGCTCTGCTCGGTGCCCGGCCCCCCGGTCTGGTGACAGCCCAGGCAACGGTAGTGAAGGATGGGATACACGTCGTCGGCGAAACTGATCTGGTTGCGGCCTTCCGCCCAGGCGGTGCCGGTCCAGGAGAGCGCCCCAACCAAACCCAGCCCCGCCAGGATGGCCATCGTCCCAATGTGCCTGCGCATGCTCGTCTCCTTGGATATCTGGAATTCACAGCCAAAGTCCCAATTTACCATGAGCGGACCGCGGGACGGAAATCTTTCGATTCAACTTACGGATTCCTCAGGAAAAAATCGCGATTCCTTGTCAGGGTTTCGGCCCCGGGGCTAGACTGCACCCTCTCGATCACATGGCAACCATGGGAAGCGCGGGCATGAATCTGGGGTACTTCGGCCCCTTCGGCGGGGCTTTCATCCCGGAGATCCTCCAGGAAACCTTCCGGCAACTCACCGCGGCCTTCGAGTCGGCCCATTCCGATCCGGCGTTCTGGCGGGAATACCTGGACCTGATGGCCAACTACTCCGGCCGTCCCACGCCCCTCACCTTCGCCGCCAACCTGAGCGCCGCCCATGGGCGACGCCGACTCTACATCAAGCGCGAGGATCTCAACCAGACCGGCGCCCACAAGGCCAACAACGTCCTGGGGCAGGGGCTGCTGGTCAAACGGATGGGCAAGAAGCGGGTCATCGCCGAAACCGGCGCCGGCCAGCATGGCATGGCCACCGCCACCATGGCGGCCCGGTTGGGCCTGGAATGCGTCATCTACATGGGGGAGGAGGACGTGGAGCGGCAGCGTTCCAACGTCTTCTGGATGGAACAGCTCGGCGCCACCGTGGTGCCGGTCACCTCCGGCTCCCGGACCCTCAAGGATGCCATCAACGAGGCCCTGCGGGACTGGGTGGGCAGCATGGACGACACCCATTACGTCCTGGGCACCGCCTGCGGCGCCCATCCCTTTCCGGCCATGGTGGCCTGGTTCCAGTCCATCATCGGCCAGGAGGCCCGGGAACAGATCCTGGCCCAGGAGGGTCGCCTGCCCAGCCATGTCTACGCCTGTGTCGGCGGCGGCTCCAATGCCCTGGGCATCTTCCAGGCCTTCCTGCCGGACCCGCAGGTCGCGTTGATCGGGGTCGAGGCCGGCGGCCATGGCCTGGCCAGCGGCCGGCATGCCGCCCGGCTGGCCAGCCGGGACGCCGCCATCGGCGTGGCCCACGGCTACAAGACCTTTTTTCTCCAGGATGAAGACGGCCAGATGCGGGACACCCACTCGGTGGCCGCCGGGCTCGATTATGTCGGGGTCTCCCCCATCCTGGCCCACCTGCACCAGACCGGCCGGGTGCGCTTCGAGGCCGCCACCGATGTCGATGTGGTTGCCGCCCTCAAGCGGCTGATGCGCACCGAAGGGCTGATCGGCGCCCTGGAATCCAGCCATGCCGTGGCCCAGGCCCTGGCCGAGCTGCCCCGGCTGCCGGACGATGCCCTGGTGATCGTCAACCTCTCGGGACGGGGCGACAAGGACATCTTTACCATTGCCGAGGCCATCGGCGACCCCGGCTGGCGCCGCTTCATCCGCCGCAAGGCCGACCTCTACGCCCGGGACGACCCGGAGGGCCCCCGCCCATGACCCGATCCTCTCCCCCCCCCGCCGGGGACACCCTCGAAGACCGGCTGCGCCAGCGGCTGGCCGAACGCCGCGCCACCGGGGGCGCCCCCATCCTGCTCATGTCCCATCTGGTGCTGGGGTATCCGTCCCTG
>PEAP01000192.1 GCA_002753665.1 Magnetococcales bacterium DC0425bin3
CTCAACCCCGGGAGACCACCGCCCCGGAAATCGCCATCGAGGATTTTCTCAAGGTGGACCTGCGGGTGGCCCGCATCACCGCCGCCGCCAGCGTGCCCGAGGCGGACAAGCTTCTGCAGCTGACCCTGGACCTGGGGTTCCTGGGCAGTCGCACGGTGTTCGCCGGGATCAAGAGCGCCTATCGGCCCGAGGATTTGACCGGACGCCTCACGGTGGTGGTGGCCAATCTCAAACCCCGCAAGATGAAATTCGGCCTTTCGGAGGGCATGGTGCTGGCCGCCGGACCCGGGGGCAAGGACCTCTGGCTGCTCGGCCCCGACACCGGGGCCGAGCCGGGGATGAAAGTCAAGTGAACCGGTCGTCGCCTACCCCTTGAATATATCCTCCAGGCTCGGGGCATCCAGAACCCGGTCGCCCCAAAGTTCCAGGGTGGCCTGGTCGGCGGTCAGAACCTGATCGGTCACTTCCCGAGGCAGGGGTCCGAAGCGCCGTTGCAAGAGGTGCAGCAGCAGATCGGCCTTGCCTTCCTGGCGGCCTTCCTGGCGGCCTTCCTGGCGGCCTTCCTGGCGGCCTTTTTGTTCGGCATTCAGGAACAGATTGCGCAGAATCGCATTCTCCATGACGTCCACGGTGATGGCCATAGCGTCCGACTCCTTTTGGATCAGGGGTTCCAGTTTGCGCAGTCCCGAGAGGACCACCAGCCTGGTCAGGGCATCGGCCCGAGCCTTGGGCGGCAGGCGATCGATCCGGCGCAGGATCTCCCGGATGGTCTCGCGTTCGTTCTCCATCCGGCACAACACGGCCAGGAGGTTTTCCTCCAGGCTGGGGCTGTCGAGCATCTCCCGGCAGTCGATGTCGCGGATATCGATGACATCGTACCTGAAGTGCAGGTTTTCTTCATCGATGACGGCGGTCGGACGCCAGGGTTCCTGACCGAGATAGAGGACCTTCTGGATCAACCTGCGACCGGGATAGTGCTGGCGGATCAGGACGCGATACATCAGCATGCGCTGGTCCATGAATTCCGGAACGCTCTGGAGATCCATGTGGAAGATGGCGAGATCCTCCAGCTCCAGCACCAGATCCGGAATGCGCTTCATGATGGAGTTGAATTCCACCGGCAACAGCCGCAGCCCCCGTTGGCCGACCAAGATCTGCAACAGCCGTTGCGGGGGTTCGTGAAACAGGTCCTTCAGGGTGGTGTCGTAGCGCATGGCCGGATCCGGCTATCCCACGTTGTCCAGATAACGAACCCGGAAGTGGACTCCCAGGTCGGCGGCAATCCGCCGGCAGGCGTCGATGTCCACCCCGTCCAGCCCCTGGATGGCGGTCAGGGTCACCTGGGGAACATGGGCCTTGACCCGTCGGGTGAAGTCCAGCATGGCCGCATAAGAGCCCGCCAGCCGGGGGCGGCAGTGGCGGTCGTAGGTGGCCTGATCCTGGGCGTTGAGGGAAATCGACACCGTATCGATCAGGCCGGCCAGCTCCGGGGTCACGTCCCGTCCATGCACCAGATTGGCCAGGCCGTCGGTGTTGAGCCGGACCGGTTTGCCGTATCGTTTGATCGCCCGGGCCACCTCCAGGATCACTCCCAGTCGCAGGGTCGGTTCTCCGAAACCGCAGAACACCACCTCCCGATAGGGGGTCGGATCGCCCATGGCCTCGATCAGGCGCCGGGCGTCGGGATTGCTGCGCAAGGTCAGATCGTAGTCATGGACCACCGGGGCCCGCCACTTGGGACAAAAGGCGCACTTCAGGGTACAGCCCCGGGTGACGTTGAGATACAGGGCGGCGCCGAGGGGATAGGCGAGGATCTCCCGGTCCCGGCCGCGGTCGGCCCGGGAGATGCGGAACAGCTTGAGATAGTTTTCGGTGGTGGTGGCGGCAATCTCCTCCAGGGACCGGCCGGTGACCTCGGCCAGGACCCGGGCCACCTTGACCACCTGGGAGGGATCGTTGCGCCCTCCCCGCCCCGGGACCGGCGTCAGATAGGGCGAATCGGTCTCGATCAGCAGGCGCTCCAGTGGGATCCCCGCCGCCACCTGGCGCAGTTCCCGGGCATTCTTGAAGGTCAGAATGCCCGAAAAGGAGATGTGGAACCCCTGTTCCAAAGCCCATTGGGCCATCTCCGCGCCCCCGGTGAAACAGTGGATCACCCCACCGAAGGCTGGAACCCCCTCCTCCGCCACGATGGCCCGGGTATCGGCGTCGGCCTCCCGGGTATGGATCACCACCGGCAACCCGGTGCGGTGGGCCGCCCGGAGATGGGTCCGGAACACCTGTTCCTGGGCCGCCCGCGGGCTGTAGGTATAGTGATAATCCAGCCCCGTCTCCCCCACCGCCACCACCTTGGGATGGCCGCACCAGGCCATCAGGGACTCGACATCCACCGGTCCCTCGCCGGCGCCATGGGGGTGGACGCCCACGGACACGAAGAGGGTCTCCTCCTCCCCGGCCATGTCCAGCAGGCGCGGCAAGGCGGCCAGCCGGGTGCCGATGCTGTTGACGTAGACCACCCCGGCCTCCCGGGCCCGGTGCAACACCTGGCGCCAGTCCTCGGCAAAGTCCGGAAAGTCCAGATGGGCGTGACTGTCGGCAAAGGTCATCATGATGGGGATCCTGCCCCGGGATCCCGGGGTTTCGGCTGGCGGGCAGGACGGTGCGCATTCGCACCGTCCTGGCGCCGCTGGCCGCCACTGCGGGACCGCCGCCGGCGCCGGCCACCAACCCCCGCTCCACCCTCCACCGATGGCAGCCGGTTCTCGGCTTCCACGGTCACCGGATGGTCTTCCCCCGCGGCGGCGGCCGGTTCCCGGGGTTCCGGACGGCGACGGGCCGGCGGACCGTCGGGTGTTTCCTCCCGGGACCGGACGCGCCGTTCGCGGCGGCCGCGGGTTTCACCGGCGACATCGTCCTTGCCGACCGGTGCTGCAGTCTCCGCCCGGCCGCTGCGACTCCCCCCCCGGCGGCCCTTGCGGATCCGCTCTCCCTCCCGCGGCGGTGGATCCCCGTCGGCACCGGCGGCAACGCACGCCTTGCCGGAGGGACGACGATCCCGGGCAGGAGATTTCTGTTCCCCGGCAGCCTCCGGGGCGATGCTGGCCGATGCCTCCTCCTGCTCCTGGACCGCTTCTTCCCCCGCCGCTGACGGTGGCGATTCGATGCCACCCGGCGGCAGTCCCAGCTGGGCCACCGGCCACTGGCGGCGTTGACCTTCCGGATCCACCACTTCCACCATGCCCCGGATGGGGTGGACGGCCCGCACCTTGACCTCCTGACCCTCGGGAGTCCGCAGGATGCTGTTGACCGGGGGCAGATCCTGACGCAGGCGGTCGTAGGTGGCGTTTTCGTAACCCAGACAGCACATCAACCGACCACAGCCGCCGGAGATGGAATCCGGATTGAGGGACAGGTCCTGATTCTTGGCCATCCGCACCGAGACCGGATGGAATTTTTCCAGATGTCCGGCGCAGCAGAACAGCCGTCCACAGGGGCCCTGGCCGTTGACCATGCGGGTTTCGTCCCGGACGCCGATCTGGCGCATCTCCACCCGCACCCGCAGTTCCCGGGACAGTTGCCGGACCAGCTCCCGAAAGTCCACCCGGTTTTCGGCGGTGAAATGGAACACCGCCTTGCTGCCCCCGGCCTGGTAACCGACCCGGGACAGCTTCATGGGCAATTCCAGACGCCGGATCAGTTCCTTGCAGAATTTGCGGGCCTGCCATTCCTTGTCCTGGCGTTGTTCCCAGGCGTGCCGGGCATGGTCGTCCAGCACCCGCAGCACCCGCCGGATGGGACCGGGCCAGAGACTGTCCTGGGGCATGTCCTGGTCCAGGGAAGAAGCGAACACCACCTTGGTCAGAACCTCCCGTTCCTGAATCTGGACCACCACGCCCTGGCCCGGCTCCAGGGCCGGCAGGGTGGCGGTCACCCGGTAGATCATGCAGGAATCCGGCAGCCGCAGGCCCAGGTGTTGCAGCACCGGGGGACCGGGACGGGCGGCCTGGGGCAGCGGCGGAAACGGCGTATAGGTCGGTCGGGCGCATCTGGGCTGCTCCAGGAGATCATCCCAGGCTTCTTCGGCCGCGGTCGCGATGGGTCCGACCCCGGCGGTGAGAATCTCCGGGGCCGGGAAGGTCTCGAGGTCGGGATCGGCGGCCTCCGGGGGCGGAGCGAACTCATCCGGCGGCAGGCTCGCCGGGAACGGGAGGATGAGGTCCTGGTCGTCGGCAGCAGCAGGGTCCATGGCAACAGCCTTTTCTTTCGATGGGGAGCCTGCCGCGGCATGCGGCAGGCTCC
>PEAP01000029.1 GCA_002753665.1 Magnetococcales bacterium DC0425bin3
TGGGAGAGGGGGGGGGCGGAAGAACGGTTGGGGGCGGTGCTGGCCGCGGTGGCCGCGGTGATGTCTCCGCTGCCGTTGCAGGTGACCATTCCGGCCAGCCTGGTCGCCTTGACCCGGGACCTGGCGGCGTTTCAGCCCCAGGTGGTGCTGCTGGACGGCGAGCCCCTCACCAGCGGCGGGCGGGGATATCTGCGCCTGACCGATGGCGCTGGCGGGGAGGAGGTGGTCAGCGGCGCCGAACTGGCCCGGGCGGGACTGGGGACGGTCGGCGGGCCGCTGGTGATGGTGGCCGCCCGGCCCCGGCCCGGGACCGCATCTCCCACGGCCGCCGCCGCCGCGTTGGCCCGGGAGCTGGTGGCCAATGGCGTGGACCTGGCCTTGACCCTGCCGGGGGCCGACGATCGCCTGCTGCGGACCCTGCTGGAGCGCCTGGCCGCCGGCCAGGGCCTGGACCAGTCCCTGGCCGAGGCCCGGCAGGCCAGCCGGGTGGGGGAGACGGACCTGCCGACCTGGCTGCAACCGGCGCTGTGGGCCGCCGATAATCGGAATCATCTGTTCAACGTGGCCCAGGGGGCGCCGACGGTATGGCCCCAACCCCACTGGCCCCGGGTGGTTCCGCCCCCGGGGGCGAGTGCCGGGTATGCCGATCCCTGCCTGGGTCGGGAGGCGGAGCTGGCGGCCCTGCAGACCGCATTGGCGGCGGACGGTGCCGCCGTGCTGGTGCTGACCGGCCCGCCCGGCATCGGCAAGACCACCCTGGCCCTGGCGCTGCTGCAGGGGGTGAGCCATCGGTCCCGCCCGGCACTGGTTCTGGAGGAAACCCCCGGCCATCCCGTCACCGGCGCCCGGCTGTTGCAGGGTTTCATCCCGCGGTTGCGGCAGGCGGGGGACAAGGGGCTGGCCGTGGCCTTGAAGGAGGACGCCCGGCCGGTGGCCCGGCGCCTGGAGCTGCTGGCCCGGCATCTGCGCGGCTCGCCCTGGGTGCTGCTGCTGGATGGCCTGACCGGGGAATGGGAACGCACCCTGGGGGATTTCCTGCGGGATCTGCTCCTGGAGGGGGCCGGCGCCTCCCGCATCCTGGTGACCCGGCGCGACCCTCCGCCGCCCCTGCTGCGGCCCC
This sequence comes from Magnetococcales bacterium DC0425bin3, assembly GCA_002753665.1. Classification (GTDB taxonomy): domain Bacteria; phylum Pseudomonadota; class Magnetococcia; order Magnetococcales; family DC0425bin3; genus DC0425bin3. Next base: position 1,121 of record PEAP01000029.1, read on the forward strand.
GGCCCGCGGGATTGCTCGAACAGATCGTCGGCCCGCCCGCCGCCGTGGCCCTGGCCGGCTGGCTGCTGGCCCACCCCGGCCTGGCCCGCCGCCGGCCCCCCGGCGGCGAAGGATGGCGCTGGCTGGAGCGGGTCGCCCGTTGGGTGGCCGACCGGCCCGTCTGGCTGCGGCCCCTGGTGGAGCCCCTCCTGGGCGATCTGGGGTGCGATCCGGCCATCCTGCGGCCAGAGGCGGTCTGGGAAGTCTGGTCGTCCGCGGCTGTCCTGGAGGCACTGGCCCGTCTGGCCCTGCTGGAACGGGCCGTACCGGAGGAAGGGCTGTTCCAGGTGGCCGGGATGTCTTTGGATACGCCCCGCCTGGCCGAGACCGGGCTGCTCCAGGGATGGCAGCCCCAGGGCTGCGATTCCCTGTGGCGGGTGCCCGCGGCCCTGGGGGAGTCCCTGGCCGGGGCGGTACCCCTGGATGAGGATGTTCTGCAGCGGACCCACCGGGCCGCGGCCAATTATTATCTCTTCCTGTTCGATCACAATCGGGAACACCGGCTGGGGCTGTCCTGGGTGGATGTGTTGCTGGAGGCGGTCCACCACACCCGCCGGGCCGGGGACCGGGAGGCCATGGTGACCCTGGCCGGACGGGTGAGCGAAGGCTTGTTCATCCAGGGCTTCCATGGGGATCTGATCGCCCTCAACCGGCGGCTGCTGGAGGAGGGTTCGGAGCCGGCGCTCATGGAATGGACCGCCCGGGGCTGGTTGGGGCTGGGGGATCTGGACCATGCCCGACTCTGGTACCAGCAGTGCCTGGCGGCGACCCCCGGGGACCATCATGGCCAGCGGGCGGCGGCCCTCCATGGCCTGGGGGGGATCGACCTGGCCTGCGGTCGGGCCGCTGCGGCCCGGGAATCTTTCGAGCAGTCCCTGTCGCTGTTGCGGGAGACGGGGGACCCGGCCGGGCAGGCCAGCACCTGGAAGCAACTGGCGGCGGTTCACCTGCACCAGGAGGCGTTCGATCCGGCCCGGGAGGCCCTGGAACAGGCCCTGCTGTTGCACCTGGCCAGCGGTGACCAACCCGCCGAGGGGCGCACCTTGAGTCGGCTGGGGGAGGTGGCGGCCCGGGCCGGGGACGTTGATGGCGCCCGTCGGCGGTATCAGGCGGCGCTGAGCGTTCAGGAATCCCTCCAGGACCGGGAGGGCACCGCCACCACCCTGGCCCTGTGGGGCACCCTGGAGCTGGAAAACGGCAATGCGCCCCTGGCCTTGACCCACCTGGAGGGGGCCATCGGGCTGTACCGGGAACTGGACCGCCCCGCCGACCTGGCGGCGGTGCTGCCGGTGGCGGGGCATCTGCATGCCGCGGTGGGTCGGGACGAGACCGCCCGGGATCATTTCCAGGCCGCTCTGCCGCTGCTGGAAGCCCTGGAACAATGGCCCCTGCTGGCCAGCGTGCTGCATCAGCTGGGCGTCATGGATCTGGAGAGTAACGCCACCGATTCCGCCTGGCAGCGCCTGCTCGGTGCCTATCGAATGCGCCAGGTTCAGGGAGATCGCAGCGGCCAGGGAGCCAGCCTGGTGCAACTGGGGCGCCTGGCGGGCATCCTGGGGCAAACCGAGGCTTGGCGCCTGGTGGGGATCGGCTGGTTGCTGGCGGCCCAGGCCGACCATCCCCGGGCCCCGGCCGAACGCCGGCTGCTGACGGCCATGACCGAGGCCCGGGGCCTGTCCTGGGCGCAGGTGCGTCCCATACTGGAAGCGGACTGGGAACGTTGGCTGGCCGACGGTGGCATGGGCCTGTTGCGGGAGGTGTTCGACCGTTCCGACCTGGTTCCAGCGCCAGGTTGAGGGGGGTCGTTGTTACCGTGGAAGCCGGAAACCGGCTTTCATCGGTGGAGGGTGGAGGGAGGCCTCCCCCATCCATCAAAGTCACAGATTCTGCAGGTAACGCAGCAGCATGAGCAGTTTGATGCGCAGGGGGGTTTTGACGACGTACCAGCGGGCCATGTAGTAGGGCGATACGAGGTCATGCACCACCCGGAGCAGCCAGCGCGGCAGGTGGTAGAGGGCGTTGCGCAGTTTTGAATCGTCATACAAGCGCGGAAATCTGACCATCAGCGGGAACAGGCACAGCGTCTTGAAGATCAAGGTCTTTTCGGCGCGATTGAAATTGAGGACCGAATTGGTGAAATAATCCCTCGGCAATGGCTGGGCCGGGTCCAGGTGTCCGGCATCGATGGCGTATTCCCGCAGTGCCAGACCGGGGAAGGGGACGAAGATATTGGCCAGGGCGAAGGCGGGTTTGACTGTGATGTTCAGGGCCACGGTGTCCATCATGTCCTGGAAGGTTTCCCCGGGCAGGCCCAGGAGGTTCGCGACCCGGAACCGCACCCCATGCCGATGGAGCATTGCACCGGCCCGGATGATCTGCTCGCGGGTCATGGCGCGTTTCAGGACCTCGGTGAGAAAGCGTTGCTGTCCCGACTCGATGCTCCAGGTCACATGCAGGCAGTGGCTGGCGGCCAGGGCCTCGGCCACATCCTCCCGCAACAGGTTCGCCCGGACGTTGCAGGAATAGGTCAAGTCCGGGAAGGCCTTGGGAAAGCGGCCGCAGAATTCGAAGAACCACTTCTTGTCGAGAATGAAGGTGTCATCGTTGAAGTGCAGGTTGGACAGGGGATAGCGACTCTGCAGCAGGCGGATTTCTTCCAACAGGTAGTCGACGCTCTTTTTCCGGATCACGGGACCGTGATCCTTGAACAGGTCGTTGAACTTGTGGTTGAAACAGTAGGTGCAGCGGTAGGGGCATCCCCGGCCCGAAAAGATCTGCTTGGAGGGGGCATCCCGCAGCAGGGGATCGGTCCGATAGATGACCTCCCGGTCGGGAAACGGCAGCTGGTCCGGGTTCACCAGGGGAAAGAAGTCTCCGGGCAGGCCGGCGCCGTTGCCGACGATGTTCTTGACCGGCTGGAAACCGCCCAGCAGGTATTCCGTCAGGGCGTCCTCCCCTTCGCCCACGCAGACCGCATCGATGGAGCTGTCCTTGACGGCCAAGTGGTCGAAGGTCACCCCGGGGCCACCGATGACCGAATGCCACCGGCCCAGCCGTTTGGCTTCCCGGTCGAAGGCCTGGATTTCGGGCAGGGAGGCGGAGAACGAGGAATAGAGCAGGACATCGGGCCGACTGCGGGCCACCGCCTGCAGGGCTTTGGCCCGATTGCGCGTGCCCAGGTATTCGGTCCGGATTCCATGATGATTCAGAACCGCCGACAGGGAATGGATGCCATGCTGGTCGTTGTTGAGACGCAGCAAGTCGATGAAGAGGGCTTTCAAATCATCGTTCCCCGTCTCCCGACCGGGGTCATCCGGTCGTGACCCGGGTTTCCACCAGGAATTCCGGGGGATTTTCCAGCACCTTCTTCACGGCGCACATTTCCGCCACCCGCACCAGGGTGGCATGGTGTTTCTCGGGGAAGGTGGGGGGCACATGGATCTGGATCTCCACCCGGCCCAGACGCACCCCCTGACCTTCGGGCACGAAGGTGTGGCTCTGGGTGAGGGAAATGCCGGCGGTGTCCAGACCCCGGGATTGGCAATAACCCAGGACGAAGATGCCGGCGCAGGTGGCCAGGCTGCTGAGGAACAGCATGAACGGCGACGGCGCGCTGCCGTCACCGCCGTCCTGGAGCGGCTGATCGGTCTTGACGGTGAAATCCCCGAACAGGGCATCGACCTTCTTGCCGCCGGGAAAACGGACCGTGATGTCGGGAAGTACGAAAGCCATGGGTCGTCCTTGTCGATTGCTTGATTGGGGTCGGGAAGTCGCGGAGCGACTTTCACGGTAACGTCAGCCGGGAGTGAACAGTATCTTGAGCAGCGGCAGGACCTCGGCGGCCACCACCGGGGCCAACATCCACTTGATGACGGCCAGCTCCTTCTCGATCCGGATCACATCATCTGGCCAATTGTCCCTGGGCCAGCGCTTCGGCGGCTTTCTGGGCCGATGTTTCGGAGGCCCCGGCCTCCTTCAGGGCCGTATAGACTTCGGCAATCATCGTGGTCATGATAGATCCTCCTGGACGGAGGATACCACACCGGACCTGCCCTGTGATACCCTGCTGTGTGTGTTTCAGAACTCGGACTCGGCGCTTCGTTCAGATTTACGGGGGGTGTCTGAACGGTTACGTCTGCTCAAGACACCAATCTCAGAATCTTCCCTGGTTACGCGCCTGACGAAGAAGGGAAACGACCTTTGGACGTGCCCCAACAGCACGCTCGACATTGAGCCCATGGCGAAAAATTTCCGGGAAATGGTATTTTTTCTCGCTTGAGTCAAAGAAAACGATGCCATTCTCAGCAAGGAGTTCAACATGTTCTTTGCTCAGACCAAGAGATACGAGATCTTCATATGCACAGGGGGACATTAATGTATTTTGAGATCGCACGGAAGCGGGGTTCCTTATTTTTCCAAACACATCATTGAGAGGAACATTCTCTTCACCGATTTCTGCCACTTTTTTCTGGCTACACTGTTGAATGGCTGCTCTCATGGCTGCTGGAGCAAGGATTCGATCAATCGACTTGGTGTTGCCCACGGATTCTCTGGCAGCCAGGCCAAGAAAACGAACAACATCCCGTCCCTGAATCCGTCCTCGCAGATCGGACAGGACAGAAAGAACCCAATTATTGGAAACGGCCTCATTGCTTTCATCTCCACCAAGCTTGTACCCCCAGAGAGGTTTCAAACGTATTGAGCGGTCCGCATCCGACAGTCTGGAAAATGCCGGATCCCGAAGGTCCATCGTGGCTTTCGATTTATCACTGACCCAGGCAGCCAACTCCAGGGCCTCCGGCCACGTCCATCGCAGAGCATAGCTTTTGAACCTGTCGGTGAATTGCGTTCGATTTTGTGGAATAGCGTGTAACACCATGTCTTGTCTGACGAAAACGATCAACCCAAGGGGCATGCCGGGCAGGGTGCGCAGCCAGTTTGGCAGTTCCTGAAGCAATGCACGCAAGGCTGTTTGCTGTCTGGAATCCTCGGCAAATTTCGGGAAAGCTTCTTCAAGGCCATCGATAATGGCTATGATTCGCCGAGTGCCGCCGCGCAAGCGCTTGATGAGGGATGCATGGGGTTGGGCAGAACTTTCGGGATCAATGAGAGACCTGGCAATGGCGTTGGCCCAGAAATCTCTCCATTCATAAAGGTCATCACTGGCATACCCGGACAATTCGCGATTCAGTTCCAACGGCAGGCTTTTCTGAAAGCCTGCGAGTTTCCGAGACGACTCTTGAATCGATTGCATCTCCTGGGAGTCAGCGTTCTTGCTCCAAAGAATTGGAAGAATAGGAGCGGAAATTTCGCAATGACTGCTATTATTTATCTTCTTGACAAACATATCCCAGCGACCACTTCGAGCCATGTTAAGATAGGAATATGTCTTGCCTGCTCCCTTGGCGCCAATGGAAACGACGATGGGAAGCTTTGATGTGTGATCATTGGCCAAATGAGTGAGGGGAAGAATCGGGAGAAAGCCCACATCCTTGATGGCCCCTTGAGAAGTCCCTTCGGCCGTGACCAGTTGCTCGGCAAAATCACTAAGAAGCCGCCGTCTGTCATCCAATGTTATGTCGGTGCAGGTGCCGGCCGCAGACTGACCAGGTTCCGGTTTTCGGGTCGCTGGCAGCCAAAGTTGCAGTGTCTCCCAGAGCTTATCAGGAACAAGGGAGTCACGGATTGTCTCCATGGCGTCTTCCCATTCATCGGAAAGCGAGGCCAAGGGTTCGTTGTACGACAGGTAAGCCTTGACGATGCCTTCTTCGGCGCTGGTGAGAATCAGAGATTGTGCGGCCGCTGGGGTGGTCGCGGTGCCGTCATCCGCTGCCAATTCGGACTGTTGCGGAAAGGCCTGCTCCAGGGTCTTGTTGATGCTTTCCAAAATGGCGTTGAAGCGTTCATCTCCTGCGGATTCGCCTTTCTTCGGCATCATGGCGGCTGGCAGTTGATTGAGGATCAGGGCCGGAAGATTGCCGACAGGCCATCGATTATTCTTCAATATCTTGCCGATTTCCTGAATCAAAAACCGGGTGCCACGAATGGACTGTCCCGAGGCATTGGCCACCAGAATGCGTTTGACCCTGGGATCAAGGATAATAGGGGACGACAAGTCCGACAGCCCCGCCCGCAAATCGACGACTACCACATCCACCCCGAGTTCCTTGCCGAGACGGGAAAGGCTGTCGCTCAGGAAGAAGGGGGGATGGGCCGTGCTGGCCACCAGATGCTCCGGGCGGATTTCAAGAGAGACGCTGTCTTGCAGGTATCTGAAACAGGGGAGGACATAAACGTCCCCCAAACGCTGTCCGGCAACGCCTTTTTTTGCGCTGGCCAGGGCGTTGATGCCTTCGGGATCCGGGTCGGCGTGGATCATGGTCAGGAGATCGGCCATGGCGAAATCGGGATCGGGCATTCTCTTCTCGAAGAGAAGACTGATGCCGGGAGCCTCGAAATCGGCATCCACCAGCAGAACTTTCTTGTGATGCGCGGTATAGGCCAGGGTGGCGGCCAAGGCGCACAGGGTGCGCCCCACCCCCCCCTTGAAGGAATGGAAGGCCAGGATCGGCGGATGGTCCGGCGGTAAGTCTACGGGGGGCGGTCCTTGCTCGCGCGAGAAACAGGCGGTTCTTGGTGGCGTGAACCGGGGATGGAAAGGAACGTTCCGCCATTCGCCAACGTCATCGGCTTCGAGTTCCTCAACCTCCACGGGGAGACGGTTCAGGCCTTCCCCCTGAGCCTCCAGGAGAATGGCGTTGCCATCGTCGCCATGGACCCATCGCGGTTCGAAGAGTTGGGACAGCCAGCCCCAGACATCTTTCAATTCCGTATCGGGTGCGACACCCACCAGCAGGCGGTCCCAAAAGGTTTGGGTAAAGACAACCCCTTTCGGGGGAGAGGGGGGATCGTTTTCGGCATCGGCGTGATGAGATTCTTTCCAGAGCCTCCGTGCCACGTCCACCCAGTTCAGAAGCCGTTCGGGGGTGTTCATGATTGTCTCCGTTTCGAGGTAATGTATCGATCGATCTTTCTCAGCCAATCGATGACATCTCTCTCGTTTTTCGGGTCGATGGATAAACCGTATCGCCACACCGAATGAATATCCCCTATAACTTGATGCCTCATATTTCCGGATTTCAGATCAAGGTGCAGTTGGAAAGGAGCGGTTCCGATCTCTGCCCTGGAAGGACACATTTCCCTGAGAATCTTTGCGAGGTCATGGCTGTAGAGCAGGTTGTCGCGATTTTTTGGACAGGTGGTCAGATTGCGTGTCTTGAGAAGAAGAGACTTCAGCCCACATTCCACGGCATAGAAAAGAAGGAGGTTGGCGGACGCTGGAGGCAGCCCCTTCAACCTGTCCGCCCTCTTGTGCGTTTTCCAGGACTGCTCCAGGTTGAAATCCTGGCAGTTTGATACAGGGATCATGGGTTGGCGTCCACGATGGAGTGGATGTAACTTTATTGTGAAAGCCGCTTTCCGGCTTCCCCGGTAACCTTGCAGGATGGCTGATCGAAGACCATGATTGCAGTCTATCATGACTCACGCTGCTCCGGGAGAGCGGCGTCGATCTCCGCCCCCGTTGCACACCAGGTGCGGATGGGGCAGGCCGCGCACAGGGGGCGGCGGGCCTTGCAGATGTAACGGCCGTGGAGGATCAACCAGTGGTGGGCGTGGTGGATGAATTCCTCCGGCACCGTTTCCAGCAGGCGTTTTTCCACTGCCAGCGGCGTGCGGCCCGGGGCCAGGCCGGTGCGGTTGGCCACCCGGAAGACATGGGTGTCCACGGCCAGGGTGGGTTGGCCGAAGGCGACGTTGAGGACCACGTTGGCAGACTTGCGGCCCACCCCGGGCAGGGCCTCCAGGGCCTCCCGGTCGGCGGGCACCGCGCCGCCATGGCGCTCCACCAGTTGGCGGCTCGACAGGAACAGGTTCCTGGCCTTGTTGTTGAACAGGCCGATGGAACGGATATACGCGCGGATGCCGTCTTCCCCCAGGGCCACCATGGCCCGGGCATTGGGGGCGGCGGCGAACAGGGCCGGGGTCGCCTTGTTGACCCCCTGGTCGGTGGCCTGGGCCGACAGCACCACCGCCACCAGCAGTTCGAAGGGCGTGCGGTACGCCAGATCGCTCCGGGGATGGGGATTGGCCGCCTGCAGGGCGGCGAACAGGGCAGTGACGGCGTCTTCGTCCATTGGTATCCTCGGTCTTGCCGCTGCGAGTCGCCCCGCGACCTGCAGCGGTGGAGGGTGGCCTTCCCCAGCCTCCAAGGTTTCTGCTTCGAACAGGACCGCCCATGACCGAATCCAAGCACTTCAGCACCTGTCCCATGGACTGCCCCAGCGCCTGCGCCCTGGAAGTCACCCAGACCGATGGACGGGTCACCGGCCTTCGGGGCAACCGCGATCATCCGTTCACCCGGGGGGTGATCTGCGGCAAGGTGGCCCGCTACGTCGAGATTCAGAACGGCCCCCGCCTCACCAGCCCCCTGCTGCGGGTGGGAGCCAAGGGCGCGGACCATTTCCGGCCGGTCACCTGGGAGGTGGCCCTGGAGCGGATCGTGACCGAACTGCAACGGGTGATCCAGCGCTCCGGTCCCCAGGCGGTCTTCGCCCATTTTTATGCCGGGACCATGGGGCTGGTGCAACGGTCGGCGGTGGAGCGGCTGGTGCATCGGGCCGGGTTTTCCCGCATGGCCCCCACCATCTGCGCCAGCATCGCCGGCGCCGGCTGGCTGGCGGGCGTGGGCCGGAAGATCGGCCCCGACCCGGCGGAAATGCGCCACAGCGACCTGATCCTGCTCTGGGGCATCAACGCCGTCTCCACCCACATCAACCTTATGACCTTCGTGCGGGAGGCCCGCCAGCAGGGCGCCCGGCTGGTGGTGGTGGATCCCTACCGCACCCGCACCGCCCGGCTGGCCGACCAGCACCTCGATCCCCGCCCGGGCACCGATGGCGCCCTGGTGGCCGCCATGATCCATGTGCTGCTGGAGGAGGGTCTGTCCGACCCTGAATTCCTGGCCGAGCGCACCGATTTCGACCCCGAAGTCCGAGAGCATTTCCGGCAGCGCTCCCCGGAATGGGCCGCCCCCATCACCGGGCTGGACCCGGCGGTGATCCGGGCGTTCGCCCGGGACTATGGCCGGGCCCGGGCGCCCTTTCTCAAGATCGGGTTCGGTCTGAGCCGCCAGGCCAACGGCGCGGTCAACCTGCATGCCGTCTCCTGTCTGCCGGCGGTCACCGGGGCCTGGCGTCGGGTGGGGGGCGGAGCGCTGCTTTCCACCAGCGATTGCGTCCGCATCGACGACGAGGCGGTGCTGCAGTCCCACTGGCTGGCCCAGCGACCGAGCCGGATCCTGGACATGAGCCGCCTGGGCGCCCTGCTGACCGGCGCGGCGGTGGATCCGCCCATCGAGGCCCTGTTGACCTTCAGCGCCAATCCCGCCGCCGCCTGTCCGGATCTGTCCGCGGTGCGCCGTGGTCTGCTGCGGGAGGATCTGTTCACCGTGGTCCACGAACAGGTCATGACCGATACCGCCCGCCTGGCCGACGTGGTGCTGCCGGCCACCACGTTCCTGGAACACGAGGATCTCTACAAATCCTACGGCCAGACCACCCTGCAATGGGCCAAACCGGTGGTGGCCCCCACCGGCGCGGCGCGCTGCAACCACGACGTGGTCGATGCCATCGCCCGGGGGCTGGGGTTCGACGAGCCGCCCTTCCGGCGCAGCGTGGCGGAGACGGTGCGCACCGTTCTGGCGGACAGCGGCCTGCCCCCGCCCGAGAGCTGGCCGAACCATCCCTGGCTGGATGTCACCCCCAGCCCGGACGCCGCCCATTTCCGCCACGGTTTCGGCCAGGCCGACGGCCGCTTTCATTTCCGACCCGGCTGGCGCGATCCAGCCATGCCCACCCTGCCGGACCACTGGCCGGTCAACCGCCGCGATCGGGCCGACGAGGCCAGTCGCTATCCCCTGGATTTCATGACCCCGCCGGATCATGCCGTTCTCAACAGCACCTTCGCCGGCCTCGACACCGTGCAGAAACGCCGTGGCCCGCCGGTGCTGATGCTCAATCCCGCCGACGCCGCGGCCCGGGGCATTGGCGACGGCCAGCCGGTGGTGGTGTTCAACGATCTGGGCCGCCTGACCCTGACCGCCCGCCTCACCAGCGACGTGCGGCCCGGTCTGTGCCTGTGCGAGTCCAACCGGGTGGCCGACGAGTTTCCCGAGGGGATCGGCCTCAATCTCCTGACCCACGCCGACCGCACGGCCCCCGCCGGCGGCCCGGCGTTCCACGACAACCGGGTGGAAGTGGCCCCTGCCTGAGCCGGGAGGACTGTCATGAGTTCATGCAATCCATTGGATCTGGCTTTCATCGGGCTGGGCACCATGGGCTTTTCCATGGCCGGTCATCTGGCCGCCGCCGGCCATCGGCTGACGGTCTGGAACCGCAGCGCGGCCAAGGCCCGGGCCTGGGTCGAAGGCCATGGCGGGGCGCTGGCCTCGACCCCGGCCCAGGCGGCCCGGGGCGCGGCGCTGGTGTTCTGCTGCGTGGGCAATGACGCCCACCTGCGGCAGGTCTGTCTGGGCGCGGAGGGTCTGCTGGCCGCCCTGGAACCAGGGGCGATCCTGGTGGACCATACCACCGCTTCGGCACAGATCGCCCGGGAATTGGAAGGACTGGCCCGGGACCGGGGCTGCGGGTTTCTCGACGCCCCGGTCTCCGGCGGCCAGGCGGGCGCCCAGGGCGGGACGCTGGCGGTGATGGTGGGCGGGGCTAAGGAATCCTTCGACCGGGCGGCCCCGGTCATGGCACACTATGCCCGCAGCGTGACCCATATGGGTCACGCCGGCGCCGGGCAGTTGACCAAGATGGTCAACCAGATCTGCATCGCCGGCCTGGTGCAGGGTTTGGCCGAGGGGCTGCATTTCGCCCGGGCCGCCGGGCTCGACGGCCCCCGGGTGCTGGCGGCCATCGGCGCTGGCGCTGCCGGCTCCTGGCAGATGGCCAATCGCGGAGCCACCATGTGGGACGGTCGCTTCGATTTCGGCTTCGCGGTGGACTGGATGCGCAAGGATCTGGACCTCTGCCTGGCCGAGGCCCGCCACAACGGCGCCCGCCTGCCGGTGGCTGCGCTGGTGGATCAATTCTATGCCCAGGTGCAGGCGCGGGGCGGAGGACGGTGGGACACCTCCAGCCTGATCGCCCTGCTCGACCAAACTTTGATGGATGGGGGAGGCCTCCCTCCACCCTCCACCGAATGAAAGTTGCTCCGCGACTGGCATTCGGTAACCGGGGAGACCGAGCGATGAGGAGTCGTGATGCGCGCCGATACGGGCTCTGGCTGTTGCCCTGGTCGCTGCTGACCGCCTGCGCAACCACCCAGCCCCAGTTCAACTCCGACCCGACCCTGCACGACATGGCCGGCCGGGTGGTCAAGAATGTCTGGGGTGCCGGACCGCCCGCGCCCCGGGTCATCAGCCTGCAGGAACTCCAGGACCGCATGCAGAACCGTTCCCGCCTGTTGCATCCCTACCTGGAACGGGGCACCCTGGGCATCGACACCCGGGGGGATCTGGTCCTGCGCACCGAGCAGGGGCTGACGGTGGGCCAACGGGCCGAACTGCGCCGCCTGATGCGCGCCGAAAATACCGACCGCCAGACCCTCTACGACGAAATCGCCAAGGCCAACCGTCATCCCGAATGGTCCAACCACATGCGGGAAATTTTCTCCCTCCAGTGGCGCCAGCAGGCCCGGGAAGGCTGGTGGATCCAGAGCAACCCCGGCGACTGGTACCAGAAATGAGTCCCACCATGACCACAGCCATCGAGGACCTGGTCCTCGCCGCCGTCCGCAACGCCCTGGACATGAAGGGGCAACCGACCGATGGCCTGGACGGCGCCACGACCCTGCTGGGGGAGCGGGCGGTGATCGATTCCATCGCCCTGGTGACCCTGATCGTGGAACTGGAGGAGGCCATCCTGGAACGCTTCGGCCAGGAGGTGATCCTGGCCGGGGATGGCGACGTGCTGGGAGACCAGAGCCCGTTCCGCACCGTGGCCGGTCTGGTCGCCCACATCGGCGGCCTGCTGGATCAGGCCTGATCCAGCCCCATGGGGTCGCTCACCGTCACCCTGATCCTGGCCGATTTCACGGTCAAACCCCTGGTGCAGTCCCTCAACCGGCGCAGCGCCGAGCCGCGTTTTGCGGCCCGCTCCGGACCGTTCGATCAGGTGCTGCCGGTGCTGCTGGATCCCGACCATGCCGCCTGGCAGCCGGCCCCCAGCCTGCTGGTGGTCTGGACCCGCCCCGAGGCGGCGGTGCCCGCCTATGCCCGCCTGCTGGCCGGCCAGACGGTTGCCCCCGATGACCTGCGCCGGGATGTGCAACGCTTTGCCGACCTGCTGCGGACCGCCGCCGGCCGGGTCGCAACCCTCCTGGCGCCTTCCTGGAGCCGTCCGCCGGTGGAACGGGGCCTGGGCCTGGCCGATCTGCGGCCAGGCATGGGCTTGGCCCATGCCCTGACCCTGATGAATCTGACCCTGGCCGATGGCCTGGCCCCGGCCGGCAATGCCTTCGTGCTGGACAGCCAGCGCTGGCTGGCCCAATGCGGATCCAGAAGCTGGAATCCCAAACTCTGGTATCTCGGAAAACTGGCCTGGACCCCGGAGCTGCTGGCCCTGGCCGCCGCCGACTGGCCAAACTCCGGGTCAAAGCTGGTTGCCCAGGCGCGCAAGATCCTGTTTCTGGATCTGGACGAGACCCTGTGGGGGGAGATTCTGGGCGAGGTGGGCTGGCGGCGGTTGACCCTGGGCGGACACCATCCGGTGGGGGAGGCGCTGCGCGATTTCCAGCTGGCCCTGAAACGCCTGAAGGATCGGGGGGTGTTGCTGGCCATTCTCAGCAAGAACCGGGAGGAGCTGGCCCTGGAGGCGCTGCGGGAGCATCCGGAGATGGTGCTGCGGCCCGAGGATTTCGTCGGCTGGCGCATCGACTGGAACGACAAGGCGGCCAATCTGGCCGCCCTGCTGGAGGAGGTCAACCTGCTGCCCCAGTCGGCGGTGTTCATCGACGACAATCCGGCCGAGCGCGCCCGGGTGCGGGAGGCCCTGCCGGAGGTGCTGGTGCCCGACTGGCCCCGGGACAAGCTGCGCTACCGGGAGGCCCTGGAGCGCCTGGACTGTTTCGACAGCGCCGGCCTCACCGCCGAGGACGCCGTCCGCACCGCCAGCTACATGGCCGAACGGCAGCGCCGCCAGAGCCGCACGGCGGTGGGGTCCCTGGCGGAATGGTTGGGGAGCCTGGGTCTGACCATCCGGGTGGCGGCGTTGGGCGCCGACACCCTGCCCCGGGCCGCCCAGTTGCTCAACAAGACCAACCAGATGAACCTGCGCACCCGCCGCCTGGGTGAAGGGGAATTGCAGCATTGGGCGGTCCAGCCGGGGCAGCGGCTGTGGGTGTTCCGGGTCGCGGACCGGTTCGGGGATTACGGCCTCACGGCCATCACCGGTCTGACGATCGATGGCGACCAGGCCCGGGTGAGCGATTTTCTGCTCAGTTGCCGGGTGATGGGCCGGGGGGTAGAACGGGCCATGCTGCATGTCCTGGTGCGTGCCGCCCGGGCGGCGGGCTGCCGGACCCTGGCAGCCGAGGGACTGCCCACGGCCAGGAACGGTCCATGCCTGGAGTTCTTCCGCCGGGAGTCCGGCTGGGAGGGGGACGGTGACCGTTACGTCTGGGATCCGGCCCGGGACTATCCGGTCCCGGGGCATGTGTCCTTGATCGATGCGACCCGGCCGGGATGATGGTCATGGATGCAGCGGTCGTCAGACAGGCCCTGTTGATCCGCCGGGTGGAGGAGACCCTGCTGGAGCTGTTCAGCCAGGGGCGGCTCAACGGCACGGTGCATACCTGCATCGGTCAGGAACTCTCGGCCGTGGCCTTCGCCCGGGCACTGGTGGAACAGGATGTGGTCGTCTCGGGCCATCGTTGCCATGGACATTTCCTGGCCCTCACCGGCGATCTCGATGGGCTGCTGGCGGAGATGCTCGGCAAGGTCACCGGCGTCTGCGGCGGCATTGGCAGCAGCCAGCATCTGTTCCACCAGGGGCGGTTCTTCTCCAACGGCATCCAGGGTGGCATGGTGCCGGTGGCCGCGGGCCTGGCGCTGGCCCGCAAGCTGCGCGGGGTCCCGGGCATCGGCGTGGCCTTCATCGGCGACGGCACCCTGGGGCAGGGCATCCTCTACGAGACGTTGAATCTGGTCGCCAGATGGCGGATTCCGCTGCTGATCGTCTGCGAGGACAACCGCTACGCCCAGTCCACCCCCCGGGAAGCCACCCTGGCGGGGACCATCGAGGCCCGACCCGCGGCCTTCGGCATCGAGACCTTCGTCAGCGATACCTGGGATTGGCCACGGCTCGACGCCCAGGCCGCGCGGTCGGTGGCCCATGTGCGGGCGACCGGCACGCCGGCCTTGCATGTCGTTCGCACCGACCGTCTGGCGCCCCACTCCAAGGGCGACGATACCCGGGATGCGGCGGAACTCGACGCCGCCCGGGCCCGGGACCTGCTGACTGCCCATGCCCGGGCGCATCCGGAGCAGCATGGGCAGTGGCGCGCGGCCATCGACCGGGAGATCCGGGACCTGCTGGGCCGGATCGCCCAGGAACCGGTGCTGATGCTGGAGGAGTACCACCGGAAGCCGCGGGTGTCGCCCCGGCTTCCGGCCCGCCGGCCGGTACTGCCGTCGTCGGAACGCCTGGTGACCCGGCTCAACCGCTGCTTCGCCGAGCTGCTGGCGGAGCATCCCGAGGTGGTGTTGCTGGGCGAGGACATCGTCGATCCCTACGGCGGGGCCTTCAAGGTCACCCGGGGGCTGGCCACGGCCCATCCCGACCGGGTGCTGGCCACGCCCATCAGCGAGGCCGCCATCACCGGCCTGGCCAACGGGCTGGCCCTGGCCGGCATGCGGCCCATCGTGGAAATCATGTTCGGGGATTTCGTCACCCTGGCCATGGATCAACTGATCAACCACGCCGCCAAGTTCCACCGGATGTACAACGGCCAGATCGGCTGCCCGCTGATCCTGCGCACCCCCATGGGGGGCTACCGGGGCTATGGTCCCACCCATTCCCAGACCCTGGACAAGTTCCTGCTGGGCATCGACACGCTGCGGGTGGTGGCGCTCAACGCCTTCACCGATCCGGCGGGGTTGTACCGCGCCCTGCTGGCTCCAGGCCAGCAGGACCCGGCCATCGTCATCGAAAACAAGACGCTCTACGGCGCCCGGATCGGGGATTTCCAGGAGGAGAACTTCATCGTCGAGGAGACCATCGAGCCCTTTCCCCTCACCCATATCCGTCCGCTCCACTCGGCCCCGGAGGTTACCCTGGTGGCCTATGGGGGGATCGCCAGCATCGCGGCCGGGGTGCTGGGCCCGCTGTTCGAGCAGCATGATCTCAAGGCCGAGCTGCTGATTCCCAGCCTCTTGTGTCCCCTGGATCCGCGGGCCATCCTGGAGGCGGTGGAGCGCAGCGGCAGCCTGTTCGTGGTGGAGGAGGGCAGTGCCTTCGCCGCCTGGGGGGCCGAGCTGATCGCCACCATCCAGGAACGCCTGGGCCGGCGGCGTCCCTTCAGCGCCCACCGGATCGCGGCCCTGCCCGTGCCCATTCCCGCGCCCCGGGACCTGGAACGCCAGGTCCTGGTGGAGGCCCGGCGCATCATCCGAGACGTGGTGGCCCACCGGCCATGAGTACGATTCAGGATATCCTCGCCCCGCGGTTGGATGTCTCCAGCGACGCGCTGCTGGTGGTGGCCATTCACCAGCCGGGCGGCGCTGCGGTGGGAGCCGGCACCCCGCTGCTGGATCTGGAAACCTACAAGGCCCAGGTGGTGGTGGAATCGCCCGGGGAGGGGTTCGTCGAATACCTGTGCCAGGTCGGCGACCAGGTGCCCACCGGCGCCGTGCTGGCCCGCCTGCATCCGCAGGCGGGGTTTACCGTGGAAGCCGAAAGGCGGCTTTCAGCGGAAGTCAGTCCCACGCCCGGCGTCGTCCAGGAGCGAATGCCCAGTCCGGTCGCCGACGCGGCTTCGCCCCCCGTGCCTGAGACGACTCCGGCCCTGGCGCCGCGTTTTTCCAAGGCCGCCCGGCAGGCCCTGAAACGGCACCATCTGGATCCTGCGCTGTTTCAGGATCAGGATCTGGTGACCCTGCGGGACGTGCAGAGCCGGCTGCCGCCCCCGGCGGTCCAGACTGTGGCGCCGACCGCGGGGCAGCGGCGGGTGGCGTTGCGCTTCCCGCCGCTGCCGGCGGAGCTGCAGCGGCGGATCGACTGGCAGCCCCTGACCCAGGCCAAGCAGCTGGAGATCCAGGCCCTCGACCAGGTGCAGCGCGGCGGCCAGGTCAGCTTGGTCACCACCTGGGTGCGGATGGGGACGCTGCGCGCCCACATCGCCCGGCAGTCGGAGTGGTTGCCGGAGTCGCTGCTGCCGCTGGTGGTGTTCGAAACGGCCAGGTTGTTGCGGCGCCACCCGTGCCTGAATGGTTTTCTGGAGGGCGAACGCATCGGCCTGTACCGGGACATCCACATCGGGATTGCGGTGGACATGGGCCAGGGTCTCAAGGTGCTGACCCTGCCCCATGCCGACACCCTGGGCTTCCGGGAGCTGGAGCAGCTGCTGTTCCAGCGCATCGAAGGCTACCTGGACCGGACCCTGACCCCCGGTGAGTTGCTGGGATCGACCTTCACCGTGACCGACCTGTCCGGATTCGGGGTCGGTCATATCCAGCCGCTGGTCAACGCCCACCAGAGCGCCATCCTGGGCATCGCCGGGGAGGATCCGGACCTGCACCGCTTCCAGTTGAGCCTGGCCTTCGACCACCGGGTCACCGAAGGGCGGGAGGCGGCGCTGTTCCTGCAGGCCCTGCGGGAGCGGCTGGAAGGCCATGGCGCGGGGCCGGAGACGCCGGACGCCGCCACCCGGCCGGTGTGCGGCGTCTGCCTGAAAACCCTGCCGGAAGACCGCGCGATGCAGGGCCACGGACTGCTCCAGCTGGTGGATTCCGCCGGGCGGGAGAGCCTGATCTGCCAAGTCTGTCTGATGGGATATTGAGTTCAGTATGGACAAAGAACCACAGCTGCGTTCGATCGTGGCGGTATTCTTGAAGGTGCCGGAGTCCCAGGTCCATGGGGAGACGGTGATCGATCGCACGGCCATTCCCGGCTCGATCCTGCAGAACCGCCTGTATGCCAAGCTGGCGGAGGCCGGTCTGGAGGTGGAGCGGGCACGGCGGGTGGGCATTCGCACCTACGGTGATCTGCTGGCTTTGGGGGCCGCGGACGGGGGCAGCGCGGTCCGGCCGGAACCGGAGCGGCCCCGGCCGCTGCCGGCCGGGGCGTCGGCCGTCGGCCTGGGGGTGGATCTGGAGCTGGTGGCCAACCTGCCGGAGGCCGAGGATTATTGGACCGATGCCTTCTACCAGCGGCACTTCGCACCGGAGGAAATCGCCTACTGCGTCCTTCAGGCCGATCCCCGCGCCTCCTTCGCCGGGCGTTATGCCGCCAAGGAGGCGATCATGAAGGCCGACAATGCCTGGATGTCGAAACCCTTCGACGCGATCCGCATCCAGGACGGGCCGGACGGGCGTCCCCTGTTCCCCGGCATGGCGTTGGCCATCACCCATACCGGACAGCAGGCCCTGGCGGTGGCGATGACGTTGCCAGCCGGTGGAGCGGCCGCCACGACCGCAGCCCACCGGCAGGCGCTGGTGGATCCGGCCATCGCCGGGGTGCGGGTCGCTGGTGAACCCGTCGGCGCCGGTCGGATCCCGATGACCGGTCTGGTCGCCTGGCTGGCCCTGGCCTGTGGGGGGTTGGCCCTGGTCTTGCAAATCTGGGGAATTTGAAAGGAAATCGATATGGCGGACGACGAGGATGACCAGGACCTGCTGCGCAGCTCCGTGGAACTGATCCAGAAGCTGCGACGGGACCTGCCGGAGCCGATCAATGCCTTCCTCAATTTCACCCAGAAGGCCAAGGGCGGCCAGGGCGCCCTGGACGAGAAGGTGAAGAATCTGATCCTGGTGGCCCTGGCCGTCAATCAGCAGTGCGAGGACTGCATGGTCATGCACCTGCACAACGCCGTGGACAGCGGCGCCACACGCCAGGAAATCCTGGAGGCCTGCCTGCTGGCCATGGTGGCCGCTGGCGGCTCGAAGCTCGTCCAGATGAAGACCATCTACGCGGAGCTGGAGTTCCTGCAACGGTGACGCCCGGAGGGGATTCCACTTCCCTGTCCATCCCCCTTCGGATACACTTCACTCCACATCCTGTTCGATGCGGAGGCCACCCCTTGCAGCGGATCATGACCCACTATGAGCCAGGATCGTCGTGAATACCTTCGGGTTGCCTTTTCGGTGAAGTCCGCGCTTTTTCTGCCCGATGGCTTTTTGTTCAACGTGCCGGTGGCCGATCTCAGTTCCGGTGGCCTCAGGCTGGATATCCCTCTCATCGACCGGCGGTTCTTCGGCCAGGACGGCATGCTCCGGCTCTACTTTCAGCCGAGTATCGGCCCCAATGTCCGACAGGCCGCGGACAACCCGCCCTATGTGCTGGAAGTGCCCTGTCGCCTGGTGTGGGCCAGCGATACCGGGGTCGGTATCGAATTCGTCGATCCGGACCCGGGGACCAGAGTCACCATCGGCAGCCTGGTTCAGCGCAACGCCACCGCGTGAGGTCCCCGTCACCGCGACCGGGATTTTCGGCATGATCGAAAAGAGACAGCTCATCCGCAGGATCATGAAGGTCGTGCTGATGAGCGGCGTGGCCTTTTCCGTGGCGGGCGCGCTGTTCACCGACCATCTGGTGCGCAAGATCCACCAGAAGGAGTTCGAGAAGGACGCCATCGAACGGTTCGAGGCGATCCAACTCGGGGTCAGACAATACCTGAACGTCGTGGAGGACATCCGAGGCCTGTTCGCCGCCTCCCATCATGTGGCCCGGGACGAATTCGGCGAGTATGTCCGTCCCATCCTCGAACGGCAGAAAGGGTTTCAGGCCCTGAGCTGGAACCTGCTGGTGCCTGGCGGGGAGCGGGAGGCCTTCGAGGCACGGGTGGCCCGGGATCAGCCGGGGTTTCGCATCATCGAGCGTCTGCCGCAAGGCATGGTGACGCCGTCGCGTCCCCGGGCAGAACATATCGTCGTTTATTACATTGAGCCCTTCGCCAGCAACGAGAAGGCCTTCGGCTTCGATGTCGCCTCCGATCCCGTGCGCCTGGCCGCCTTCGAACTGGCTCGGGATTCCGGTCGGACCGCCGTCACCCCGCCGGTGCGGCTGCTCCAGGAAGCCGGCAACCAGAAAGGCGCGCTGTTCATCCACCCCGTCTACGAAAACGGCCAGCCGGTGCGGACGGTCGAAGAACGGCGCACCTACCTGAAGGGCTTTGCCGTGGGCGTGGTGCGCTTCGGCGATCTGATCGAATCCGCCATCATAGGTCTGTCGCCCCGCGGCGTGACCTTCTGGCTGTATGATACGTCTCCGTCCAGCGCGGAGAATTTTCTCCATCTGCATGTCACCCGCCTGAATAAGACCTCGAAGGCCTCCGACGTTCCTCCGGTGCCACCGCCCGATGCCATGAAAGTGATCAAGGCCTTTCCGGTCGCCAACCGGCAGTGGCGGTTCACGGCCGTGCATCACCACGGCCATGAGGGAGGAGTCCATTATTTCATCTGGAGCGTGGTAGTGGTGCCTTTGGTGGGTCTGGGGTTCACCGGCCTGCTGCTGGCCTTCTTGCGACGTATGCAGCACGAGGAACAGCGCCGGCAGGCGTGGGAAGCGAGCCTGGGGGCCAGCGAGGAACAGAAGCGGACCATCATCGAAAATGCCCCCTTCGGCATCGTCGTGGTGGATGCCGGGGAGCGGATCCTGGAATTCAACCTCGCCGCCGAGCAGCTGTTCGGCCATGTCCGGGAGGAGATCGTCGGCCGGCCGGTCGGGGAGCTGGTTCCGCCTGCCCTGCGGACGGCGCATCAGGCGGGATTCCAGCGCTTTCGCGAAACCGGCGCCGACCGGATTCTGGGCCTGGCGCCTTTCGAAACCGAGGCGCTGCACAAGGACGGGCGCATCTTTCCCATCCGCCTGGCGGTCAACCGCATGGCCATGCCCAGCGGCGTCGCGTTCGTCGGCATGATCGCCGACATCACCGAGGAGAAACAGATCTACTCCGAACTCATCCAGTCGGAGAAGATGGCGGGCCTGGGCAACATGGTGGCCGGGGTGGCCCACGAGATCAACACCCCGGTGGGCATCGGCGTCACGGCGGCCTCGGAGCTGGAGGAACGCACCCGTGTCTTCGCCGACCTGCTCCACAAGGAGGGCATTTCCGAGGAGGAATTGAAAGCCTACCTCGCCTCGACCTTGCGACTGGTGGCTCTGACCCGGGGCAACCTGGAGCGGGCGGCGGACCTGGTGCGCAGCTTCAAGTTGGTGGCGGTGGATCAGTCCAGCGAGAAGCCGCGCGCCTTCAAGGTGCGGGAATGCGTCGAGGCGGCCGTGCTGACCCTGCAGCACGAACTTCGCAAGACCCAACTGCTGGTGCGGGTGAGCTGTCCGCACGACCTCGAAATCCAAGGATATCCAGGCGCCATCTCCCAGATCGTGATCAATCTGGTCAACAATTCCCGGCTGCATGCCTTCGGTCCGGAGGATCAAGGAACCATCGGCATGGAATTCTCGGTGGACGGGGACTTTCTGGCCTTTTCCTACCGGGATGACGGCCAGGGCATGCCGGAAGAGGTATTGCAACGCATCTTCGAACCGTTCTATACCACTCGCAGGGACCTGGGCGGCAGTGGCCTGGGCCTGCATATCGTCTATAATCTGGTGGTGCAGACCCTGGGAGGCACCATTGCCTGCCACAGCGCCGTGGGACGGGGCGTCCATTTCTCAATCCGCATCCCGCTCAGGGCGGTCGAGAACCAACCAACAGGAGATCTTCCGGCATGACTTCCTCCGGAATGGCCGCGGACCAGAGCGTTCAGATCGACCGGCTCCTCAAGGAAATCAACGTCCAGAACGCCATCAACGCCTTTCTCAAGCAATCCCTGTCCGCGGCGAACGCCCGGGAGTTGCTGGAAGGCGCCCTGGCCCTGTTTCCGCCCCTGGCGTTCCTGGGGGTGGAGGACAAGGGCGCGGCCTTTCTGGTGGCCGAACATCGGTCGGAGCTGGTCATGGTGGCCCACCGCAACATGTCCAGCACGCTGCTCACCTTGTGTTCCCGGGTGCCTTTCGGGCACTGCCTGTGCGGACGGGCTGCCCAGGAAGGGGAGATCCAGTTCGCGTCCTGCATCGATGAGCGCCACGACACCCGTTTCGAGGGCATGCAGCCCCATGGCCATTACAACGTGCCCATCAAGGTGGGTGGCAAGGTGGTGGGGGTCATCGTACTCTATCTGCGGCCCCATGCGAGCAAGAACCTGGAATGCATCCAGTTTCTCGAAGTGGCTTCCACCATCGTGGCCGGCGCCCTGAAACGGCTGGAGTCGGAAGAGAAGATCCGCTGCAGCGAGCAGTTGACGCGCAGGATCATCGAATTCGTGCCCTGCGGCATCGTCGTGGCGGATGCGAGGGGCGCCATCCAGATCTTCAACAAGGCAGCGGAGCGCTTTTTCGGCTATCGTCGGGAGGACATCACCGGCAGGTCCATCGGGGAACTGGTGCCCCCCGCCATGCGCGAGGCCCATGAGACGGGCTTCCAGCGTTTCCGCGCCACCGGCCAGAGCCGGATCCTGGGCCTGCCGCCCTTCGAGGCCGAAGCCCTGCGCAAGGACGGGGCGCTCTTCCCCATCCGCCTGGCGATCGACCGCATGCCGGTGCAGGGCGGAGAGTCCTTTGTGGGCATGATCTCCGACATCACCGAGGAAAAGCGGCTCTATTCCGAACTCATCCAGTCGGAGAAAATGGCGGGCCTGGGCAACATGGTGGCCGGGGTGGCCCACGAGATCAACACCCCGGTGGGCATCGGCGTCACGGCCGCCTCGGAGCTGGAGGAGCGCACCCGTGACTTCAGCCGCCTGGTGCAGGGCGAAGGCATTTCCGAGGAGGAACTGAACGACTTTCTCGCCTCCACGGGGCGGCTGGCGGCGCTGATCCGGGGCAATCTGGAACGGGCGGCGGATCTGGTGCGCAGCTTCAAATCGGTGGCGGTGGACCAGTCCAGCGAAAAGCTGCGCCTCTTCAAGGTGCGGGACTATGTCGAGTCCGCGGTGTTGACCCTGCACCACGAGCTGCGCAACACCCGCATCGCCGTGACCGTACTCTGTCCCCACGACCTGGAAATCCGCAGCAATCCCGGCGCGCTGTCCCAGATCGTCATCAACCTGGTCAACAATTCCCGCATTCACGCCTTCGGACCGGAGGATGCCGGCCAGATCGTCATGGAATTCACGGTGGAGAAGGAACGTCTGCATTTTCTCTACCGGGACAATGGCTGCGGCATGACGGAGGAGACCTGCCGTCGCATCTTCGAACCGTTCTATACCACCCGCCGGGATCTGGGTGGCAGCGGCCTGGGCATGCACATCGTCTACAATCTGGCCACCCAGACCCTGGGGGGATCCATCACCTGCCACAGCCTGCCGGGCAACGGCATGAGCGTGCTGATCGACATGCCCCTGGTCCGTTGATTCCGGCGGGGCATCCCTGCCCCGCTGGCAGCCCATTTATCAACGGGCTGCTATATCGATTGCAAGGCCCGGGTTGCCATGTTAAGGTTTTCACAAACGAACTTGTCGTCCGCGCCCCTTGCAGAGCGTCGGGAGAAGAGCCGATGTCCAAGATCCTGATCGTCGATGACAACGAGAAGGAAGTCCGCCGTCCGCTGGTGCGGCAGCTGGGGCGCACCTTCGGTCCCGAACAGATCCTGGAGGCGGACAACGGCCAGGTGGCGCTGGAGGTGGTCGAGCGCGAACACCCCATGGTCATCGTGCTGGATGTCATGATGCCGATCATGGATGGCATCTCGGCCTGCCGGCTGATCCGCAGCAAGCCGCAGTTCGCCAACCTGTTCATCATCATGTTGACCGGGCGTGAGGGAGGGCTGGCGGAAGGGCTGGAGATCGGCGCCGACGCCTATCTGCGCAAACCCTACGACATCGAAGAGCTGACGGCCTATGTGCGCAAGGGCTTGAAACAGTCCCGGGAGCGCAGCGTTCCGGCCATGGACCCGGTCACCGGCCTGTTCAACGAGACCTTCTTCATGGATGCGTTGCTGACGGGGGAACTGGCCCGGGCCAGACGCTACGAACTCAATTTTTCCGTCATCCGCCTGCGCCTCGACCTGTCCCGGCAGGGGGGCGAGCCGGACGAGGAATTGCTGCGGCAGGTGGCGCGTCTGCTCAATTTTCGCGAAAGCGATCGGGCGGCCTATCTGGGGGGCTACGACTTCGTCGTCATGCTGCCCAGCACGCCTCCGGTCCACGCGCTGAACATCGCCCGCCGTCTGCGCCAGCTCATTGCCGGGACGGATTTTTCCGGCCGCGGGCGGCTGACCGCCAGCTTTGGCATCGCGAGCTTCGACGTGGCGGAAAACCTGCTGCTGCAACTGGCCGAGGACGCCCTGAACCAGGCCCAGATCCAGGGCGGGAACGCGGTCCGCATGCCCGATCTCGCCTGACAGGGGGGAGGGATGGATCAATCCTTTCCGACCCATGGCTCCGGCATCGCGAAAAAGAAAAGGGGGGTATGCCCATGGAAAGCCAGGAAGAGAAGAGAATCGGCCGGATCCTGCTGATCGACGACAAGGTGGAAGAAGAGCTGGCCTCGGTGGTGCGGGCCCTCAGCCGCCTCGGTTACGAGGTGCATACCAGCGCCAACGCCGTGGGAGCGTTCGCCAAGCTGGGGGAGGTTCTCATCGACGTGGTGATCACCGACTACAACATGCCCTTCGTCAATGGGCTGGAGCTGTTCCACAAGATCCGCGCCAAGTTTCCGGAGGTGCCGGTGATCATGATCTCCGGCATCGGCTCGACGGAGGTGGCGGTGGAATTCATGAAGGCCCGGGGGACGGATTTCATCACCAAGCCCATCAATCTGCAGGAGCTGGACCAGAAGATCCGCCGTGCCATCGGCATCTCCCTGCACCAGGAGCTGGCCCACCTGCGCAAGACCCTCGAAATGGTCAAGGAACATCTCAACCTGGCGTCGGCCAACAGCCGCACCATCTATGCCGCCACCGACCGCGTCACCGGCAACGAGGCCGCGGTGCGGGAAATCCTCTCCTCGTCCCGCAACCTGGGCCAGAATCTCACGGCGGCCATCAAGGCCATCGAGGCCCATGAGAAGACCCAGGCCTCCGATGGGTAGGATCCTGGTCGTCGATGACGACGAAGAGCGCATCCTGCGGCCGCTGTTGCGACAGCTGGGCCGGATCTTCGGTGGCGAACATATCACCGGGGTGACCAGCGCCGCCGCCGCGCTGTCCTACGCCGAGAACGAGCATGTCGATGTGGTGGTGACCGATATCATGATGCCGGATCTGGATGGCTACAGTTTCTGCCGCGCCTTCCGGAGCAATCCCCTGAATCTCGGCTACATCATCCTGCTGTCCGGCCGCGACGGCGGCATCGCGGAAGGTCTGCGGGCCGGGGCCGATGTCCACTTCCGCAAACCCTACGACATCGACGATCTGGCGGCCCAGATCGAAAAGGGCCTGGAAGTCACCCGCAACCGGCTCCACGCCGTGCAGGATCCCCTGACCGGCCTGTTCCTGCGCCGCATCCTCGACGCGGTCTTCTCCCTGGAGGCAGCCAAGCTCACCCGGACGCCCAGCCCACTGTCGGTCATTCTGTTCGACCTCGACCATTTCAAGACGATCAACGACACCTTCGGCCACCAGGTGGGCGACAACGTCCTCAGGGATGCGGCGGAGCGGCTGCGGCGCCACAGCCGCCGCAGTGACCTGTTCGCGCGCTACGGTGGCGAGGAATTCCTGCTGCTTCTGCCCGGGGCGAACGAGGCCAAGGCCCTGGAAATTGCCGAACGACTGCGCGAAGCCATGGTGGCCCAGCCCTTCCCCGAGGCCGGGCGGGTGACCGCCAGCTTCGGCGTGGCCACCACCCGCCGTCATGTCAAGGATCTGGTGCATCGGGCGGATCAGGCCCTCTACGCCGCCAAGGCCGCCGGCCGAAACCGCGTCATGACCGCACCGCCGCTGGCAGGAGACGCGCCGTGAAGCCCCTGGTCCTCATCGCGGCCCCGCTGCGGGACATTCGCCCCCTGGCCAGGATGCTGGAACGGCGTTTCGAAATCACCATCGCCCTGGACGGGGAAAAAACGCTGTTCGCCACCCGGCAACGCCGGCCCGATGTCCTCCTGTTGGACGAAAGCCTGCGGCTGGCCGACGGCGGCATGGTCGGCCCGGCGGTGCATGGTCATGCCGAGACCCAGGAAGTCCCGATGCTGTTCCTGCTCGATTCCGACGCCCGACGGCGTTGGGCCAGGGAGCAGGGGGCGGTGGATTTCCTGCACAAGCCCTTCGAGGAGGAGGAAGTCCTGTCCCGGGTGCAGACCTTCGCGGCCCTGAGCCAGATGCAGCAGGCCCAGAAACGCCACGGCGCGTTGCTGGAGGCCAAGGTCAGGGAACGCACCCAGGCCCTGGAGGACAGCCGGAAGGAGACCATCTTCATGCTGGCCCGGGCCGGTGAGTTCAACGATACCGATACCGGGGTCCATATCTGGCGCATGTCCGCCTACGCCAATGCCCTGGCCCTGGCGGCGGGGGCCTCGGCCCGGGAATGCGAACTGCTGCAGTTGGCGGCCCCCATGCACGACATCGGCAAGATCGGCATCCCGGACGCCATTCTCAAGAAGCCCGGCAAGCTCGATCCCGCCGAGTGGGAGATCATGAAGACCCACACCACCCTGGGGCGGGACATCCTGTTGGAGAGCCAGGATCCCCTGTTCCAGATGGGCGCCCAGGTGGCCCATCAGCACCACGAGCGCTGGGACGGCCAGGGGTATCCCCAGGGGCTGCAGGGCGATGCGATCTCGATCTGGGCCAGGATCGTCGCCGTGGCGGATGTGTTCGACGCCCTGACCATGCGGCGTCCCTACAAGCCGGAATGGCCGGTGGCCCAGGCCCTGGAGACGCTGCGGCGGGACAGCGGCGCGCATTTCGATCCCCGGATGATGGAGATCTTTCAGCGCATCCTGCCGGAGATCCTGGAGATCAAGGCGGAGTTCGGCCGGAAAGAAACCGCTGCCGGCTTCACAAGGCCCGCACCTCCAGCATGAGCCATTTTTCCTGTCCCCGGGTATCGCAGATGACCCGCCCCGAGACCAGCACGGGCAGGGTATGGCCCTCCTGGTCGGTCTTCAGGGTCTTCGGGACGTTCTTCGGTTTGGCGTTGGCCAGGATGCTGTCCAGGAAGCGGCCGATATCGGCATCGGCGAACAGCTGGTCCAGGGGAGACTCGCGCAATTCCTGGGGGGGGCGACCGGCCATGCGCATGGCGGCGGGGTTCATGTAGCGGATGCGCCCTGCGGGGGTCGGCGCGCACAGGATCAGGCCGGTGGTCAGGGAGGTGATGATGTCCTGATAGGCCCAGCGGATATCGGTCAGGGTGCCGACCTGATCCTTCAGGGCGCGTTGGCGTTGCAGGCTCTCCTTGAACCGGGCCACTTCGTCGAGGCCCTTGCGCACCACGGCGGAGAGTTCTTCGAAGTCCCAGGGTTTGCGCAGGTAGACATCGGCGCCCACGGCCAGCCCTTCCGGCAGGCCGCCGTTGCGGCCGGTCAGCATGATGATATAGATGCCGATGTTGTCCACATCGGCCCGGATGGCCTGACAGGCGGCGATGCCGTCCATGACCGGCATCATGATGTCCAGGATGACGACCTCCGGACGATGGCGGGCGACCATCTCCAACGCCGCGCGGCCGTTATCCGCTTCCAGGATGTTCTCCGGGCCGTATACGCGCCCGAGCTGGCGTTGCATGGGGTGGCGGACTTCTTCCGCGTTGTCGTCCACGATGAGGATTGTGCCGGCCATGATCGATTGCTCCGCTCTGGGGGAATGGGCGCTGGTTACCGTGGCAGCCGGGCAGCGGCTGTCATCGGCGGAGGATGGAGGGAGGCTTGCCCCATTCGATCGAGGTTGCTCATGAATTGGGCGCCAGGGGCAGAGTGAACTCGAACGTGCTGCCCTGATCCACCGTGCTGTGTACCTGGATCTCTCCGCCCTGTTTGCGCACCAGCTCCCGGGTGATGGGCAGTCCCAGGCCGGTACCGCCCGCCTGGCGGGTTGCGGAATTGTCCACCTGCTCGAAGGCCTCGAAAATGGCGGCCAGCTTGTCGGCCGGAATGCCGATGCCGGTGTCCCGCACCCGGAAGAGCAGCCGGTCGTCCCGGGGCGCGGCCTCCAGGGTCACCGTTCCCTGGGCCGTGAACTTGATGGCATTGCCCAGCAGGTTGAAGAGGATCTGCTTCAGGCGTTTCATGTCGGCCAGCACGATGTGGTCCCGTTCCATGGCGACGGTCAGGGTCAGGCCTTTCTTGTCCGCCAGGGGGCGCACGATGCGGACCACGTCGTCGATCGCCTGCCCCACGGGTTGGGGCGCGATGGCCAGACGCAGTTTTCCCGCCTCGATGCGGGCGAAGTCGAGGACATCCTCGATCAGGCCGAGGAGGTGTTCCACGGCGTTGAGTCCCTGACCGGCGATGTCGCTCACCTCCTCCCGGGTTTCGCCCACGGCGGTGAGGAACTGCGCCTTCAGGAGGTCGTCGTCCAGCGCCCGGATCAGCTGTTCCAGCCGCTTCATGCCGGTGAAGAGGTGAAACTGGCTTTTGAACTCCTCGAACGGCCCCTTGGCGCCCTGCAGCGGGGTGCGCAGCTCGTGGCTCATCACGTGCAGGAAGTTGCTCTTGGCCAGGCTGGCGGCGTCCGCCGCCTTGCGCAGTTCCGCTTCCTGCCGGCGGGCCTGGTCGAGTTCGCTGATGACGCGGTAGGCCCGCAGCGCCACCTTGAGCGCGGTCTTCAGCCGGCGGCTGGTGAGGTCGGTCTTTTCCAGAAAGTTGTTGATATCGTAATCTTCGAAGATCTGTTCTTCCGGGAATTGGCCGGCCTGTCCGGTGCGCAGCAGGATGCGCAGGTTCTGGTTGCCCAACGTGTCCCGGATGAATTTCACCACCTCCAGTCCGGCATGGCTGCTCTCCATGACCACGTCCAGCAGGATGACGGCCGCATCGGGGTGGGCGGTCAGCAGGGCCTCGGCTTCCTTGCCGGCATAGCCCGACAGCAGTTGCAGGGGTCGGCCCTCGAAGGTGAAATCCCGCAGGACCTCCTCGGTGAGGGTGTGGACCTGCCGGTCGTCATCCACCACCAGGATCGTCCATGGGGGTCCCAGGGGCTGGGTATCCTCGGCTTTTGGGAGGCTCTTCTTCTTGAAGAGCATCAGTTTCTTTCCGGATTCCGGTCCAGTCTCGGCCATGAGTGTTTCTCCGTTCCATCAACGGGCGGTCAGGCGAAGCGTGGCTGATGCGCAAGCCTTTCATCTGTTTTTTCCGTCCGTTCATTCTGAAGGGATGGTTCCTCATCGAGTTTGCTGAACTGCGAAATCATGTATTTTCCTTCCGGGAAAGTGGCGATCAATTCCAATGTTCCTCCCATGGCCGCCACAAAGTTGCGCAGGGAGCTGATGTACATGTCGGTGCGTTTCTCCATCTTCGAGATACTGGCTTGGGTGGTATGAAGAACCTGAGCCAGTTCGACCTGAGAGAATTCACGCGCCTTGCGGAGTTGAGCCAGGGAGATCTCCTGTTCAATGCGTTCGATCTCCCGGCCAATCTCCGGATACATCTCTTCTGAGACATTTTC
Organism: Magnetococcales bacterium DC0425bin3; assembly: GCA_002753665.1. Lineage (GTDB taxonomy): Bacteria > Pseudomonadota > Magnetococcia > Magnetococcales > DC0425bin3 > DC0425bin3. The sequence continues at coordinate 30,041 of PEAP01000029.1, forward strand.
CCGTACCCAATCTGCCATGGTGATGTGCGGGATGGTCTCTGAGGTCTTCATTGTAGGTCTCCCTGGGATCAAATTTATAATAATTGCATTAATAAATTAAACAGGGATCATGCTTGCTTTGTGAATTGACCAAGATACTGTCTGAATGATTCGGATACCTTGACGATATTTTCAGATTGCCATCTCTCCGTGTTGTCCGTAACGCCGCATGTCAGAAATACCAACCGACTGTTTCTGATGTCTTTCCCAATCAGGGCGAGGACATCTTTGTCGGTGATGCAACAGTGGCTTCGTAAAAGATAAATATCTCCGAAAGGAGATGAATCGTCATCGTATATCCTGAAAAGCTTCAGTGGCAGTGAGGGCAGTGTGCCGTACCGCTTAAAATATTTGCTGATGCCAGCGGCGGCTGCGGTGAGGCCAATCCGACATTCCTTTGGGAGTGATATCAGGTGTTCTTGAGCCCCTGCAATCAGAACGACATGCTCCAGATCGGCCATCCATGGGAAATATGGTTTATCCATTGATTGTTTCCTTTGTGCGGTCTTTGTGCGGTGTCCGACGGTGAAAATGGATACTCCAATATCCATAGAGACCAGGGTATCGCATTGGCGATATTCCGTCAACAGAATAATTCACTGAAGGGAATGCTTATAAGACTCTCCGGTCCTCCACCCCAGGAGCTGTCCGGACGCTTCGGACAGCTCCCGTTCCGCGGGTCCTATCAGAGCGTTGAAAAAGCCATCCATGGCTTTTTCAACGTCGGGAACCGCAAGCAGAGCTTGCGGTTCCCTCACGGAATCAACGGATTTCCAATCCGTTGATTCCGGCGGGGCATCCCT
>PEAP01000193.1 GCA_002753665.1 Magnetococcales bacterium DC0425bin3
CCCTCCACCCTCCACCGATGCAAGCCGGTTGCCGGCTTCCTCGGTCACTTCAATGGATGGGGGAGGCCTCCCTCCACCCTCCACCGATGCAAGCCGGTTGCCGGCTTCCTCGGTAAACACCGACGGCCCCCGCAGGAGGGCCGTCGGATGGTCTGGTTATTTCACTTCCATCTTCTGGAGATATTCGGCCGCCGCAGCCTTCTTCAGGGCCATCAGCTTCAGGTCGTGGTAGGTCTTGACCAGGAACGGCCGCAGCTCGTTGTCGTCCGGATGCTGCTCCAGGTGCTTCTGGTAGCGATCCATGGCGGCCACGATCAACTGCTTGCTCTCCAGCAGGCTGCCGGCCAGGAACTGATCGCCGGGGGCGGCCGATTCCAGGGATTTCAGCTCCGCCTGGATGGCCTGGTCCCGGGCATCGTCCAGCCAATGCAGGGTGCCGGGCTTGCGCGGCTTGAAGACCACCGCGTCGCCCTTCTTCAGGATCACCAGGTAGTTGTGACTGCCGGCGCTCAGGCCGCTCACCCGATGACGGACCATGGGACCCTGACTGCCGGCAATGGTCTGGCTCTGACCATCGATGACCAGCTCATAGCTGTATTCGGGGCCCGGGTTTTCCCACACCAACTCGGAAAAGGAGGGACCGGCGGTGAGTTCCTTGGCGGTGTGGATCTTGGGACCCTTGCCCTTGGTTTCTCCCTCCTTGCCCTCGCCATCCTCCTTGGCTTCCTCGCTGCCGGCATCCTTCTTGACGCTGCGCCGCACCGTGGTATAGCGCTGGGCCTGGGTAAAGCGGTTGTTGACCCCGGACAACAGGGTGCCGTCGGCCTTGCCGGGGGCGGACAGACCGCTGCCGGATAGCGCCTCCGCACCCTTGTCGGTCACCTTGACCACCGTGTCGCCGCCCAGGGTATTCTGGGTGCCGTCCACCTGGTTGATCAGCAGCCCGGAACCATCGGCTCCGGTCTTCACCTGAACGCCGGCAAAGAGCAGCTTGTTGCGATCCAGCTTTTTCCACTCGCTGCCGTTCTTGCTGAACTGCACGTCCCCCTTGACCTGAATCAGCATCATCACCGGCGCCCCATCGGCCAGGGCGGCGCTGGCCAGGACGACGCCAGACATCAGGAAAAACGCCAGAACACCTATGAATCCCAACCAGTTCCGTTTCATGGTATCATCCCTCCGCTGCCTTGTCCCTTGCAGGATTGCTTCCTTCGGGTTCCATCATCCAAAAAAAATCACGTCCTGGAGCGACTGCCCGTCACAGCCCCACGATCATGAAAGCCGACCAGATGTAGGGGGCATTCCACTGGTCCGAATCCATCAACTCGATCTGGGAGTCCCGCAGCGCCGTCCGGGGGGAAGCCCCGCCGGCCAGGCGCCGGTAGAGTCCGGTCATGAGGGCCTGGGTGCCGGCGTCGCTGACCTCCCACAGGGAGGCGACCACCGATTTCACCCCGGCCTCCTGGAAGGCCCGCCGCAGGCCGTAGACCCCCTCGCCTTCGTGGATTTCCCCCAACCCGGTCTCGCAGGCGGACAGCACCGCCAGCCGGGTGCCGGTGAGGTTCAGACCCAGCACCTCCAGGGCCGTGAGCACTCCGTCGTTGCCGGTATCGATCTCGCCCAGGAAAGGGGCATTGGCGTTGATCCCGGCGAAGGCCAGCCCCGAACGCAGCAGGGGGTTGTCCCCGGGCGGGGGCAGATGGATCTCGGCCCCGCGCTGCATCCGCAACAGGCGTTTCCTGAGGGAATCGTCCGCCTTGAGGAAAAAGCCGTGGGTGGCGATGTGGAGAATGCCCGGGACCTGTGTCAGGTCCTTGATCACCTCTTCCTGGGCATCGTTGCGCAGAAACAACCGGTTCTCCTTGCGCTGCTCCTGTTCAGCGATCAGTTTGCCCTCTTTTTCCGCCCCGGGCAACGGATCGAAGCGCAGACCCCGCATGCCCTGGGAGAAGGCCCGCAATCCGGCCCGCAACTGGTTCAGAACGCCGGAGCGCAACGACCGGCGGCCGGCGCCATCCCCGTCCGTGGCCATGGTCCCAGAGACTTCCACCCCGGCCGACAGACCGGCGGAACGCCGACCCCGCATGCTCGACAACACCTGGGCCCCCGCCACCTTTTCGGTATCGTAATCCGGGCCCGCGAGGGTGACCAATGGCCCCTGGGCCGGCGGCAGTTGGCTGGGCAGCAGATCCCGGCTGGAATTGAGCAGCCGCAGGTCCACGGTGCGGATCAGGTACTGTTCCGCATCGTCCACCAGGGCGCCGAAGGGCAGGATGTTCAGGATGCCGTCCGGCACCACGAACACGTCGGTCCGCGGGCCGATGAAGGCCGCCAATGGTTCCCAAACCTGCTGATAGGTCTCCCCGCCCACCTCCAGAAAGTTGTCTTCGTCGCTTTCCTCGTCCTGGATCACCGTCCGGTATTCGACCACCAGCTTCTGGATGGCGTCCAGATCCTCGTAGACCGCCATGTGGAAGGCCGGTTTCCCGCCCTTGCCCCGGGTCAACAGCCCGGCGATCAGCTTCTGCTTGCCGCCCTGGGTGAAGGTCAGGAAGTCCACCAGCACGCCGTTGTCCGGCAGGCTCTTGGCCAGGTCGTCCACCCCGCTGCCGGCCACGCTCTGACGGAAGCGCTGGCTGGCCTGCCCCAGACGCCCCTCGATTTCCTGGATGCGCTCCTCCAGCTCATTGAGTCGGGCCAGATGGGCCTCGCCGCTGTCCTTGCCCTCCTCCGGCCCGGCCAGGGTCAGGGCGGCCAGTTTCTTGCGGACCTGGGTCAGCCCGGTGGTCAGCTCCGCCAGTTGGGGATCGTCGGACAGACGGGCGATCTGCTGGATCTGGGAACTGATGCGCAACAGCAGCCCCTTGCGGGCCATGGCCACCGCCAGCACCTCCCGTCCCGCCCGGGCCGGATCCAGCCGGGTCAGGAGGTCCAGATAGGCATCCAGCTCCGGCCGGTGCAGCCGCACATAGCCCTCCCGGGCATTGTCCCCGGTGACCCACATCATGCGGTCGAGAAACTCGGTGCGGCGCTCGAAGCCCTTCCGGCGCAACTGGAAGGCATCCTCCAGCTTGCCCTGTTTTTCCAGCAGGGCCGCCAAGCCGTTGAGGGTCTCAAAGGTATAGGGATGCCGGGGACCCAGGATTTTCTCGTCCAGCTCCAGGGTGCGGCGGAACAGCTGGTCGGCCTCCTTGAGGCGGCCCATGTCCACCAGCAGGGCGGCCAGGTCCAGCATGGAACGCAGGGTGTCAGGATGCTCGGCGCCCAGCACGCTGCGGCGCAACTCCAGGGTCTTGTTGAACAGTTGTTCAGCGGGGGCGTGCTGCCCGAGGCGATGCTGGACCCGGGCCAGGTTGTTCATGCCCTTGAGGGTCTTCTGGTGGCGTTCCCCCAACTGCCCGGTCCATTCCTTCACCACTTCGGCAAAGCCCTTCCGGGCGGCCGGGTAGTCCTGGCGCATCAGGTCGAGATAGGCCAGGTTGTTGACGAAGGCCAGGGTGTCGGGATGGGTGCGGCCCAGCCGCTGGGCCGACTGCTCGATGGCCTCGCCATACAGCGGCTCGGCCCGATCGAAATCGCCCTGGCTCTCATGCAGCAGCGCCAGACTGTTCATGGTGGCGATGGTATTGGGATGCCCGGGACCCAGCAGGTCCTTGGACAGGTCCAGGGCCTCCCGGAACAACGGTTCGGCCCGGTCGTAAAGCCCCTGTTCCTCGTAGACCAGGCCCAGGTCGTTCATCACCGCCAGGGTGGTCTGGTGTTTGGCGCCCAGTTTGGCCCGGGATTTTTCCAGAACATCGACCAGGGTCCGTTCCGCCTCGGCATGGTCTCCCAGGTGCCGTTGCAGCCCGGCCAGGGCGGTCCGGGTGGCCAGGGTGTCGGGATGATCGGCGCCCAGGGTCTGGATTTCCTGCTGCAACACCTCCCGGGTCAGGGTCTCGGCGCCCGGGAACTCGCCCAGGTCCTCCTTGACCATGGCCAGCAGGGCCTTGGCCCGCCGGGTGATTTCCGGAGATTCGGGCTTGCTCAGCACCCAGGTCAGCAGGGTATCCGCCTTGGCGTAGCGACCCTGCAGGCGCTGCAATGCCGCCTGATCCAGGCGCACCCGCTGGGCGCGGATATCCCGCACCGGCGCGGTCCGCTTGTAGCCGTCCAGGATCCTGGCCAGACGTTTGTCCGCCTCCTCCAGGCGGCCGGCGGCCTGGAGGAGACCGGCGATGCCCCGTTCGCAGTCCAGGGTCAGGGAATGCCAGCGACCCACCTGACC
>PEAP01000030.1 GCA_002753665.1 Magnetococcales bacterium DC0425bin3
GTGGAGGAGGCTCGGACGCCGTTGGGGGGGGCATTCAGGGCGAGGTTTGGCACCCGGCGCGGCGGCTCGGACAGGGGCGCCAGCAGCATGCGGTTGAGTATTTCCCCCACCTGGACGCCTTCCAGCCGGGCGATCTCCTTCAACTGGGCGGCGGCATCCTGGTCGATCCAGGCATTGATCCTCACCTTGCCCGAGGCCTTGGCACGGTCGGCGAATCTTTTCTGTCTTTCCGCGTTGCTGTCGCCCATGGTTCTTCCAAAGAAGGTTCAATCGCACGGGAAATCATTTCAGGTGCGGTCCGGCCTGTCAAGCAGGCCGGATGGATCTCGATGCCGACCGCGAAGGCTTGAAGGGCGGTGCGGGTTGACATATGGTTCCTGACATGCCGAGATGCCGCTCCCGTCGGGGCCGGTTCGGCAGGAGACAGTTCGGCAAACGCCTGAATCGGGAGACGCGATCGTGGCCGCCCTGGAAGACTGCATCGGCAATACCCCCCTGGTGGATCTGGTCAAACTGGGCGCCCATGCGCCGGGCGTGCGCCTGCTGGTCAAGCTGGAGGGCAACAACCCGGGGGGATCGGTGAAGGATCGGGCCGCCCTGGGCATGATCCTGGGGGCCGAGGCCCGTCGGGAGCTGCAACCGGGAGTGCGCATCATCGAACCCACCAGCGGCAATACCGGGATCGCCCTGGCCATGCTCGCGGCCCGCCGCGGCTATCGGCTGACCCTGGTGATGCCTGAATCCATGACCGTGGAGCGGCGGGCGGTGATGGCCGCCTATGGGGCGGACTTCGTGCTGACCCCCGCGGCGGCCGGCATGGAAGGGGCCATCGACCGTGCCCGGGAGATGGTGGCGGCGGGCGAGGGCACCATGCTGGATCAGTTTTCCAATCCCGACAACTGGGGCATGCATGTCCGCACCACCGGGCCGGAAATCTGGCGCGATACCGAGGGCAAGGTCAGCCATTTCGTCAGCGCCATGGGCACCACGGGCACCATCATGGGCGTGTCCCGGGCGCTCAAGGCGTTCAACCCGGCGGTGCGGATCGTGGGTGTGCAGCCGGCGGAAGGGTCGAAAATCGCCGGCATCCGTCGCTGGCCCAAGGAGTACCTGCCGAAGATCTTCCAGGCCGAATGGGTGGATGTGGAGATGGATGTCACCGAGGACGAGGCCCGCGACGTGGTGAAACGGCTGGGCCGGGAGGAGGGGATCTTCGCCGGTCTCTCCGCCGGCGGGGCGGTGGCGGCGGCCATGCGCCTGGCCGGGGAGTCCGCGCCGGGCAGCGTGATCGTGGTCATCCTGCCCGACCGGGGGGATCGCTATCTGTCCACCGATATTTTCCGCTGATTCGCCAGTTGGTTACCGTGTAAGTCTGAAACCGGCGTTCATCGGTGGAGGGTGGAGGGAGGTCTCCCCCATCCATCTAAAGTTACAGGGTGCGGCCCTTGATCTCCTCCCACAGCTCCCGGTAGGCTCGGGCCTCGGCGGTGTTGGGGGCGAAGGTGAAGAGGGGCGACCGTTTGACCCCCATGGCCTCGATGACGTGGGAATCCGGCAGATGGGTGCGCATGAACACCGGATGGCGTTCCAGAACCCGGTCGATCACCACCCGGTGGATGGTCTTGTCGGAATTCACCAGGTTGAAGAACGGGGCCACCTTCAGGCGGGGGGAGGGTCGCCGGTTCAGAAAGCGCACCAGCCGGTTGTAGGCCCGCAGCGAGAGGGGCGAGGGCAGCATGGGCACCAGCAATACGTTGGAGAGCCGGAAGACGTTTTCCGCCACCGCCGACAGTCCCGGGGCGCAGTCCAGGAACAGATGATCGTAATGCCGGCTCAACGGTTTGAGCAGCCGGGTGAAGCGTTTCAGGGCCGCCTTGTCGTCCATGCCCTCCGCCGTCAGATGGCGGTCCATGTGCCGGTAGGAGAGATCCGCGGGCAGCAGATCGAGCCCCTGGTATCCGGTGCTGCGTACCAGCGGTTCGGGCCGGGGCTTGCCCTGGAGCAGGGCCTTGGCGCCGCCCGGAACCTTGGGTTTGATGCAGAGAAAATAGCTGGTCCCCCCCTGGGGGTCGAGATCCCAGATCAGGGTGCGGGCGCCTTCCCGGGCCGAGAGGAAGGCCAGGTTGACCGTGGTGGTGGTCTTTCCCACCCCGCCCTTGATGTTGTAGATCCCGAAGATCCGCATGTGATCGTTCCAGTGCGAGGTCTTGCCGATGAAAGCCGCGGTACGGCTTTCATCCTCCATCCATCGAATGTGCGAGGAGCGTTCCGCTCCCGGGCTGAATCCTGCTAAGATGCAAAGCCAGGATAAAGGCATCCGCCGCTCCTTGGGAACGGTTCGGCGCATCCGACCGGCGTTTTTCGGGGCGGCCATCGTTGGTCATTCACTCAGGTCTATTTGGGAGCCTCTCCATGCGTGTCGCAGTCGCCTATGCCGAACCCGGCAACCAGGTTCTGCTGGAATTCGAAATACCCGATGGCAGCACGGCGGAACAGGCGATCCGCCAGTCCGGGGTGCTGGGCAAATTTCCCGGGATCGACCTCGAAAAACAGAAAGTCGGCATCTACGGCAAGGTGACCCCGCTGGACCAGGTGCTGCAGGATGGCGAACGGGTGGAGATCTACCGTCCCGCCCTGGGCAAACCCCCCAAGAAGGATGGCAAGGCCGCCAAGGCGGGCGCCAATGCGGAAGGGGACGCGGCGGACGACGCCGGGGACGCTGCCGGGGGCGAGGACAAGGCCGCCAAACAGGCCGCCGCCAAGGAACGCGCCGCCGCGGCCAAGGCCAAGATCGCCGCCAAGAAGGCCGCGACCGCCAACGGTTAGAGACACGGCCATTCCCACCGGTCAAGCAGCCGCGCCCAGCGGAGGCCCGGCTTCCAGGACTCGCTTTCGCCTGGATTTGGAATACGCCGGCGAACGTTTCGCCGGCTGGCAGCGCCAGCGTGGACGGGAGACAGTTCAGGGGGTGCTGGAACAGGCCCTGGTGCCCCTCTGTGGCCCCGATCTGGCCGTGGTGGGCGCCGGGCGTACCGATGCCGGGGTCCATGCCCTGGGGCAGGTCGCCCATTTCGACACCGACCGGCCGCGCTCGCCCCAGGTCTATCTGCGGGCCATCAACGCCACCACCCCACCGGAAGTCACGGTGCTGCAGGCCAGCCGTGTACCGTTCGATTTCCACGCCCGCCATTCCGCCCGCTGGCGGGAATACCGCTACCGCATCTCCCAACGTCCCAGCCCTCCAGCCCTGGAACGGGGTCGGGTCTGGCATCATCCCGTCCCCCTGATGCTGGACGGCATGATCCGGGCCGCCGCCCTGCTGGAAGGCACCCACGACTTCTCCGCGTTCCGCGCCGCCTCCTGCCAGGCCGCCAGCCCGGTGCGCACCCTGCGCCAAGCCTTGGTGACCGCTCACGGGGACGAGATCTGGATCACTCTGGTCGGCAACGCCTTCCTGCACCACATGGTCCGCAACGTGGTGGGATCGCTGGTGCGGGTCGGACTGGGACGTTGGTCGGTAGAGGATTTTCGAACGGTGTTCGAGAGCCGGGATCGCACCCGGGCTGCGGCCACCGCCCCCTCTCAGGGGCTGTATCTGGTGCGGGTGATCTACTGACATGTCCAACTTCAATGGATGGGTGAGGCCTTCCTCCACCCTCCACCACTGGGGCTGGAATCCTATCGCCCCCGGATGCGCTATCTGCTCATCGACGCCAAGCGTCCAGGAAGGACACCTGCAATGTTCATGACTCGGGCTCCCGTAGGTGCCACGGGAGCCCGGGGTCCGGCAAGGCGTCAAGGCAGGGGGGTACCGCAGAGGGTGGCCGCTTCGGCGGCGGTCAAGCCGGAGTTGGTGGCCTGGGTCTGGCAGTTGGTGACATTGGTGTTGGCCGTGGTCTTGTAGGCGGTGGCGTTGGTGCTGGCGGTCTGGGCTACGTTGCCGAGCTGGGGCACCGCCACCGCGGCCAGGATGCCGATCACCAGGATGACGATGATCAGCTCGATCATCGTGAAACCGCCTTCCTTGTCGTTCTGGGTATTGTTCCGAGGGGCATGGGTCTTGGTATTCATGATGACATCTCCTTGATAACGGAAGATCGATTGTCTGTTGCGTCCGGGCACTTCCCGGTGGGCGGGGCTGGAGCCTGCCGCCTTCGCCTGTCTTATCTCAAGGAGCGTGCCATGTCGATTTATATTAATTATATCAATATGTTGTATTGATTTTTATCGGAAGGGAATGCCTTCCAGCGCAAAAGAGCCCGGTTGCGAATGGGGATGAGGGGTGAATCTGGGATGATCGTTTACGGTCGGGGAGAGATTTGGCCAGAAAGCCAGGCAGTTTTGAGATGGTTTATGTAAACGATCATATGTTTACCGATGAAAGTCGCTCCGCGGCTTTCATCGGTGGAGGGTGGAGGGAGGCCTCCCCCATCCATCGAAGTCAGACGCGCCAGAGCTGGCTGAGGCAGTCCGGCCACCAGTAGATGACCTCTGGGCTCTTGCTGGTCAGGCCGGCGACCGGGCCATCCTGGCTGATGACGAAGGCCACCGCCGAGTGGCACAGGCCGATGAAATTGACCGCCGAGCTGTGGCGGGTGCCGAACTTGGCCAAGTCCACGGACAGGGAAGGGAACATCTCGCCATCCCGCCAGGAGACGATCTCTCCCTTCCAGGTGGGAGCGGTAAGGACCGAACCGAAACTCAGGGGGCGCAGCCGGTCGGAGAGAATCAGGGCGCCGTCCACCCGGGAGAGCTGGGCCAGCATCTGGGCCAGCTTGATCAGGCGGCTGCGGGAGACCTGTATGGCAGTGCCGCCCCCGGTTTGTTCCATGGGATGCTGATCCGGGTGCTGTTCGTGACAGTCCAGACGACTGAAGGTGGCCAGGTGCCGGGCGCCTTCCGGAGCGGATTCCAGGGGGATGCGGGGCTCCAGCAGGCGGGTGGCCTGGGGCAGGATGGCTTCCGGCAGCCAGATGATGGTGCCGCCATGGCCCCGGCGGGCGCTTTCCAGCAGCAGGCGATCCAGAAAATCCAGATAGGCGAACCAGTACGCGGCGCCGATTTCCCGATATTCGGGATGGGAGGTCACCTGCTTCATCAGGGTGGCGGTCAGGGGGCTCTCGGTGAAGGGGGTGGACGAAGGCCGGGTGAAGCCATCGGGGGTGAAGCTGCCGATCATTTCCCCGCCGCGGAACAGATGGAGCTGACCCGGCTGTTTGGCCGAGACGGTCAGAATGTCCAGCGGCGTGGGGGCGAAGCGGGTGGCATTGAACCGGTGGGAGCCCTGGTGATGACTGAAAATCGCGCCGGCAATCTCCAACTGGTCCGGCGTTCCGGCGCAGGGGATGGCGGCCAGGGAGGTGGTCACCGGATCGAAGCTGGGGGCCAGGGACACCAGGGTGTCCACGGTGAAGGGCAGGGGCCGGTGGAAGGTGACCGCCATGCTGCCGTGACTTTCGGCGGTGTCCAGCAGGGCGGCGGACAGCAGCAGGCTGACGCCCAGTTGAATCGCCTTGTCCTCCTTGCGGCGGATGCTGGCCACGAACACCGTTTCCAGCACGCTCTTGAGATGGGGAAAGCTGGGCGCGAAGCAGCAGTCCGCGCCGGCCTCCCGCTGCCACAGATCCAGAATCCGCATCACGATGCTGTCGTCGAACATGATCCCTGTTCTCCCCTGTGCCTCCTTCGCTCACTGTCGGCCCGGGGCCGCCGTTCCGCAAGGGACGCCGGTGGTCCGGTACTCGTTCCAATCGAAACCGGGGCTGTGCAGGGCGTTGTGGCAATCCCGGCAGGCCTCCAGGCCGGCCTGGTCCCCGATCCGGCCCGGCGGGACCTTGCCCTTGCTCGCCCCATGGGCGGCCCCGGGGCCGTGGCAGGATTCGCATTGCACGTTGGCCAGATGGGGGGTCAGCCCCTGTTCCACGAAGCCCCCTTCGGCGTTGAAGCCCACCGTGTGGCAGGGCAGGCAGTCGGAGTCGAAACCCTTGCCGACCCGTTCCAGGCTGGCCAGGGCGGTGCCATGGGCGGTGGCCAACCAGCGGGCATGCTGTTCTTCATGACAGCTTCGGCATTGAGCGGCCCCCAGGAACGGTCTGCTGTCCCCCGATTCCCGCCGGGCCCGCAACCGGTGGATCCGCTCGGCGGCGGCGGCCTTGACCCGCTGGGTATAGGCCTCGTACCAGGGCTCCAGGGCCGGGGAGCGGCCCAGATCCGGCCCCAGGGCGGCCTGCTGGTGCTGCCAGGCGGCGATGCGTCCCGCAGCATCCAGGGTCAGCTCCAGCAGGCCCAGGCTCATGCCCCGTTCCTGGGGCACCAGGATCAGGGTGCGCTCCACCTGCCGGGGCGGCAGGCCTTGCTCGGAGGCCGTCAGCAACAACAGATCCACATCGGCCAGGGGAAGTTCCGCCAGGGCGCGTTTTTCCGGCAGGCTGCTGGCCAGAATGACCAGGGCGTTGCGCTGCCGGCTGGCGGCGATGGCCGCCGCCAGGGCGCTGGTGCCGGTCTCCAGGCCCGGCCAAGCCCCGGCCGGGCCCCGGTCGGGGGCGGCCTGGGGGTCGAGGTGGTTGAGCAGCAGGATCTCCCGATTCCCCCGGCGGATGCCGACCTGCCGGGCCAGGGGGGGAAGCTCCAGAGTGCCGGTGGCCCAGGGCAGGGGGGCGGTGGCCAGGAAATTCCGGCCGTAGACCAGGTCCGACCACTGCAAGGCCACCCCATCGTAGCCCAGCAGGGCGAGCCCCCGCAGGATGAATTCCCCCTTGAGGCGGTCCGCCGGACCGGTGGCGCTCAACAGGTCACCGCCGGAAATCACCACCGCTTGCGGATGATCACGCCGCAGCCGCTCCAGCCATACCCCCTGGCGGTGCAGGCCGCCGAAGTCGGTTTCCGGATCGCAGCCGCAGGGTTCCAGATGGCCCCGCAGACCTCCGGAATAGATCAGCGTCAGGGTAGCGTCCGCCCGGGCCGTCCAGGGGAACAGGCCCAGGACAGCCATCAGCAGGAGGACGCAGCGCAGGCCCAGGATCGGCGGAGGGGGCATCGGGAAGCCATTGCAGTTCAGAAGGCCGCGTCAGCGGCCGTGGTAGCGAACCTCCAGAAGGATACAACCCGCCGCAACGCTCAACAAACCCCTTTGGAAAAAAGCCGGAAGCAGGCACAATGGTGCGCTTGGAGATCAGGCGCGGGAACGCCATGGCCTGGTTCAGGTCGGGTTCAGACCATACCAGCCCGTTGATAAATGGGCTGATAGCGGGGCAGGGATGCTCCGCCGGAATCAACGGATTTCCAATCCGTTGATTCCGTGAGGGAACCGCAAGCTCTGCTTGCGGTTCCCGACGTTGAAAAAGCCATGGATGGCTTTTTCAACGCCCTGATACGATATGGCCATGGAAGCCGGAAAGCGGCTTTCAGCGGAGGAGGGTGGTGAGAAGCACGGACTGGATCATGGCCGCCGGGGTGGCGTTCGGCCTCGGGTATTTCCTGGTGGCCGTCATCGACGCCGATCCCTGGGAGGATCCGGTCTACGACCGGGTGCCTCCCATCCTGGCGGGAGCCGCCTCGCCCCATGGGGACGGCCGGGATCAGATGGCCTGTTCCAGTTGTCACGAAATCCTGCCCAACGGTCCCGGCCCGGCCCATCCCTGGAGCCTGCCCCGGGTCTGGGGGCCTCCGTTGGCCGTAGGCACGCCATCGCCCCATCGTGACGGTCGGGAGCGGCAGGACTGCGCCCAGTGTCATCCGATCCTGACCCGCAGCCCGGCCCCGCCGACCGCCGTCCTCGGGGCGCAGGTCCGGACCGTCGCCCTGACGGGCCCGGTGCCGCCCCTGGTGCCGGCTTCCGGATCGCCGGCGCTGGATCCGGAATGGCACGAACGCTTTGCCCGCGTGCGCTTCCAGGGCACCGTGGCGCAGATCATCGACCCCAGGCCGGGTTCCGGGTTGACCACCGTCCACATGCTGGTGTCGGATGGCATCCATCCGCCCCTCTGGGCCAGCCTGGCGCCCCGGGACTACCTGAACTCCCAGGGCTGTCCCCTGTCCCGGGGGGTGTTCGTCAAGGGGACCGCCTTCCAAGAGGCGGGCCGGTCCCGGGATGGACTGCTGTATGTCTGGAGCATGTCCCTGAACGGCCAGTTCTGCCTGCTGCGGGATTCCCACATGCGCAACGCCTGGGAACTGCCCCCCGGCCGGCTGCAGGACGAGGAATAAGCCCATGTCCCCCGCGCTCCGCATCAACACCCTCTATCTGCTCTCGGGGCTCGGCACGCTGATCATCGCCCTGGCGGTGGGGCTGCAGCCGCTGTTTCTGGATGTGGTGCTGCGCATCCCCTACGAACAGGCGGGCATCATCAATGCCCACCTGGCGGTGGTGACCCAGATCGTCAGCCTGGTGTTCGTCGGCTGGATGGTCATGGCCAGCGAGGGGCTCAACCGGGGGGCCTTTCTCCTGCTGGGGTTCGGGACGGCCGCCGTGGGCGGATTCCTCGCCCCCCTGGGCGGCTGGATGGATGCCAGCCTGGGGATCTCGGGGCTGCTGTTCTACTACCTGATGCGAATGCTCATCTCCCTGGGATCGGAAACCGTCCAGGTGCGCCTCGTCATCCTGGGGGGCGAATGGGCGGCCAGCGGGCAACGCTCCATGCCCCTCACCAATCTGACCGCCATGATGGCCTTCGGCGCCACCGTGCTGTTCGCCATCCTGATGCAGATCCCCCACGACGGCGGCACGGCGACCCTGCTCATGATCCTCCCCGCCCTGGCCGGGGTGGCGGGGGTCTGGCTGGTGGGCTGGCGGTCGTTCGACGCCCCCGGGGTTCACCATGGCCCGGTGGGGGAAATCGGCGACAAACTGTGGAAGCTGTTGAGCGGCGACCCCCGCCTGCAACTCGGCCTGGCGGCGGCCTTCCATACCCGGGCGGACATGATCGCCCTGAGCATCTTCCTGTCCCTCTGGTGTCTGTCGTTCGCCGATGCGGCGGGGATGGACCGGGTGTTCGCCACCGCCCATGCCGGGGGCATGGTGGGGATCATGGGGATCACCCTGCTGATCTCGCTGCCCTTCTGGCGCTGCTTCATGGCCCAACGCGGTCGCATCGGGGTCATCGGCGCCAGCCTGTCTCTGTCCGGAATCGGCTTCGTGATGCTGGGCAGCACGGTGGATCCATTCGGCTGGCTGGCCATCCCCCCGTTGATGGTCATCGGCTTTGGCCTGGGCGGCAGCCTCATCGCCCCCCGGATCCTGGCCCTCGAACTGGCCGACCGGGAGCTGCTGGGACCGGTGCAGGCGATCTTCCACCTGGCGGGAGGCCTGGGGGTGGTGCTGCTGGTGCAGAGCGGTGGCTACTACTTCGACGCCGTCGGCCCGGGCTCGCCCTTCATCCTCATGGGCACCGGGCATCTGTTCACCATGCTCTACGCCTTCTGGCTGGTCCGGCAGGGGCTGGACGAAAGCGATGGCCATGTGCTGGTCGCCACCCGGGCCACGGACCTCAAACCCCTGATCTTCATGCTGTCCATGCTGCCGCTGCTCTGGCTGGTGGGCCGGACCATCCTCAGCGGCTACCTGCCCGGCACCTCGCTGGGACAGATCCCGGTGGGCTTCATCAACCGCTATCTTGGCGACTGGGCCTTCAATTTTTTGCTCCTGTCCCTGGCCCTGAGCCCCCTGCAGGAGACCACCGGCATCAAGGTGCTGGGCCAGTACCGCCGCATGATCGGGCTCTATGCCTACTTCTACGCCCTGCTGCATGTCCTGACCTATCTCTGGATGGAATGGGCCTTCCATCTCCACGAGATCCTGGCCGACATGGCCAAACGCCCCTTCATTCTGCTCGGCGTCATCGGCTTCATTCTCCTGACGGCCCTGGCGGCCACCTCCACCCGGGACATGATGGGTCGTCTGGGCGGACGGCGCTGGAAGCAACTGCACCGCCTCGCCTACGGCATCAACGTCCTCATCGCCCTGCACTTCATCTTCGCCGCCAGCCATGACAATGGCGAGCCGTTTCTCTATGCCCTGGTGGTGCTGATTCTGCTCTGGTACAGGTACCGCAGCCCGCGCCGCACGGGCCGGGGCAAGGGTAAGGCGAAGGCCGGTCCGCGGCCGGCTTGAGTCGGACGGGACCGGTGGGGATCCTCCCCTCGGCCGGTCAATCGATTGCGAAGCCCAGCCCCTGCAGAATGTCCCGTTCCCGCTGAGTCATCCGGAGTTCCTCCTCCGGGGAGCGCTCATGATCGTATCCCAGCAGGTGCAGGGTGCCGTGGATGGCCAGATGGCTCAGGTGGGTGACAAAATCCCGGTCCCATTCCGGCGCCTGCCGGGCGATGGTGGGGTGGGAGAGGACCAGGTCGCCCAGCAGGCGCAGGTCGGGGGCAGGGGCTTCCGCCGCGTCCTCCATGGGGAAGGAAAGGACATTGGTGGGCCGATCCAGATTGCGGAATTGACGATTGAGCCGCTGGATCTCTTCGTCTCCGGTCAGCAGGACGCTGACCTCCGTCACCGTTTCTCCAGCCAGCAGTCCTTCCGCCGCCAGGGTGGCGGTGATGGCCCGTTCCAGGATCGCCACCGCGGAGTCCGTCCACGCGGGATCGTCGATCCGGACCTGGATGTCGGAGGTCATGGCAAGAATCAGCGTCCCGGGACCGGGGGTTTGGGGATCTGGTCGGGGTAGGCGATGCGGTGATGGTAGAAGCCCAGGATCAGCACCCGGCAGAAGGCTTCCTGGATCAGGGTGATCTCCCGCAGGGTCAATTTGCATTCATCCAGCTGTTGGTCGGCGATCTTGTTGGTGACGATGCGGCGGACCAGGGCCTGGATCTTGGCCGGACTGGGGGTCTTCAGGGTGCGGGCGGCGGCTTCGACCGCGTCGGCGATCATCAGGATGCCCGATTCCTTGCTCTGGGGCTTGGGACCCGGATAACGGAATTCGTCCTCGGGAATGCTTTCACCCCGCCTGGCCGCTTCCTGGGCGGCCTTGTTGTAGAAATACTGCAACAGGGACGTGCCCTGGTGGGTGGTGATCGCCTCCAGGATCGGTCCGCCCAGCTTGAACTGCCGGGCCATTTCGACCCCGTCCTTGACATGGGCCATGATGATCTTGGCCGACATGGAAGGGGACAGATGATCGTGGCGGTTATCGCCGGACTGGTTCTCGATGAAATAATGGGGTTTATTGAGTTTGCCGATGTCGTGGTAGAGCGCCATCACCCGGGCCATCAGGGGATTGGCGCCGATGCTTTCGGCCGCGGCTTCCGCCAGGTTGCCCATCATGACCGAATGATGATAGGTGCCGGGGGTGCGCAGGCTGAGTTTTTTCAGCAGGGGATGGTCGCCCGAGGCCAGCTCCAGCAGCCGGGAGTCGGTGGTCAGGTTGTAGATCCATTCGAAGGTGGGAATCAGGGCCAGTCCCAGCAGGCCGCACAGCAGTCCGCTGGCCACCGCCATGCCGGCACCCACGGTCCAGCTCCAGTTGGGGAAGTTGCCCAACAGGGCCTCCACCAGGGGAAAGGCGGTCAGTTGGGCGAAGCCGACCTGCAGGCCAGCCCCCAGCACGTCGAATCGCTGCCGGCAACTGCGCAGGGCGAAGGCCCCCACCAGGGAGCCCACCAGATAGTAGAGGAACAGGGGCAGACCGCCATTGGCCACCTGGGCCGACAGGAACGCCAGCACCGTGGCCACCACCATGGAGCCGCCGGGAATCCCGGTGCGCGCGCCCACGATCAGAGAGGTCAGGGCCGAACCCAGGGCCACCGGGGGGAGGTAGCGGACCATGGACCGGTCCCAGTGGAACACCCCCGCCAGCCCCTGGCCCACATAAAGGGTCAGGGTACTCAACAGGGCCACCACCAGCAGGATGGTGCCGAGAATGTAGAGGGTGGTCCGGTCCCGGGGAAACGCCGTGGAGGTCTGCAGCAGAAACCAGCGGGCCAACCACAGGAAAAGCCCCAGCACCGCCCCCAGGCCGAGGGTGCGCAGGGCGGTGACCCCCTGGCTGTTGCCCTGGAGCAGGGCGACCATCTTGGCCCGGGCGGCCTCGGTCACCACCTCGCCCTCCCGGACGACGATTTCGCCCTGGATGGCCCGGAAATACACCTCCTCCACCGCCTCCCAGGCCTTTTGTCGCCGCTTGCTGGTTTCAGCCAGGTTGAGAACGAAGTTGGGCCGGATCAGGGCGCCCAGTTCCGATACCAGCCATTGCCGGAGGATCCGCGGATAGCCGCTGAGGTGATGATAGGACGTGTCGGCCAGTTCCTTGCGCATGCCGTCCAGGTCCAGCAGCCCATCGGCGCCCTTGATCAGGGTTTCCTGGCCCTGGGACAGGGAGCGCAGGGTGTAGGAACCGCGCTGCAGGTCCTTGAGAACCTCCGGTCCGCTGACTACGCGCCGCTGATGCAGGGGGTCCAGCCATTGGTCGATGCTCTGCAACAGGGCATGGTAGGGGAGGGGAGTCGTGGGCGGAGCGGCTTTATCCTCCGGGGCGGCTTTGGCGGCACCGGCGGCGGCGAAGCCGCTGGCCGGGTCGAGGTCCAGCAATACCTGGAACGCCCGGGGGGGGATCGGTTCGGAGAGCTGTTGGGAAAAGCTGTCCCCATTGACATCCGCGGCCTTGGGCGTTTGTTCCCGGCGCGCCTGGGCCAGCCATTGCAGGTTGGCCCGCAGATGGGCGGACACGCCGTCCAGCATGCGGTCATCCCAGTCGTAGACGGGAATCACCGCCTCCGCCGCCGCCTCCCGGCGGTTGCGGGTCGATTCCAGATCCACCGTCAGGATGTCCCGATCGGCCTTGATGTCGAAGGGCGCCACCGCGCCCACCCGGGGCAGTGGCGGCGGCTTGAGGATCAGGGGGGAATAGATCAAGGTCAACAGGGTGACCAGGCCCAGGAAGGCCACCGGGTTCAGGATCCGGTTGCGCCGCAGGAATCGTTCGGTTGCGGCGAAGGCCTGGGTGGCCCAGCTATTGAAGGTCTGGGCCTGTTCCGAAGGATCCAGGGCCGTCTGACCGCCGCCGGCCAACTGATGCCGGAGCCCGTTGCCTTTAGGATTTGCAGCCATTCCATGCCTCGTAAGCCCGGACGATCCGGCGCACCAGGGGGTGACGCACCACGTCCCGCTCGGAGAATGTCATGATGCCCACTTCCGGCATCTG
The DNA here is from genome assembly GCA_002753665.1 of Magnetococcales bacterium DC0425bin3. Classification (GTDB taxonomy): domain Bacteria; phylum Pseudomonadota; class Magnetococcia; order Magnetococcales; family DC0425bin3; genus DC0425bin3. The sequence goes on from PEAP01000030.1 coordinate 13,143, forward strand.
GCCCAGCACCTCCAGGGCCTGGATCAGGCCCGATGTCCGGCCCGGGGACAGATCCACCTGGGTGACATCGCCGCAGGCCACCATGCGGGAACTCTGGCCCAGGCGGGTCAGGAACATCTTCATCTGATCGGGGGTGGTGTTCTGCGCCTCGTCCAGAATGATGAAGGCATCCTCCAGGGTGCGCCCGCGCATGTAGGCCAGCGGGGCGATTTCCAACCGGTTCTGGTCCAGCATCCGTTCGACCTTGTCCGTGTCCAGCATGTCGTACAGGGCATCGTACAGCGGACGCAGGTAGGGGTCCACCTTGGCCTGGAGATCGCCCGGCAGAAATCCCAGCCGTTCCCCCGCCTCCACGGCCGGTCGGGTGAGGACGATGCGCGCCACCCGCCCGGCCAGAAAATCGGCCAGGGCCGCCGCCACCGCCAGATAGGTCTTGCCGGTGCCCGCCGGTCCCACCGCAAAGGTGAGGGCATGTTTTTCCAGAAATTCCAGATAGGCCGCCTGGCGGGCGTTGCGGGGGCGGATCACCCGGCGGGGCGTTTCCACCGTCCGGGCCGTGGAGAACAGATCGGCCAGGGGCACGTTTTCCTTGAGGGCTTGAATGCCGTCGCTGACCCGTTGGGCGTCCACCGGCAGGCCGTTCTCCAGTTGGGTATAGAGTTCCCGGAGCAGATCCTGGGTCATACGCAGCCGGCTCTTGCGGGCGGTGATGGCCACGGCGTTGCCCCGGGGATGGAGGCTCACGTCCAGGGCCGCTTCCATCATCTTGAGATGGGCATCGCATTCCCCGAACAGCAGCAGGGCCAGGTTGTTGTCGGGGAAGGTGACGGTTTCGGTGCGGATCTGGCCCATGGCTGGTTTCAGGAAGGCGGCCCTCAGGCCGGCTCTCCACGCAGGGAGTTGGGCAGACCCGCGGTGATGCGCACGGTCACCAGGACGCCGGCCAGGTTTGCGGGGCCGGGAAAATGCACCCGGCGCATGTCCGGCGCCCGTCCGGCCCATTCCCCGGGCCGATGGCCCGAGGGTCCCTCCACCAGCACCGGCACCACGGTGCCCACCCGGGCCTGGTTGCGGGCCAGTTGCTGGCGGTTGAGCAGCTCCTGCAACCGGGCCAGTCGCCGGGCGCCGACCTCTTCGGGCACCGGATCGGGCAGCGCCACCGCCGCCGTGCCCGGCCGGGCGGAAAACTTGAACGAATAGGCATGGTCGAAGCCCACCCGCTCGACCAGATCCAGGGTGGCCTGGAAGTCCGCCTCGCTCTCCCCGGGGAAACCGACGATGAAATCCGTCGCCACCGCCAGATCCGGCCGCACCCGGCGCGCCTGGTCGATCCAGGCTTCGTAATCGGCCACCCGGTGGCCCCGACCCATCCGTTGGAGAATGGCGTCGGAACCGCTCTGCACCGGCAGGTGCAGATAAGGGCAGAGTTGGGGCAAATCCCCGAACACTTCCACCAGATCCCGGTTCATGTCGGCGGGGTGGGAGGTGACGAAACGCAGTCGCTCCACCCCCGGCACCAGGGCCACCCGGCGCAGCAGCAGGGCCAGGTCGTGGACCACGCCCTGCCGGTCCCGGCCATGGTAGGCGTTGACGTTCTGGCCCAGCAGCAGGATCTCGATGACGCCCTGGACGGTCAGTTGGGCCACCTCGGCCAGGATCTCCTCCACCCCCCGGCTCCATTCCGGTCCGCGGGTGGCCGGCACCACGCAGTAGGTGCAGAAACGGTTGCAACCTTCCTGGATGGTGACCGCGGCGGCCCGGCCGCTGGCCCGCGGCTCGGGCAGGTCGTCGAACTTGGACTCCGGCGGGGGACCGGTGTCCCGCAGCCGGCGCTCGCCCCGGGCCAGACGGTCCAGCAGCAGGGGCAGGCGATGGTAGTTCTGGGGGCCGAAGACCAGGTCCACATAGGGCGCGCGACGCAGCACCACCTCGCCCTCGGCCTGGGCCACGCAGCCACCCACCGCGAAGGTCACCGGCCGGTGGCCCAGCCGCTTGTGCAGCCGGCCCAGCTCGGAAAACAGTTTTTCCTCGGCCTTTTCCCGCACATGGCAGGTGTTGAAGACGATCAGGTCGGCATCCAGGGGGTCGGGGACGGTTTCGTAGCCGTGACTGCGGGCCAGCAGGTCGGCGATGCGGCCCGAGTCGTAGGCGTTCATCTGACAGCCGAAGGTTTTGACGTGGAGTTTCGGCAAGGCGGATGACCTGTTGGCAGCCCGGTTGCTCAGGGGTGTTTTCGGAACCGGGCCTGGAGGGCCGGGATCACCGGGGCCGGCACGAACGGCGTGACCGTACCCCCCATGCTGGCGATTTCCCGCACCAGCCGGGAGGAGACGAAGGTGGTGTTTTCGCCACCCATCAGAAAGACCGTTTCCACCTCGGGTGCCAGCTTGCGGTTCATGGCGGCCATCTGGAATTCGTACTCGAAGTCGGAGACGGCGCGCAATCCTCGCAGCAGGGCGTTGGCGCCCACCCGGATCACATAGTCCACCAGCAGGCCGCTCATGCCACACACCTCCACGTTGTCCAGGTGGGGGATGCTCTCCTTCAGCAGATGGATGCGTTCCTCCTCGCTGAACAGGGATTGTTTGCTGCGATTGATGGCCACGGCCACGATCAGCTTGTCGAACAGGCCGGCGCCCCGGGTGATGATGTCCACATGGCCGAGGGTGACGGGATCGAAGGATCCGGGATAGACAGCGGTGCGTTTCATGGGCCGGGAACCTGGGAACTCCGGAAAACGGGTTGGACCGGTGGCCAATGCCACAGGGTCAGGGCGGTGGCGCCGTAGCGGCGGCTTTTCCAGAGCTGCCACGGGCCGGTATCCGTCAGGGGCGGGGACTGGGCGGCCAGTTCGGCGGCGACCAGGGTGCCCGGGCCGGTCAGCGGTGTGGCAGCCAGACGGACCAGGGTGGGCGCGATCCAGGATTTGGCGTAGGGGGGATCCATGAAGACCAGATCGAACAGGGGCGGGTGGGTGGAATCCGGGGCGCCATCCAGCAGCCGCTGGAAGGTTACGTCTTCCAGCACCGAGCCCGGCACCACGCGGCCTTCCTGCTCCAGACCGCACTGGATCAGATTGGTACGTATGGTCTCCACCGTTTTCCGCACCGACTCCACGAACACCGCCCGGGCGGCGCCCCGGCTCAGGGCCTCGATACCCAACACGCCGCTGCCGGCGAACAGATCCAGGACCCGGGCCCCGGGCAACCGCTCCATCACCATGCTGAACAGGGCCAGACGCACCCGGTCGGTGGTGGGGCGCACAGAGCCGGAAGCGGGCACGCGGAGACGACGACCCCGCAACCGCCCCCCGGTAATACGCACCATGCCTGGCGGTCCTCCCTCCCATTAAAGACGACCATCCGGGTCCCGATCCTCCCCGGTAACTTAATTATGATGGATGGGGGAGGCCTCCCTCCACCCTCCACCGATGAAAGTCGCTCCGCGACCTTCATGCGGTAAAAGGGTAAAGGGTGTGGGAGAATGCTCCTGGAGTCAATAACGAAAATGCGCCGGGCGGGTAGAGCGGCGCTTGCGGGAGCCTGTGGAATCGGGCACCTTCCCCGGGGAACCCGGTCGGATCTGTAAATGAGGGATGTGGGATGCCTGCAATGCAGCCGCAACGATGGTGGAACTGGCGCAGCCCGTGGGGCGGCAGCCTGTGGATGACCGCCGCCGGGGCGCTGGGGGCGGGTGGTTTCGCCCCCTGGTCCCAGCCGCTGCTGCTGGCGGTGGCCCTGGGGTTGCTGCTGGTGCTGCTGCGGGAGGCCGGATGGCGTCGGGGGTTGGGGCTGGGTTTCGTGTTCGGGGTGGGGCACTTCATCCCGGCTTTTTCCTGGTTGATCACCAGCCTGCATGTCCACGGCCACATTCCCCTGCCCACTTCCTGGTTGATCCTGACCGGTCTGGCGGCGGCCATGGCGGTGCATACCGCCCTGTTCGGGTTGCTGTACGTCCTCTGGGCGCCGCCGGGCTGGGCGGGGCTATTGGCGGCCCCGGCCTTGTGGGCGGCCTGTGAATGGCTGCGCACGGTGCTGTTCAGCGGGTTTCCCTGGAATCTGGCGGGCTACGCCTGGACCCCCTGGTTGGAAGTCTTGCAGGTGGCGGACCTGGGGGGGGTCATCCTGCTGTCCACCCTGACCATGGCCCTGGGGGCGCTGTGGGCTGCGGCCCTGAGCGATCCCGGCGGGTGGCGGCGTCGGGGGCTGCTGCTGGGCGGTGCGGTGGGCCTGCTGGCCCTGGCCCACGGCTACGGCGCCTGGCGTCTGGCCGCACTGGACGCCTTGCCCCCGTCCGGCGATCCGCCCCTGGCGGTGGGGCTGGTGCAGGGCAACATCCCCCAGGAATTGAAGTGGCAGAAAGGTTACAACGGCCCCACCCTGAAGATCTACGAGGAGCTGACCCGCCGTTTGCCCGGTCCCCTGGATCTGGTGGTCTGGCCGGAAACCGCCCTGCCGTTCTTTCTGGAGATCTATGGGGTGCATCGCCACCAAATGGGGGCGTTGGTGCAACAGGCAGGCGCTCCGATCCTGACCGGAGTGCCCCTGCTGCGGCCGGTGACCGGGGATCCGTCGGGGCGCAGTTGGGATTTCTTCAATGGTGCGCTGCTGCTGAACGAACAGGGGGATACGGGACGGCGCTATGAAAAGCATCATCTGGTTCCCTATGGGGAATACGTGCCCCTGCGCTGGCTGTTGCCCGGCACCATCCAGAAGCTGACCCCGGGCGGTCAGGATTTCACTCCGGGTCCGGGGCCGGTGCCCCTGGCTTGGGACAAGGGCGCCCTGGGGATCCTCATCTGCTACGAAACCATTTTTCCCGACGAGGTGCGCACCCTGGCCCGGGCCGGGGCCCGCTGGCTGGTCAATCTGACCAACGACGGCTGGTTCGGACCCTCGGCCAAGCCCCAGCACTTGGCCATGGCCCAGATGCGGGCGGTGGAGAACCGTTTGCCCATGATCCGGGTGGCCAACACCGGCATCAGCGCGGCCTTCGACCACCGGGGGCGGGAGTTGATCCGGATTCCGGCCCTGGCCCGGGACGCCGTGCGGGTGCTGGTGCCCCCGGGGACCGGGGAGTCCCTGTTCCGGCGGATCGGCATGGCCTGGCTGGGGCCGCTGTTCCTGGCCGCCCTGGCCGCGTCGTGGTGGCTGCGCTGGCGGCAGGGGCGGCTGCCCGGAATGCCCGACACCTCCGGTTGACAGGTCGGTTGCGGGTCGGTACCGTCCAATCCTTTGCAGGCATCTCTTTTTTCGCCAGGAGGAGGCAGTCGGTGCTGACCTTTCAGGAGCTGATTCTGACCCTGGAGTCCTACTGGACCCGGCGCGGCTGCGTGCTGCAACAGCCCTACGATATGGAAATGGGCGCCGGCACCTTCCACCCGGCCACCTTCCTGCGGGTGCTGGGACCCGAGCCGTGGAGCGCCGCCTATGTGCAACCCTCCCGCCGACCCACCGATGGCCGTTACGGCGACAATCCCAACCGGCTGCAGCATTATTACCAGTACCAGGTGATCCTCAAACCCTCCCCGCCGGACATCCAGGATCTCTACCTGAATTCCCTGCGGGCCATCGGCATCGACCCCCTGGCCCACGACATCCGTTTCGTCGAGGACGACTGGGAGAGCCCCACCCTGGGGGCCTGGGGGCTGGGCTGGGAGGTGTGGCTGGACGGCATGGAGGTGACCCAGTTTACCTATTTCCAGCAGGTGGGCGGGGTGGAGCTGAAGCCGGTGTCCGGGGAAATCACCTACGGGCTGGAGCGGCTGGCCATGTATATCCAGGGCGTGGAAAACGTCTACGACCTGGTCTGGACCGGGACGGTCACCTACGGCGATGTCTTCCACCGCAACGAGGTGGAATACAGCCGCTTCAATTTCCACGCGGCCGATACCGACCGGCTGTTCCGGCATTTCACCGACCACGAGGCCGAGGCCCTGCGCCTGGTGGAGGCCGAGCTGCCCCTGCCGGCCTACGACCAGGTGATCAAATGCTCCCATTGCTTCAACCTGCTGGATGCCCGGGGGGCGATCAGCGTCACCGAGCGGGCCCGCTACATCGGCCGGGTGCGCAACCTGGCCCGGCGGGTGGCGGAATCCTATGTGGAACAGCGGCGCAAGCTGGGCTTTCCCCTGCTGGGCAAGCGCGCGGAGGCGGCATGAGCGAGTTTCTGCTGGAGATCGGCTGCGAGGAGATCCCCGCCCGCATGCTGCCCGGGGCCATCGGTTATGTGAAGGAGCGACTGGAAACCGGGTTGCGGGAGGCGGGGCTGACTTTTGACCGGGTGGAGACCCACGGCACCCCCCGGCGCCTGATGGCCGGGGTGACCGGTCTGGCCGCCGCCCAGCCCGACCGGGTGGAGGAACGGCGCGGTCCGTCCCTGGACAAGGGCTTCGACGCCGACGGCAACCCCACCAAGGCGGTTCTGGGCTTCGCCCGCTCCTGCGGCATCGACGTGGGCGATCTGGTGCGGGTGGAAACCCCCAAGGGAATCTGGCTCATGGGGCGTATCCGCCAGCCCGGCCGGCCCACGGCGGACATCCTTCCGGAGATCCTGGCCGCCCTGATCCGGGAGATTCCCTGGCCCAAGACCATGCGCTGGGGCGACGGGGAAACCCGCTTCGTGCGGCCGCTGCACCGGGTCACCGCCCTGCTGGACGGCCAGGTGGTGCCGTTGCATCTGGAACATCTGACCGCCGGGGATGAAATCGATGGTCATCGTTTCATGGCCCCGGGTCCCCACCGGGTGACCGGTATCGCCCAGTACCGGGAGACTTTGCTCAAGGCCCGGGTGATGCTGGAGGTGGCCGAACGGGAGCGGGTCATCCGGGCGGGGGCGGAGGCCCTGGCCGCGGCGGCCGGCGGCCGGGCGGTGATCGACGACGGGCTGCTGTCGGAAAACGCCTGCCTCAACGAGTGGCCGGTCCCCCTGCTGGGACGCTTCGAAGAGCGGTTTTTGGAGATTCCCCCGGAGGTTCTCACCACCTCCATGAAGAGCCATCAGAAATATTTTCCCGTGGTGGACGGCCAGGGCGCCATGCTGCCCTGCTTCATTCTGGTGGCCAACATGGTCGTCCCCGACCCTGATGTCATCGTGCGCGGCAACCAGCGGGTGCTGCGGGCCCGGCTGGAGGATGCCGCCTTCTATTGGCGCGAAGACCGTCAGATGCCCCTGGGGGCCCGGCTGGATGGCTTGAAGAACGTGGTATTCCAGGCCCGGTTGGGCAGCCTGTGGCAGAAATCCATGCGTCTGTCCCGGTTGGCCGGGAACCTGGCGGCGGCGGTGAACCCGGAACTGGTGGTGACGCTGGCCACCGCTGGCTGTCTGTCCAAGTGCGACCTGGTCACCGGCATGGTGGGCCAGTTTCCGGAACTCCAGGGCATCATGGGCGGCTACTATGCCCAGGCCGCGGGTCTGGATGCCGAGGTGGCGGGGACCATCGCCGGTCATTATCGTCCCCAGGGGGCGGCGGATTCCCTGCCCGACGGCCGGGCGGCTGCCCTGCTGGCCATCGTCGATCGGCTGGATACCCTGACTGGCTGCTTCGGCATCGGTCTCGTCCCCACCGGGGCCAAGGATCCCTTCGCCTTGCGGCGGGCGGCCCTGGGCGTGATCCGCATGGTGACGGAAGGGGAGGGCATCGCCCTGCCCCTGCGGCGTTGGATCGCCACCGCCCATGCCGGCTATGATCAACATGGGGAGCGGCTGGACCAGGACGTGACAGCGGTGGTGGAGTCCCTGCTGGGCTTCTTCTACGGCCGGCTCAAGTCCCACCTGAAGGCCGAGGGGCTGGATTACGACCTGATCGACGCGGTCCAGGCCCTGGGACTGGATGATCTCCACGACGCCATGCGCCGGGTGCGGGCCCTGGCCCATTTCAAGGGCTTGCCCGAATACGAAGCCCTGGTGGCGGCCAACAAGCGCATCGCCAACATCCTGCAACAGGCCTACCAGGGAGTTGTCCCCGCCCGGGAGGTGGAGACCGGGCCGGCGGTGCTGCGGGAATCGGCGGAACAGGCCCTGTTCGCCGCCATCCCCCCCCTGGAACGACAGGTGGCCGAACACTGCGCGGCTGGCGCCTACAGCGCCGCCCTGGAGACCCTGGCCGGGTTGCGGGAAAACATCGATCGCTTCTTCGAGCAGGTGTTGGTCATGGACTCGGACCACGCCGTGCGCGATAATCGCTTGGCCCTGCTGGCGCGGGTGCGCAATGTCTTTGCCCGGGTGGCCGACGTGAGTTGCCTGGTATTGCCGGAAAATCGTTGATAGAATCGCCTAATCGCTGATAGGATACCCTGATTCACTGGTTTTCCACTGGCGTAATGGGCAGGGGAGACGGTGGGAAAGTATTTGATCTAGAGTCGAAAGTGGCACGGAAGAGGGATTCGACCCCTCGCCGTGCGAACCGGTCCAATCATGAATCGTGACGGAAGGTGGGATTAATGGCTGCGAAGAGAGTTTACTATTTTGGCGACGGCACTGCCGACGGTGACGCCAGCATGAAAAACCTGCTGGGTGGCAAGGGCGCCAACCTGGCGGAAATGAACCGCATCGGCATCATGGTGCCGGCGGGCTTCACCATCACCACCGAGGTCTGCACCGAGTACTACCGCCTGGGCCGCAAGATGCCCGGCGACCTCAACGACGAGGTGGAAGCGGCCCTGGCCAAGGTGGAGAAGAGTATGGGCGCCAAATTCGGCGATCCGGCCAATCCGCTGCTGGTGTCGGTCCGCTCCGGCGCCCGGGCCTCCATGCCCGGCATGATGGACACGGTTCTCAACCTGGGTCTCAACGACACCACGGTGCAGGGCATCATCAACAAGACCGGCAATCCCCGGTTCGCCTATGACAGCTACCGCCGCTTCGTGCAGATGTTCTCCGGCGTGGTGCTGGGCGTGGACGGCGAGCATTTCGAGCATCACATCGACAAGGTGAAGTCCGCCCGGAAGGTCAAGCTGGACACCGATCTGAGCGCCGACGACTGGAAAGAGATGGTCAGCGCCTTCAAGGCGATCGTGAAGAAGCAGACCGGCAAGGATTTCCCCGACGAGCCCCGCGCCCAGCTGTGGGCCGCCATCGGCGCCGTGTTCAGCTCCTGGATGAAACCCAGCGCCATCACCTATCGCAAGCTGCACGACATCCCCGCCGACTGGGGCACCGCCGTGAACGTGCAGTCCATGGTGTACGGCAACATGGGTGACGATTCCGCCACTGGCGTGGCTTTCACCCGCGACCCCTCCACCGGCGACCATCGCTTCTACGGCGAGTTCCTGATCAACGCCCAGGGCGAGGACGTGGTGGCCGGCATCCGCACTCCCCAGCAGATCACCAAGGTCGGCAAGGATCTCCAGGGCTCCACCCTCCCCGCCATGGAAGAGGTGATGCCCGATCTGTACCGCCAGCTGTGCGATGCCTACAAGAAGCTGGAGAATCATTACCGGGACATGCAGGACCTGGAATTCACCATCCAGCAGAACAAACTGTGGCTGCTGCAGACCCGCACCGGCAAGCGCACCGCCAAGGCGGCCCTCAAGATCGCCGTGGAAATGGAACTGGAAGGGATGATCACCAAGGAAGAGGCCGTGGCCCGCGTGGACGCCTCCGCCCTGGATCAGCTGCTCCATCCCACCCTGGACCCCGCCGCCAAGAAGAAGGCCAACAAGATGGCCGTCGGCCTGGCCGCTTCCCCCGGCGCTGCCACCGGCATGGCGGTGTTCACCGCTGACGATGCCGAAGCCTGGGCCAACAACGGCAAGAAGGTGATCCTGGTGCGGGAGGAAACCTCCCCCGAGGACATCCATGGCATGAGCGCTGCCCAGGGCATTCTGACCGCCCGGGGCGGCATGACCAGCCACGCCGCCGTGGTGGCCCGCGGCATGGGCAAGCCCTGCGTGTCCGGTTGCGGAGAAATCAAGATCTCCGGCAAGAAGTTCACCGCCAAGGGCACCACCATCAAAGAGGGTGACTGGATCACCCTGGACGGCAGCACCGGCGAAGTGATCGAGGGTCAGATCGCCACCCTGCCCGCCGAGCTGACCGGCGAATTCGGCACCTTCATGAAGTGGGCCGATGAAATCCGCACCATGAAGGTCCGCACCAACGCCGACACCCCCGCCGACGCCGCCCAGGCCATCAAGTATGGCGCCGAGGGGATCGGTCTGTGTCGCACCGAACACATGTTCTTCGAAGGCGAGCGCATCATTGCCGTGCGCGAGATGATCCTGGCCTCCGACGAAGCCGGCCGTCGCAAGGCCCTGGCCAAGATCCTGCCCATGCAGCGTGGCGACTTCGAGGGGATTTTCAAGGAGATGGGTGATCGTCCGGTCACCATCCGTCTGCTGGATCCGCCCCTGCACGAATTCATCCCCCACGATGCCAAGGGCCAGGAAGAAGTGGCCAAGGTGCTGGGCGTCTCCCCCGACGAGGTGAAGAGCCGGGTGGCGGGTCTCAAGGAGTTCAACCCCATGCTGGGTCACCGGGGGTGCCGCCTGGGCATCACCTATCCTGAGATCTACGAAATGCAGGTGCGGGCCATCATGGAAGCCGCCTGCAACGTCGCTGCCCAGACCGGCAAAGCGCTGGTTCCCGAAATCATGATCCCCCTGGTGGGCTATGTGAAGGAACTGGCCAGCCTGAAGGAGAAGTGCGAGGTCGTGATCCAGGAAGTCCTGAAGGAGAAGAAGTCCAACCTGACTTACCTGATCGGCACCATGATCGAGCTGCCCCGCGCCGCTCTGACCGCCGATGTCATCGCCAAGGAGGCCCAGTTCTTCTCCTTCGGCACCAACGACCTCACCCAGACCGCCCTGGGCATCAGCCGTGACGATGCCGGCGTCTTCCTTACCGAGTATGTGGCCAAGGGGCTGATCGAGAAGGATCCCTTCGTCTCCATCGACGTGGAAGGCGTGGGCCAGTTGATCAAAATGGCCGTCGAAAAGGGTCGCAAGGCCCGTCCCGGCATCAAGCTGGGCATCTGCGGCGAGCATGGCGGCGACCCCGCCTCCATCATGTTCTGCCAACAGGTCGGGCTGGACTATGTGTCCTGCTCGCCCTTCCGGGTGCCCATCGCCCGGTTGGCCGCCGCCCAGGCTGCCCTTTCCGGTGGCAAGAAGGGGTCCAGCAGCACGGCCTGATCACGCCAACTTTGAAGGATGGGGGATGCCTCCCTCCACCCTCCACCGATGGAAGCCGTTTCCCGGCTTCCACGGCAAACGCAACCCCCCTCCCGCCAGCAGGGGGGGAGGGGGGTTGTGAACACCAGCTCCCGCTCCGGCCTTGTGCCGGGGCGGGGGTTTTCTTTGGATCGAAACTAACCAGAACGACCCTCCCGGTATTTTTCCGCCAGCCGCAGGTAGTTTTGCGCCGTATCCAGGATGCCCTGCTGCTCCTTTTCGGACAGGGCCTTGATTTCCCGGGCCGGGCTGCCCATCCACAGGGTGCCAGGGGCCACCTGTTTGCGGGGCGGGATGAGGCTGCCGGCGGCCACCATCGCCGCCCGTCCCACCACGGCATGGTCCAGGATCGTGGCGCCAATGCCCACCATGCAGCAGTCCTCCAGCCGGCAGCCATGCAGGACCACCTTGTGCCCCACCACGATGTCGTCCCCCAGCAGGGTGGCAGCGCCCTCCGGGTTGGCGGGGGATGGGCGGGATACATGGAGTACGCTGCCGTCCTGGATGGAACTGCGGGCCCCGATGCGGATGCGGTTGACATCGCCGCGGATCACCACCATGGGCCAGATGGAACTCAAGGGACCGATTTCCACGTCACCGATCACCACCGCCTCCGGATGGACGAAGGCCGTGGGATGAATGACGGGAAAGGCGCCATCGAATTGATAGAGCGGCATGGCTCCAACTCCTGCGCGAAGAAGAGACTCATCCCGGCCAGGACTGGTTGCTTCAGTTGCTGGTGGGAAACACGAACAGCGATCCGGATTTGCCGTAACGACGGCGCAATTCATTCTGGGCCGATTCCGCCGCGGCCCGGCCCCGGAACAGGCCGATACGCACCGAGTTCCATTGGCGTCCCTGCTCGTCGGTGTAGCGGCGCAGGTAGGGCCGATAGCCCAGGGTCCGCAACCGGTCGATGGCCAGCTCCGAATTGTCCCGATTCTGGCTGGCCTCCACCAGCACCTCGAAGACCTGTGATCCGGGCGCTTGCTGCCCGGCAGCAGGACTGCCGCCGCTGCGGGCCGGTCCGGGCTTGATGGACTTGCGGATTGTGGCGGTTGTGGGTTTGGCCTTTGTTATCGGTTTTGTCTTCACTTTTTGCACCGGCTTGGCCTTTGCCACCGGTTTTGTCTTCACTTTTTGCACCGGCTTGGCCTTTGCCACCGGTTTTGTCTTCACTTTTTGCATCGGCTTTTTCTTGACCAGGGGCGCTGGTTTCGCCTTGGCCGTCAGGGTGGCCGCCTTCACCCGTGGAACGGGTTTGGCCTGCACCTGGGCCGGTTTGGTCTTCGCCGCGGGATTCGCCTTGGCCTTGCCGGCGGCCGGTCGGCCTTCGGCTTCCGGATCGGCCATGGGTTCCTCCGCATTTTCCGGGGGCACTTCCCCCAGGGACTCGGCATAGGTTTCCTCCGGAGCCGGCTTTTTTTTGGCCGGGGGCGGGGGAGAGGGTTTGGCCGGTGCCGGAGGCTTGACGGCCTGGGCGGAAACCTTGCTGGTCGGGCTGGGGGCAGGGGACTCCACCACCACGGCATCGGTGTCGGCTTCGGGGTCCGGGGGGGGCAGTTCCTGCCCGGTCGGCTGGGATTCTCCGGCTTCCAGGGCGGTCATGGCGATGGTGCCGGGACCCTCGGGGGGCACCGGGGCGGACAGCGGTCCGCCGGCCTGCACCAGGACGGCTGGCAGGCCGGTCCGAGTCATGAATTCCCGCAGACTGGGCATGCCCGCGGCCGGGGTGCTGAACCAGCCCATGCGGACGAAATGCCAGGTGCGGTTGCGGCTGTCGGGATGCTTGGCCAAATGGGGCTGGAAGCCCCTGGCCTGGAGGACTGCCAGGGTTTCCTGGGCATGTTCCGGCACCAGGGTGGCCTCCACCTGAATCTCCATGGGCAGGGGCCGGTCGCCGCCCCGCAGGGGCACCGGCGTGCTGTCGAAGGCCTGTTTCACCCGTTTTTCGGCCTCGGGATCCCGGACCAGGGGCCCCACCACGAAGGTCTCTCCCAGCCGTTGCAAATGGTCCAGCAGCAGTTGGGTCAAACGGTCGGCGGCCGGGCACAGGCCCTTGGGCACCGTGACCGACTCGGTGCCCAGCCAGGCGATGGCCGACCGGGGCGGTTGGTAGAGTTCCAGGGTGAACGGACCTTCACCGCTCTGGGGATGGGAGAATCCCACCGCCAACTGGACGCCCATTTCTTCCAGTTGCCGGGCGCCGGAGGCGGTGCGGGGGTCCGGATCGTCTGTCGTCAGAGGGGGCAAGTTGGGGGAGACGAAAAAGCCCGGCATGCGCCCCAGGGCTTCCAGGATGGCCTGAGTGGGGGAGCAGTCGCCCTCCGTGACCGGGACGCTGCTATCGATCAGGGGGCGGATCCAGATGCGCTGGGTGCCTTCCGGCAGGGTGGGGCTGCCTGGTGCCAGGAAAACCAGGGCCAGCAGGCCCAGGGCCACGGCGCCGCCGCCCAAAACCAGTTGTTTGCGCCGTTTCGGATCCAGACCCTCCAGGAAGGCTTTGATCATCATGACCGGTGGTTTCCTCATTCCGTGGCCGCCAACTCTTTCAGGCGGTAAAGGGTTTCCAGTGCCTGCAACGGCGTGAGCCGATCCGGTTGAAGTCCTTGCAATTCTTTGACCAAAAGTGATGGTTCTCCGACACCGAACAGCGTGGGCTGGATCGGCTGCAGCCGTTGGCCGGGCCCCTGGATGCCGTCTTTTTCCATGGCCGCCAATACCTTGCCGGCCCGTTTGATGACCGACAGCGGCAGGCCGGCCAATTGGGCCACATGAATGCCGTAGGAACGGCTGGCCCGACCCCGGGTGATGGTGTGGAGGAAGATGATCGTCTCCTGCCACTCCTGCACGTTGACCGTATAGTTGACGACCCCGGGGTGTTGATCCTCCAGGGCGGTCATTTCATGATAATGGGTGGCGAACAGGGTGCGGGCGCCGAGGACGCCGTGGATGTGTTCCGCCACCGCCCAGGCGATGGCCAGGCCGTCGAAGGTGGCGGTGCCGCGTCCGATCTCGTCGAGGATGACCAGGGACCGGGGCGTGGCGTGGTGCAGGATGCGGGCGGTTTCGGTCATCTCCACCATGAAGGTGGACTGGCCCCCGCCCAGGTCGTCCGCCGCCCCCACCCGGGTGAAGATCCGGTCCACCAGTCCGACCACCGCCTCGCCGGCGGGCACGAAGGATCCGGTGTGAGCCAGCAGGGCGATCAGGGCCACCTGGCGCATCAGGGTGGACTTGCCGGACATGTTGGGACCGGTGATCAGCAGCAGGCGGTTGCCTTCGCCGTCCATGGTCACGTCATTGGGGGTGAAGCGGTCCCGGGTGAGGGTTTCCACCACCGGGTGACGGGATTGGCGCAGCTCGATGCGGGAGCCATCATGCAGTTGGGGTCGGCAATAATTCTGCTGCCTGGCCCGCTGGGCGAAGGCCGCCAGCACGTCCAGGGTGGCCAGGGCCCGGGCGGCGGCTTGCAGCCCCTGGGCTCGTTGGGCGGTGGTGGTCAGCAATTCCCCGAAGCGTTCCGCTTCCAGGGCGCTGCGGCGTCCCTCGGCGTTCAGGATGTCCTCTTCCAGGGCTTTCAACTCCGGGGTGACGTAGCGGATCGAGTTGGTCATGGTCTGCCGCTGTTTGTAGCGGAAGGGGACCTTGTCCTGGTGATTCTTGGGCACATCCAGGAAGTAGCCGAAGGTGCGGTGGTGGACCACCTTGAGTTTGGCGATGCCGGTGTCTTCCTGTTCGAGCTTTTCCATGGTGCGCAGATGCTTGCGGCCTTCCGTGGCCAGGCTGCGCTGCCGGTCCAGTTCCTCGTCATGGCCCGGCCGGATCACGTCGCCCTCAGCGGGGGTCGCTGGCAGTGGGTCGTCCGCCAGGGCGGCGGCCAGGATGGCGGTCAGGTCCTCGTGGCCGGTCAGGGACTGGCCCAGGGTGGCCGCCAGCGGGGGGGTACCGGCCTGGAGCAGGGTGGCGGCCAGGTCGGGCAGCCGATCGAGGGTGGCCCGCAGGGCGCCCAGGTCTCGGGGAGAGGCCCGCAGGAGGGCGATACGGCTCAGGAGGCGCTCCAGGTCGGCCAGGCCGGTCAGGCTCTGTCGCAGCGCCTGGCAGATCTCTTCCTCGGCCACCAGCCAGGCCACCACTTCCTGGCGCACCCGGATCCGTTCCAGGTCCCGCAGGGGACGGTTGATCCAGAGGCTCAGCAGGCGGCTGCCCATGGGGGTGACGCAGTCATCCAGCACCCCCACCAGGCTGCCCTGCCGCTCACCGGTGCGCAGGGTGGTGTTGATTTCCAGGTTGCGGCGACTCACCTCGTCCAGGACCACCTCTCCGTCGGGTTCCACCCGGGTCAGGGCGGTGACATGGGCCACATGCCCCTGCTGGGTTTCCTGGCAATACTGGATCAGTGCGCCGGCCACCGCCTGGCAGGCGGGTTCCTCCTCGATGTCGAAGGCGTGCAGGGAGTGGATCTGGAAATGCTCCAGCAGGGCGCGCCGGCCCTGATCGGTGTCGAACAGCCAGGCCGGGCGCCGGGTCAGGCGCTGGGGGGTCTGGTTGAACTCCGCCGGGAGATCCCAGTCCTCGGGCACCACCAGTTCCGCCGGGTTCAGCAGGGCCAACTCGGCCCGGGCCCGCTCCAGCGACTGGGGGGCCATAGTTTGGAACAGACCGGTGGAAAGATCCAGGGCCGCCAGGGCCAACCGCGGTTCCGGGCGTCCGCCCCGGGCGGGTTTGACCGGCAGCACCGCCGCCAGGTGGTTGCTGGATTGGGGATCCAGCAGTTCGTCCTCGGTGAGGGTGCCTGGGGTGAGGATGCGCACCACTGCCCGCTTCATCGGTCCCTTGGCCAATCCCGGAGGTTCCATCTGTTCGCAGATGGCGACCTTGAAGCCGGCATCGATGAGTTTTTTCAGATACAGCCGGGCGGAATGATGGGGGACTCCGGCCATGGGAATCGGCTGACCCAGGGTTTGGCCCCGCTGGGTCAGACTGATGTTGAGGGCCTGGGCGGCCACCCGGGCATCGTCGAAGAACAGTTCATAGAAATCCCCCATGCGATAGAACAGCAGGGCATCCGGATGCTGGGCCTTGATGGCATGGTACTGCTCCATCACCGGCGTATGGCGGGGGGTATTCATGAACGGGGCGGAATCCCAGTGGCGATGGGTGGGGATCGACCGGCCGGACCGTGGGGGGAGCGCCAAGCCGGCTCTGGTCTTGGCAAACCGACCTGCAAATAATGGGCCGTCTTCGGTTGAGAACTGCCGACAGGAGAAGAGGACCGGGCCGTGGGCGGGGTCAGGAATTCTGGTGAATCAGGTAGATCAGGCCGGGGGGCAGGACCAGTTCCCGGCGTCCCGGGTATTCGAGGCCGGTGCAGTCCTCGGGCAAGGGCATGATCGTGGTGCCGGCATATTCGGCCCGGCGGCCGTCGGAGGTTTCGATCCACTCGGCGATGGGGGTGTTGCGGAAGCGTCCCAGGACGTTGCCACGACGCACCACATCCCAGGGCAGCCGGTGCAGGACGGCCTTTTCGGTGTTGGAGGATTCCTGGGAAGTGCCGAACAGGCCGAATGCTTCCACTTCGTCTTCGTCATCCGCCGTCCGGTTGCGGGCCGCATCCGGGGCGCCCTCCCGATCGTCGCGGCTGGAATACCCCTGTCGGCGGCGGGAGACGACCCCCCACCAGATGAGGGCCAGCAGGCCCCAGGTCACCAGGGTGGCCCCGTTGAATGGGGATTGGGAGAGACCGCCGTCCAGCAGGACGGAGATCAGCATTGCCACCAGGGCGGATAGGATGATGGTACGCATGGGAATGGAGGCTGTCCGCGCTGTTGAATGGCCCTGTCCAGGGGGTTATGGGGGGGGGGTGCTGGTTGCGGCGGTGGTTCTGGTCAGCGGGGCGCCGGCAGGACGGTCCCGATGCGCGGGCTGGTCAGCAGCGTGTCCACGTTGCCGGCGTCCCGGGCGATGGTCACCCGATAGGCGGCGGCGGTCTTTTTGGTGGTCGCCGCCACTTCCTGCATGCCCTTGATGCTGGTGGCCTGGAAGACGCGGGAACCAGTGCTGCCTTGCAGCTGCTCATCCCTGGTCTGCTGACCGAGTTGTTGCGCCATCCGTGTCATTGCGCCGAGGCTCATGGGATTCTCTCCTGACGGTTGGAGATGGGAAAAACAGGGTGCTTGGTTGACAAACGGAATGTTATCGGTCTGGGAGGGGGCTTGGCAATGAAAAAGGCGCATTCGACCTGTCACTTCCGTCGATGTCTGGCCCATCATCGTCCCTTCTCGACGGTCAGCAGCCATGGCAGGATATAACCCCGTGGAAGCCGCTGCGCGACTCTTCATGGTGAAGAAACCATCATTATGGGGAGCCTCTTGCAAAATTCCCGGCGTCGGGGGGACTCATCCCCCGCGAATGTCCCACATGGGCCTTCCGGGTCGAACGGGACCCGGTTTTTCCCGCCCAATGTGTCCGGTAGCCGTTTTTCG
>PEAP01000194.1 GCA_002753665.1 Magnetococcales bacterium DC0425bin3
GGCGCTGATGGCAAACCATGGCGGGCATAAAGCCCCCTCCCTCCTCCCGAAATATTCCCCCGCCGTTGCCAAAGCCGCATGAGCGGTTTTCAGCTTTGCGGTGAACGGTTACGATATACTCACATACGGTCATCCTTTCCGCGTTCATCGCCCAGACGCTGAGTGAAGACCAACCGCAGCAACTGGAACCCGGGTAACCGCGGCAGCATTCTGTGCTTCCGCCTCGCGAGGTAACCCTTGGCTTTCTTACGCTTTTACGCTTGCGGCGCGCAGCGCCGTGCCTTTGCCGTTGAATTTGCTGTTGACTTGTCCCGGAGCCCTGGAGGTTGGTGAGAGGGCGGTTTTCAGCCCGACAGCCAACCGGAAGGGCGGAGGGTTGGGGGAATCCAAAGGGGGCAGAGCCCCCTTTGGTGGGTCCAGGGCAAAGCCCTGGTCGCGATCTTCCAGATGAAAGCAACGGACGGAACAGTTGGCACGAACCGTTCGCAGCCGAACCGCTCGAAAGGAAAGAAGCATGCCAGTTTCTGCATCTCCTCTGCCTTGCAGCCGTTCAGATAGAAAGAAGCGTGCCAATACAACATCAGACAGTAAAGAAACATGCCAACTCTCGCGCCTGACAAGTGAGGATGCTGGAAAAGGGGGGGAAATGCAGCACCTGGCAGGGCACATCACGACCACGACGAATGACGTTCCGACTTGGTGAGCGGATATGGCCGTTCTATCCCAGCTAGGTCTCACCCTGTTCTTCACCAGCGGCCTCGCCCTGACCGACTGGCGCGCGGCGGGCATCCTGGAACGGGAAACGGCTCTCTATCGGGCCTTGCTGCCCCACCTGGACCGGGTCACCTTCATCACCTACGGCGATGGCGCGGATCGGGAGCTGGTTCCGGAGCTGGGGGGCATCCGGGTGGTCTGCAACCACCGGCGGCTGCCGGCCCACTGGTATCGGCGCCTGTTGCGCTTCGTGCCCGGGCAGTGGCGGCGGCGGCCGGTGATCTACAAGAGCAATCAGGTCCAGGGCGCCGAAACCGCCCTGCGGCTGGCCCGCCGGGCGGGGCTGCCCTGCGGGGTGCGCTGCGGCTACCTGGCCAGCGAGTTCGCCGCACGGCACCATGGCCCGGACTCCCCCCGGGCCCGGCAGGCCCGGGCGGTGGAGCGGGAGGTGTTCCGGGAGGCGGATCGGGTGATCGTCACCACCCCGGCCATGGCCCGCACGGTGCAGGACGAGTACGGGCTGGATCCCGGGCGGTTGCGGGTGGTGCCCAATTATGTGGATACGGAACGCTTCCGCCCGGCGGCGGGTCTCCCCGAAACCCGGCCGGCGCGGATCCTGTTCGTGGGACGCCTGGAGCCCCAGAAGAATCCCCTGGCCCTGGTGGCGGCGGTGGCGGGGCGGCCCGTTGAACTGGTGATCGTGGGAGAGGGGTCCCTGCGGGGCGAACTGGAACGGGCAGCGGGTCCCAACGTCCGCTTCCTGGGCCGGCGGCCCCAGGAGGAGCTGCCCGGCCTGCTGGCCGGGGCCAGCGCGTTCGTGCTGCCGTCCCTCTACGAGGGGCACCCCAAGGCCCTGCTGGAGGCCATGGCGGCCGGAGTGCCGGCGATCGGCGCCGACCGGCCCGGCCTCCGGGAGGTGATCCGCCACGAACAAAGCGGCCTGCTGTGCGAGCCCACGGCGCAGGGCATCGGCGCGGCCCTGGACCGCCTGCTGGCCGATGCCCCGGCGGCCCGCAGGCTGGGCCTGGCGGCCCGGCAGCAGATGGAGCGGGACGTGGCCTTGCCCCGGGTGGTGGCGCAGGAACTGGCCTGGCTGGAGGAGTTGGCGGCAACCCTGTGACGGCCCATGGGCCGGGAAAGGCTGACGGTGACACAACCCCGGGTGACGGTGCTGATGGCGGTCTGCAATGGCGCCGCCTACCTGCCGGAGGCCTTGGAATCCCTGGAGGTCCAGACCCTGGCAGACTTCGAGCTGCTGGTGGTGGAGGACGGCTCCACCGACGCCACCCCGGACATCCTGCGCCGCCAGGCCCAACGCGACCCCCGCCTGCGCATTCTGACCAATCCCGGCAATCTGGGACTGACCCGGTCCCTCAACCTGGGGCTGGAGCAGGCCCGGGGCGAATTCGTCGCCCGGCAGGACGCCGACGACCGCTCCCGCCCGGACCGGCTGGCCCGGCAATGCGCCTTTCTGGAGCGTCATCCCGAGGTGGGTCTGGTGGGCGGCGAATGCGCCTACCTGGACCCCGCGGGCCGGCCCCGCCCCAAGCACGATCCCGCCCCGGCCACCGAAGATCTGACCATCCGCTGGCTGGCCCTGTTCGACAATCCCTTCTACCACAGCACCATGATGTTCCGCCGCTCCCTGGTCACCGGGCAGGGCCTGCGCTACAACCCGGAACTCTTCTGCGCCCAGGACTTCGATCTCTGGTCCCGCATGCTGGACTGCACCCAGGGCGCCAACCTGGATCCCGCGCAACCGCTGGTGGATTACCGCATCCACCCGCAGTCGGTCACCGCCCGCCACCGGGAGGCCCAGCGGGCCATCGCCCTGGCGGTCAGCCGGACCCGCTTGACCGCCCTGTGGCCGGAGAACCTCTGGTCCCGGGAGGAAATCCTGGCCCTGCGCCGACTGGTGAGCTTCGGCTGTACCGCCTTCGGCCCCCCGGAGCAGGCCCGCGGCCGGATTCTGCTGGAGCTGCTGGAGCGGTTGCTGGCCGCCCATCCCGATGCCGCGCCGGCCCAGCGCCGCTCCCTGCGGCGCCGGGTGCTGGGGCAGCTCCTGGGGCTGGTGCCGGCCGCGGCCTGGGCACGGCCCGGGGCCGGGAGCAGCCTGGTGGCCGCCGTGGCCCGACGCGACCCGGTGACGACCTTGATCCACCTGGGAGAGCGGTTGCGCCACCGCTTGCGGCCATGACGATCCGGATGGCGGTGACCGGGGCCTGGGGCTGGCTGGGGAGTCACCTGCTGCCGGCCCTGGAGCGGGCCGGAGCGACGCCTCTGCCCCTGACCGGCGAGGTGCGGGATCCGGCCACCTATGGGGTCGGTTCTTTTGCAATGCTGGTTCATCTGGCCGCGGCCCTGCCCGCCGTCATGCAACGCGATGGCGCCGCGGCCCGGGCGGTCAATGTGGATGGCACCCGGGCGGCCCTGGCCGCCTGCGCCGCCCGGGGGGCGGGGCTGGTGTTCGCCTCCACGGCCGGGGTCTACGACCCCCGGGCCCGGGGGCGGCTGGACGAGTCGGCCCCCATCGCCCCTCCCACCCCCTACGGGGAGAGCAAGCGGGCCGCGGAACTCCTCTGCCTGGACTGGTCCCGCCGCACCGGTCTGCCGGTGACGATCCTGCGCTTCTTCAATCTCTACGGTCCCGGCCAGTCGCCGGAGCAACTGCCGGGCTATCTGGTGCAACAGGTGCGGCGCGGAGAGCCGATTCTCCTGCGCCATCCCGAATCCCGCCGCGATTTTCTCCATGTGGAAGACGCGGTGGCGGCGCTGGTGGTGGCCGCGGAGCGGAGCCAAAGCGGTGGCCACTGCTACAACGTGGGCAGCGGCATGGCGGTGGCGGTGGGGGAGCTGGCCCACCTGGCGGCCCAGGGTCGGGTGCCGGTGGTGGCGGAAGACCCCGGCTTGGCGGAGACCGCTCCCTGGTCCTGTGCCGATTGCGGTGCCATCCGTCGGGATCTGGGCTGGCAGCCCGCCATCGATCTGGAGCAGGGCCTGGCGGACTGGATCAAGCGGATGGATGAGGTCCACAGGGGGTGGGGGGATCGGGCGGAAAGCGTTGGACGGTGTGGGATGGTGTGGGATACAGTATCCGCAGACAGGAGAACGCGATGAACAACGCCCTCGGTTTCGACACCCTGAAATATGCCCGACGCCTCAAGGCGGCCGGCGTGCCCGATCCCCAGGCCGAGACGCAAGCCGAATTGATGGCCGAAACCTTGATCGAGGCCCTGGCCGACAAGCTGTCCAGCAAGGAAGACCTTGCCAGAACCGAAGCGGCCTTGAAAACGGATCTGGCCAGGGTGGATGCCGCGCTGCGAGCGGAGTTGGCCAGGGTGGATGCCGCATTGCGAGCGGAGTTGGCCAAGGTAGAATCCGGGTTGCGAGAAGAGTTGGTCAAGGTGGACGCCGCATTGCGAGCGGAGCTGGCCAAGGTAGAATCCGGGTTGCGAGAAGAGTTGGTCAAGGTGGACGCCGCA
>PEAP01000031.1 GCA_002753665.1 Magnetococcales bacterium DC0425bin3
AGGGGATGTCATGGCCGCTTGTGACGGCTTTCTGGAATCGTTACCGGGGCAGTCACGGGCGTAATATCGCACACTCTATTGAAAGACCGCCTCCAACGACTCGGCATCGAAAATTCTTTCGCTCCAGGTTTCGATGGTCCGGAGATCGGCAGCAACGACCTTGGCGCGGGCCCAGTCCGGCAGCGCCCCAAAGCGGCGTTGGAGCAGGTGGGCCAACAGATCGGCGCGGCCTCTCTGTTCCCCCCTCTGTTCCCCTCTCTGCTCCCCTCTCTGTTCCCCTCTCCGTTCCCCTCTCCGTTCCCCTCTCTGTTCACTCTCCTGTTGTGCCTTGATGAACAAATTCCGCAGAACGGCATTTTCCATCACGTCCACGGTGATCGCCATGGTGTTCGCCTCCTCTTGAACGGCCATTTCCAGCTTGCGCAACCCGGACAGCACCACCAGCCTGGTCAAGGCATCGGCACGGGCCTTGGGCTTCAACCGCGCGATCCGCGTCAGGATTTCCCGGATGGTCTTGCGACCGTCTTCCATCCGGCATAGAACGGCCAGGATGTTTTCTTCCAGGCTGGGACTGTCCAGCAGTTCACGGCAATCGATGTTCCGGATATCGACGACCTCGTAGCGGAATGTCAGATTCGGCTCGTCGATGGCGGCCGCGGGTTTCCAGGGGTCCATGCCGAGGTAGAGGACCATCTGGATCACCACCCGGTTCGGATAGCGCTGACGGATGAAAGCCCGATACATGAGCATCCGATCATCCATGGATTCCGGAACGCTTTGCAGATCCAGGTGGAAGATGGCCAGATCTTCCAGTTCAAGCACCAGATCGGGGATCCGCTTCATGGTGGAGGGAAACTCGACCGGCAGCAGCGCCATCCCCTTCCGGCCGACCAGCAGCTGCAACAGCCTTTGCGGGGGCTCGTGGAACAGATCCTTCAGTGTGGTATCGTAGCGCATTCCGGGGCGACCTTGGCCATTGAAATCCTTGCATTCTGGATCATGCCATCAAACGGGAGTCGGTTCAAGAACGCTGTCCTCGAACGACCCTGCTTTCACGGTCGAATCCTCGACCACCGACCATTGATATGGACCATGAAACGGTCTAGATTCAACCAATAAAAGAAACTTCCCTCCACCGATGGGAATCGTACCGCGACTGGAACGCGAATCATGTTCCGAAATTGGACCTTTAAACGGTCCGGATTGGAGCAGGGCCATGCAGGTTTCGGTAACAGCAGCCAAGGGGCAATTGACAGAACTGGTGCGGCGCGCCGAGGCGGGGGATGAGATCGTGCTGACCCGTCACGGCCACGCGGCCGTGCGTCTCGTCCCGGTGCAAGCGGTATCGGACAGGAAATCCCGGCGCGCGCTTCTGGCTGCGGTGCGGGCCTCAGCCACCGCGAAGGCGGTGGCGGGGCCGAGCGCTGCCCGCAGCCAGGATTTTCTCTATGGCGATGACGGGCTGCCCGCATGATCGCTGTCGATACCTCGGCGCTGATGGCGATCATCCTCGACGAGCCGGAAGCGGACGCCATAATGGCGGTGCTGGAAGCCGAAGACGAACTCTTGATCTCCTCCGGCACAGTGGCGGAGGCGCTGATCGTCGCAGCCCGGCGCAACGTCGGCGAAGAGATGGCACGCCTGATCGATGGCCTCGGCTTCGAGGTCGTCACCGTGCCCCTCGCCTCGGCGCGACGTATTGCGCAGGCCTATGACAGCTGGGGCAAGGGCATGCACCCGGCGGCGCTGAATTTTGGCGACTGCTTCGCCTATGCGGTGGCCAACGAGCGTGGCTGCCGGTTGCTCCATATCGGAGAGGATTTCAGCCGGACGGATATCGCGGGAGTTCTCTGACTGGCGGCCGTGTCAGGGGGGGGTGCCCAACGTCCCGGCGAGTACCATCATCCGAGAGCGACCAGCAAAAAGGGGCTGCCGTAAAGCAGCCCCTTGAATAGGTCTGGCTCCCCGGGCCGGACTCGAACCAGCGACATGGTGATTAACAGTCACCCGCTCTGCCAACTGAGCTACCGGGGATCGGTATTGCACAGCGCCGCAGCAACTTAGCCCATCGAAAGGCCCCAGTCAAGGAAAGACAACGGGAGCGGCACGGACCGTCACCTCCGCCCCGGCGCCCACTCCGAACCTCCGGGCCGCGCTGCCCCGATTGACCACCACCTCCAGGGTCCCGAAGCCCCCAAGGACCATCCCCGCGGCCCCTTCGGGCAAGGCGGCAAAGGTGATGGCCAACGCACCGCACGGCTGCTGTTCCACCCAGCCCTGCACGGCGGCCCCAGCCGCTGACATGGCCGCGGCCGGCAGGCCGGTGACCAGATTGCCGTAACGATCCACCAGCATCACCCGGGTTCGCCAGGCCCCCGACCCGGTCTGCTCCCAGCCCGGCCCGTCCAGCAGCACAGGATCCCCGACGGGAGCGCCCAGGGACTCCAGGGCTGCGCCCCGCAGCAGGCGTCCCACCACCGGGGCCATGATGTCCCGGCCATGGAAGGTGGCCGCCGCCCCGGCATAGGGCGCACAGTCCACCGCCACCACCCGGCAGTCCGGCTCCCGCAGAAAGGCCGACAGCAGCCCGTTGTCGGGGCCGACCATGCGGGTCCGGCCCCGGGCAGCGGCCAGAATGCGCCGCGCGCTCCCCACCCCGGGATCGACCACGCACAACCACACCGCCGACTCCGGCATATGGGGCCGACAACGATCGATGAGCCAGGCGCCGGCGACGACATCGAAGGGCGCCAAGTCATGGGAGAGATCAATGCAAGCGGCCCCGGGACAAAGCCGGTGCAACACCCCCTTCACCTGCCCCACATAGGGATCGGACTGACCAAAATCCGTCAGCAGAATCACGGGAAAAAGTTGGCCGTCAGCGCATCCGGTCGGCATGGCCCTGACTGGATGGGGGAAGCCTCCCTCCACCCTCCGCCGATGAAAGCCGCTTCCCGGATTCCATCGGTTGCCCCTGGGGCGGTTACCCCTGGGGCGGTTACCCCTGGGGACCCGGGCAACCAAGCGCCGCGCCGGACCCCACACATGCCTCGGGGGACCTCCTGACGAAGGCCCCCCGATCATCCGAGAACCCAACCCATGGCCGGATCAGGCATCCTTGACAGGCGCAACCCGCTCCACCAGCTCGATCAGAGCCATGGGAGCGCAATCGCCATAGCGATAACGGGTCTTCAGCACCCGGGTATAACCGCCAGGCCGGCTGGCGTTGCGGGGGCCGATGTCCGCAAACAGCTTGTGGACGATTTCCTTGTCCCGAATCACCCGCAATGCCTGGCGTCGGGCATGCAAGCTGCCCTGTTTGCCCAGGGTGATCATCCGGTCGGCGTAGCGCCGCAGTTCCTTGGCCTTGGGTTCGGTGGTCTCGATGCGCTCGTGACGCAACAGACTACCCAGCAGATTGCCGATCAGGGCCTTGCGATGGTCCGAGTCCCTGTTCAGCTTGCGGCCGCTCTTGCGATGTCTCATGGGGCCCTCTCTAGATATTTTCCTCTTCGAACTGCCGAGACAGCTCGTCGATGTTCTCAGGCGGCCAATTGTCCAGGGTCATGCCCAGGGTCAGGTTCATCTCGTCCAGCACTTCCTTGATTTCATTCAAGGATTTGCGTCCGAAATTGGGTGTCTTGAGCATTTCGGCCTCGGTCTTCTGGACCAGATCGCCAATGTAGACGATATCGTCGTTCTTGAGACAGTTGGCCGACCGGACCGAAAGTTCCAGCTCATCCACCTTGCGGAACAGGTTGGGGTTCCATTTGGGGCCCGCATCCTCGTCCCGATTTTCCTGAACCGGCATATCCTCGAAATTGATGAACCGGTTGAGCTGGTTCTGGAGGATCTTGGCGGCCAGGGCCAAGGCATCCTCCGGGGTGACCACGCCATTGGTTTCGATGTCCATGACCAGACGGTCGTGGTCGGTCTGCTGCCCCACCCGGGCATTCTCCACCCGGTAGGCGACCCGCTTGACCGGATTGAAGCTGGCGTCCACCGGAATTTCCCCGATGGTGGACTCCTCGTCTTCCCGGGCCTGGGCGGCCCGCACATAGCCCTTGCCGGAATTGACGGTCAAGGTCATGTTGAGCTTGCCGCTCTTGTTGAGGGTGGCGATGTGATGGTCGGGATTCAAGACTTCGATGTCGTGCCCGGTCTCGATGTTCCGTGCCTTCACCACTCCTTCGCCCTCGGCATTGAGGTAGATGGTTTTGGGACCAACGCCATTGAGCCGCAGGGCCAGTTCCTTGATGTTGAGAATGATGTCGGTGACATCCTCCAACACCCCGGGGATGCTGGAAAATTCATGCAGCACCCCCTCGATCCGCACCGAGGTCACGGCAGCCCCCTGCAGTGACGACAACAGCACCCGACGCAGGGCATTGCCCAGCGTGGTACCATAGCCCCGCTCCAGAGGTTCGGCGATCAGGGTGGCCTTGCGTGACAGATCGCCCTCGCCGACCATCTCGATGGTGCGGGGCTTTATCAGTTCCGTCCAGTTCCTGTCCATCTGAATTCCCTGACCCAAAGGGGTTACCGTGGAAGCCGGGAAGCGGCTTCCATCGGTGGAGGGTGGAGGGAGGCCTCCCCCATCCATCAAAGTTACTTGGAGTAAAGCTCCACGATCAGGTTTTCATTGAAGTCCGTGGGCAAATCGCTGCGGTCGGGTATCTGCTGGAACACCCCGGCGAGCTTGTCCATGTCCAGTTCGAGCCAACTGGGCAGGCCACGGGTCTTGGCATGGTCCATCGCCGCCTTGATGCGCAGATGATCACGACCCCGCGGGGCGATGGACACCTTGTCGCCCGGCCGCAACAGGTAGGAGGGAATGTTGACGGTGCGGCCGTTCACCAGGATCTGCTTGTGGCTGACGATCTGGCGCGCCTCGGAGCGGGAGGCCGAAAATCCCATGCGGAAGACCACGTTGTCCAGCCGCCGCTCCAGCAGGGCGAGCAGGGTTTCACCCGTGATGCCCCGCTTGCGTTCGGCGTTTTCGAACAGGTTATGGAACTGTTTTTCCAGCAATCCGTAGGTCCGCTTGATCTTCTGCTTTTCGCGCAAGTGGACTCCATAGTCGGAAACCTTGCGGCGGCGCTGTCCATGTTGACCAGGGACGTAGTTGCGCCGCTCGATGGCGCATTTGTCGGAGTAACACTTTTCGCCTTTCAGGAACAGCTTGGTGGCCTCCCGACGGCAGATGCGGCACTTGGATCCAAGATAACGAGCCATGTTCGAGATTCTCTCCCAGATGATTCGGAACCGACCGTTCAGACCCGCCGACGTTTGGGAGGGCGGCAGCCGTTGTGGGGAATGGGGGTGACATCCTGCACAGTGGCGATGTTGAAACCGACACTGGCCAACGCCCGCAGGGCGGATTCACGACCGGAGCCCGGACCCTTCAAACGCACTTCCAGGTTGCGCATCCCATGCTCCATCGCCTTGCGTCCGGCGTTTTCGGCGGCCATCTGGGCGGCAAAGGGGGTGGACTTGCGCGACCCCTTGAATCCCTGGGCCCCGGAGGACCCCCATGACACGACGTTCCCGGAGGGATCGGTGATGGTGATCAGCGTGTTGTTGAAGGTGGACCGGATGTGAGCGATGCCGTTGGAAATGTTTTTCCGTTCCCGCCGGCGCACCCGGGCAGTCTTTTGGGCCTTGTTCATCGTCAAGCTCCTCTATCAACCCTTCTTGCCGGCGACGGGTTTGCGCGGTCCCTTGCGGGTTCTGGCGTTGGTGTGGGTCCGTTGCCCCCGGGTGGGCAGCCCCCGGCGGTGGCGCAGGCCGCGGTAGCATCCGAGGTCCATGAGCCGTTTGGTGTTCATGCCCACCTGCCGGCGCAGGTCGCCTTCCACGATGAGCTCGTTGTCGATGATGGCCCGCAGCTTGGCAACTTCGGCATCCGAAAGCTGATTGACGCGCAGATCGGGACTGACCCCGGCCTTGGCGGCAATCCGCAGCGAGGTGTGGCGCCCGATGCCATAAATGTAGGTCAGGGCCACCTCGAGCCGCTTGTTAACGGGGATGTTGACTCCAGCAATTCGGGCCACGTCATAGCCTCCAAGGGAATGGGCCGCCACCGTTCCCCGCATGGGGAGTCGGGGAGGCCGTTCGCCGTTCGATCACTTCAACCTTGTCTCTGTTTGTGCTTCGGATGTTTGCTGCAGATGATCCGGACCACGCCTTTTCTCCGGACGATCTTGCAGTCCTTGCACATCTTCTTAACCGACCCACGGACTTTCATGCCGTCTCTCCTTCCTTCCGGCCGCCCCCGGCAGATCGGGGGTCCGATGCGGCCAGGCTGTTCCAGCGGTGGCCACGCCCGCACCGGACCGCGGCAGGCGCCACCGTCACTCGGAAATTGTCGCTCAACGACGCCCCTTGATCCTGGCTTTCTTCATCAGACCCTCGTACTGGCGACTGATCAGGAAGGATTGGATCTGGGCGGCGGTATCCATGGTCACGCCCACCACGATCAACATGGATGTCCCGCCAAAGTAGAACGGGACATTGTAATTTGAAATCAGGATCTCAGGCAACAAACAGACCGATGCCACATAGAACGCGCCCACGACGGTCAAGCGGGTAAGGATCTTGTCCAGATATTCGGCGGTGCGCTTGCCGGGGCGGATGCCGGGGATGAACCCGCCATACTTGCGCAGATTGTCCGCGGTTTCGTCGGGATTGAAGACGATGGCCGTATAAAAGAAACAGAAAAAAATGATGGCCAGGGTATAAAAGACCATATAGGGAATCTGCCCCGGGGACAGATAGGATGCCAAGGTCTTGAGACCGTCCCAGGGGGCGAAATTCGCGATGGTCACCGGGAACAGAATGATGGAGCTGGCAAAAATGGGCGGAATCACCCCCGAGGTATTGATCTTCAGGGGCAGATGGGTCTGCTCCCCCCCCACCATGCGCCGGCCGCTCACCTGCCGTTTGGCGTATTGGACCGTGATGCGCCGCTGGGCCCGCTCCATGAAGATGATGAAGGCGGTCACGGCGATGGACATCACCAGCAGGAACAATACGAACAGCGGCTGCAGGTCACCGGTGCGGGCCAGTTGCAGCGTATTGGCCAGGGCCACCGGCAGGTTGGCCACAATGCCGCCAAAAATGATCAGGGAGATGCCGTTGCCGATTCCCCGGGCGGTGATCTGTTCGCCGACCCACATGATGAAGGCCGTGCCAGCCGTCAGGGTCAGCACCGTCATGAGCCGAAAGCCCCAGCCCGGATCCACCACCACCGGCATGCCGCCGGCCTGCATCGACTCCAGGCCGTAGGCAATGCCAAAGCCCTGGAACAGCGACAGACCAATGGTGCCGTAGCGGGTGTACTGGTTGATCTTGCGCCGACCGGATTCCCCCTCCTTCTTGAGGGATTCCAGCTGGGGAACCACGGCGGTCATCAGTTGCAGGATGATGGAGGCCGAGATGTAGGGCATGATCCCCAGGGCGAAGACCGTCAACCGCGACAGCGCCCCGCCGGAGAACATGTTGAACATTCCCAGCAGGGTGCCCTGCTGCTGGGCAAAAAACGCCGCCAGGGCGTTGGGATCGATCCCCGGGGTGGGCACATGGGCACCGATCCGGTAAACGATGAGCATCCCCAGGGTAAACAGGATCCGCTTGCGCAGCTCGGGAATTTTCCCCAGATTGGCGATTCCGCCAAACGGCATCTGTGAGTCAGTGGCGGCCATTGGGCGGTGTCACGCTCCAGCGGCTTCAGCAGAGGTCGGTTGGTCAGGCTCGTCAGCCGGCACCGCTGGCAAAATCACCTTGCCGCCGGCCTGCTCCACCTTGGCCACGGCCGAGCGGGAAGCCCGGTCCACGATGACCGTGAGGGCCTTGGTCAGCTCCCCATCACCCAGCAGCTTGATCCCGTCCAGGCGCAGTCTGTTGAGCAGGCGCTTCTCCCGCAGGGTCGCCACCGTCACCTCGGCGCCGGCGTCGAATTTGGCCTCCAGATCGCCCACCGATACCAGCTGATAGCTGACCCGGAAATGGTTCTTGAAGCCATGCTTGGGCAGGCGCCGCTGCAGGGGCATCTGGCCGCCTTCGAAGCCCACCTTGTGGTAGCCTCCGGAACGGGCCTTCTGGCCCTTGACACCACGGCCGGCGGTCTTCCCGTTGCCCGTGGCATAGCCGCGCCCCTTGCGCTTGGGCTGCTGATGGGTGCCGGGAACGGCAGGGAGTTGGTTCAATCTCATGGCCGTGGATCCTCAATCCTCAATCAACGATCTGCACCAGATGCTGCACCTTGAAGATCATCCCCTGAATGGCGGGGTTGTCCGGCAGTTCGCGCACCCGGTTCATTCTGGTCAGTCCCAGGGATGCCAGGACCTTCCGCTGTTTTTCAGGCCGTCCGTAGGGGGACCGCACCAGTTTGAGTTTCAAGCTGTTCGCCATGGTTCTTCTCGCTTTCTCCACCCGCACATCCCATGAAAGCCAAGTGCGCTTCAGGGTCGCTCAGGACCGGACCCGTTTGATCGGCAGACCGCGCTTGGCCGCCACATCTTCCGGCGACCGGATGGACAACAGGGTCGCGAAGGTGGCCTTGATCAGGTTGTGCGGGTTGGAGCTGCCGATGGACTTGGCCAGGACATCCCGGATGCCCAGGGCCTCGAAGATGGGCCGCATGGCGCCGCCGGCGATGATGCCGGTACCCGGCGCGGCCGGCCGCAGGACCACCCGTCCGGAACCGAACTTGCCGGTCATGTCATGGTGGATGGTGCGTCCGTCCTTGATGGAGACTTCCACCATGGATTTCTTCGCCCGGTCGGTGGCCTTGCGGATGCTCTCGGGAACCTCCTTGGCCTTGCCCAGACCGTACCCGGCCCGGCCCTTGCCGTCCCCGACCACCACGATGGCGGAAAAGTTGAACCGGCTGCCACCCTTCACCACCTTGGCGGTGCGGGTGATGACCACCAGTTTCTCGATCAGATCCTCGTTCTGCCAATTTTCCGAGGCGTTGCGACGTGCGTTCGACATGACGACTCCCACCTGCCGGCCCTGGGGCCGCTGTTGCCCAGCTCAGAATTTCAATCCGCCTTCCCGGGCCGCATCGGCCAGGGCCTTGGCGCGCCCATGATAGCGGAAACTGCCCCGATCGAAGACCACCGTTTCGATGGCCGCGGCCCGGGCCTTCTCCGCCAGCCGCTTGCCGACTTCGGCGGCCGCCTCCTTGTTGCCCCCGTTCGCCATCTGCTCGCGCACTTCCTTCTCCAAGGTGGAGGCGGAAACCAGGGTGCGGCCCTGGGTGTCGTCGATGATCTGGGCGTAGATGTGACGGGCACTGCGAAAGACGGACAGCCGCGGGTGGCCGCTGCCCACCTGGCGGATCTTGTAGCGTACCCGCCGGGCCCGAGTCTTTTTCGCCTTGTTCCGGTCTTTGGCCATGGACCGCTCCCCTTCTATTTCTTCTTGCCTTCCTTGCGGTGGATTACCTCATCGGCAAGCCGGATCCCCTTGCCCTTGTAGGGCTCCGGGGGCCGATACTTGCGGATATCCGCGCAGGTCTGGCCTAAAAGTTGACGGTCGATGCCGCTCAAGGTCAACGAGGTGTTCTTTTCCACCGTCACGCTGATCCCCGCCGGCAACATGAAGTTGACCGGATGAGAATACCCGAGGGTCAGCTTGAGAACACGCCCCTCCACGGCGGCGCGATAGCCGACGCCGTTGATCTCCATCTTCTTGGTGAACCCGGTGGTCACACCGGTCACCATGTTGTGGAGCAGGCTCCGGGTCAGGCCCCACAAGGCCCGTCCCTGGCGGTCCTCGCGCAGGAGGGCGACAGTCAGGTCATGCCCTTCCTGCTTGATCGCCACGCCGTCGGAGAACGTCTGGGTCAATTGCCCCAGCTTGCCCTTCACGGTCACCGTGTGATTGTCGATCCTGACTTCCACCCCACTGGGCAGAGGGACCGGCTTCTTACCGACTCTGGACATGGCTCGCGCCTCTTCAGAACACCAAACAGAGCAGCTCTCCACCCACCCCGAGTTTCCGGGCCTGGCGGCTGGACAGCACCCCCTTGCTGGTGGACAGGATGGTCATTCCCAGACCCTGGTTGATCTTTGGAATCGCGTTCCGGCCGTGGTAGCGCCGCTGGCCAGGCCGGGAAATCCGCCTGATCTTCTCAATGGCGGGACGGTTCTTGTAGTATTTGAGACCCAGACGAATCATCGGCCAACCGGTTGCGGGCGTGATGGTTTCGACACTGGCCAAATAGCCCTCTTCCATCAGGATCCGGGCAATCCGTTCCTTCATCTTGGAAGCCGGTACGTCGATCCGGTCCTTGCGCACCGCCTGGGCGTTGCGGATGCGAGTCAGCATGTCGCTGATCGGGTCAGTCATTCCCATGTCTTTAACGCTCCGTCCGTTACCAGGAGGCCTTGATGATGCCCGGAATCTCACCACGCAACGCCAGTTCCCGCACGCAGATCCGACACATGGTGAACTTGCGCAGGTAGGCCCGGGGGCGGCTGCAACGCTGACACCGATTGTAGGCGCGCACCTTGAACTTGGGCTTACGCTTGCACTTGGCGATCAATGATTTCTTTGCCATCTGCCAATTCCTCGGAACTCAATTTCGAAACGGCATTTGAAAACCGCGCAACAAGGCCTTGGCTTCGGCGTCGGTCCGGGCGCTGGTGACGATCACGATATCCAGTCCGCGAACGGCGTCCACCTTGTCGTAGTTGACCTCGGGGAAAATGATCTGTTCCTTGATCCCCAGGGCGAAGTTCCCCCGGCTGTCGAACGACTTGCCGGAGATTCCGCGGAAGTCCCGCACCCGCGGCAGGGCGGCATTGATCAGGCGGTCGAGAAATTCATACATCCGCCGCCGCCGCAGTGTCACCCGGCAGCCGATGTTCATCCCTTGCCGCAGTTTGAAGCCGGCCACGGACTTGCGCGCCTTGGTCAGGACCACCTTCTGCCCCGAAATGGCGGTCATGTCCTTCACCGCCCCCTGGAGCAGGTTCTTGTCCACGGTGGCCTCCCCGACCCCCATGTTCAGCACCACCTTTTCCAGCCGTGGCACCTGCATGATGTTCTTGTAGCCGAACTCCTTCATGAGGGCCGGCACAATCTCCTTCTCGTAAAGCTCTTTCAGCCTGGCCATGCGTCGTCCTCATCCACCTCAGCTGTCGAGTACTTCCCCGGAACCACAGGCCACCCGAACCTTGCGGCCATCCTCAAGAACCTTCTTGCCGATCCGGGCGCCCTTGCCGGTATCGGGATCGAGGATCATGACGTTGGAAATGTGGATGGGGGCCTCCTTGTCCACAATCCCGCCTTCATTGCCCCGGCTCGGCTTGGTATGGCGCTTGACCATGTTGAGTTTGGCCACCAGCAGGGCATTCTTCTTGGGCAGCACCCGCAGAATCTCTCCCTGCTTGCCCTTTTCCTTGCCGGCGATGATCACCACCTGGTCGCCCTTGCGCAGGCTGGTGCGGAATCGTTGCTTCTTCATGATGGCTGAAACCTTAAAGTACCTCGGGGGCCAAAGAAACGATCTTCATGTAGTTCTTGGCCCGCAGTTCCCGGGTCACCGGCCCGAAGATGCGGGTGCCGATGGGTTCCCCCTGGGGATTGATCAGGACCGCGGCATTGGTGTCGAACCGGATGTAGCTGCCGTCGGGACGGCCCACCTCCTTGCGGGTGCGGACCACCACTGCTCGGGCCACATCTCCCTTGTTCACCTTGCCCCGGGGCATGGCCGACTTGATGGCGACCACGATCACATCGCCCAGGCTGGCGTAACGATGCTTGGATCCCCCCAGTACCTTGATGCATTGCACCTTCTTGGCACCAGAATTATCCGCCACCTCCAACAGGGTTCGAACCTGAATCATGGGGCACCCGCTCTTATTGATCCACGGCCACAGCCGTATGATCGATGACCGTCCATTTTTTGGTTCTGCTCAGGGGACGGCATTCCTCGATGCGCACCAGATCCCCGACCTTGCAAACATTGTCCTGGTCATGGGCGTAATACTTCTTGGAGCGCCGCACCGTTTTTCCGTAAAGGGGATGGGCGAAGCGCCGTTCCACCCGCACCACCACCGTCTTGTCCATCTTGTCGCTGACCACGACACCCTGCATGATCCGCTTGGCCATGTCTCAGCCCTCCTGTCCACTGCGAGCCCGCTCGCCGAGAATGGTCCTGATCCGGGCGATATCCCGACGCACGTTGCGCACCTGGGACGTGTTCTCCATCTGACCCACGGCCTGTTGAAAGCGCATGTTCATGGCCTGCTGATGCAGCTCCTCCAACTTCTCCTTCAGGGCGCCCTCAGCCATTCCCCGCAATTCCTCGGCCTTCATAGCACACCTCCGGCCCGGCTGACGAACCTGGTCGGAATCGGAAACTTGGCTCCGGCCAAGGCCATGGCTTCCCGGGCCAACGCCTCGGTCACCCCATCCATCTCATACAGAATCCGCCCGGCCTTGACCCGGGCGATCCAGAACTCCGGATTGCCCTTGCCCTTGCCTTGCCGCACCTCCGGCGGTTTCTTGGAGACCGGCACATCCGGAAAAATCCGGATCCAAACCCGACCGCCGCGTTTGATGTGCCGGGTCATGGCCCGCCGGCCGGCCTCGATCTGGCGAGCAGTGATCCGCCCGGCCCGCATGGCCTTGAGCCCGAACGATCCAAAGGTCAAATCCGCCCCGCGATAGGCCAAACCGTGAATCCGCCCCTTGTGGGCTTTACGGTATTTCGTCTTCTTGGGCTGCAGCAACATGGTTCTTCAATCCTGTGCAATTCTTGCAACGACCCGCATCCCACTGTCCGCCGCGGACGGCGGCTCGGCTCCCGGGACAAAGGCCTCCCTCCACCCTCCACCGATAGAAGCCGCCTCGCGACTTCCACGGTCATCATTGGAGACCGATCAATGGGGTTCCTTGTCGGTAACCTCGCCCTTGTAGACCCAGACCTTGACCCCAATGATCCCGTAGGTGGTCTTGGCCTGAGCGAACCCGAAGTCGATGTCGGCCCGCAGCGTATGCAGGGGCACCCGACCTTCCCGGTACCATTCGGTACGGGCAATCTCGCCGCCACCCAGTCGGCCGGCGCAGTTGATGCGAATGCCCTTGGCCCCCAGACGCATGGCCGAGGTGACCGCCCGCTTCATGCTGCGGCGGAAAGCAACCCGCCGCACCAGCTGCTGGGCGACGTTCTCGGCAATCAACTGCGCTTCCGCCTCGGGCTTGCGCACCTCGACGATGTTGATCTGGACCTCGGTTTTGACCTCGCGCCGGATGTCGTTCTTCAGCTTCTCGATATCCGTGCCCTTCTTGCCGATGATGATGCCGGGCCGGGCCGAGTGAATGTTGATCCGGGCCATCTTGGCCGGTCGTTCGATGACAATCCTGGAAACGCTGGCATGTTCCAACCGCTTCTTCAGCCAGGCCCGCAGTTTGACATCCTCGACCAGCTGGGGTCCGAACGCCTTGTCTGCATACCACCGGGTGTCCCAGGTCTTGGTGTTGCCCAGCCTGAAGCCTGTGGGATGTACCTTTTGCCCCATTGCGCGTTGTCCTCTTAATACTGGCTGAGCCGGTGGTGGTTCATGATCACTCTTCCCCCCCGCGCGGCCGCACGGCCACGGTGATGTGGGAGGATCGCTTGAGGATCCGGAAGGCCCGTCCCCGGGCCCGTGGGCGAAACCTCTTGAGCATCGATCCTTCGTCCACATAGGCCTGGGAGACCACCAGGGTGTCCACATCCAGACCCAGATTGTTTTCCGCGTTGGCTATGGCCGAGGCCAGGGTTGTCTTGATGGCAGCAGCCACCCGCTTCTTGGAAAAAGTCAGGAGCTGCAAGGCATTATCGACGTTCAGACCACGGATCTGGTCCACCACCAGGCGCGCCTTGTAAGGCGAAACACGAAGGTTGCGGGTCCGGGCAACGGCTTGGTTTTCCATCCTTCCTCACCTCGTCCTAACGGCGGGTCTTCTTGTCCGACCCGTGCCCATGGTAGGTCCGGGTGGGGGAGAATTCTCCCAGCTTGTGGCCCACCATGTTTTCTGTCACCAGCACGGGAATGAACTTCCGCCCGTTGTGAACCCCGAATGTGTAACCCACAAATTCCGGGATGACGGTCGAACGCCTCGACCAGGTCTTGATCAACTCCTTCCGTCCGTCGCTGCTCAGCTTCTCGACCTTCTTGAGCAGAAACCCATCGAAAAACGGACCCTTCTTGATTGACC
Organism: Magnetococcales bacterium DC0425bin3; assembly: GCA_002753665.1. Lineage (GTDB taxonomy): Bacteria > Pseudomonadota > Magnetococcia > Magnetococcales > DC0425bin3 > DC0425bin3. Next base: position 14,218 of record PEAP01000031.1, read on the forward strand.
GTGCCACGACTCACCTCAACTCTGATGGATGGGGAAGCCTTGAGGCCCCTTCCCGGCTGCCGATCAGCGTCGCCGGCGCATGATCAGGCGACCCGACGGTTTCTTCCGATTGCGGGTCTTCTTGCCCTTGGTGGGCAGACCCCAGGGACTCACGGGGTGCCGACCGCCAGAGGTGCGACCCTCGCCACCGCCATGGGGGTGATCGATGGGGTTCATGGCCACACCGCGCACCGTGGGGCGCTTGCCCATCCACCGCACCCGCCCAGCCTTGCCCAGATTGATGTTGCCGTGATCCGGGTTGGATACCATCCCCACCGTGGCCAGACAGTCCAGCAGCACCATGCGCATTTCCCCGGAGGGCAGCCGCAGTTGGGCGTATTTCCCTTCCTTACCCATCAGCTGCACCGATGCGCCGGCCGTGCGGGCCAACTGGGCCCCCTTCAGGGGCTTCATCTCGACGTTATGGATCACCGTACCGATGGGCATGATGCGCAGCGGCATGGCATTGCCGGGTTTGATGTCCACCATGCCCGCGACGCGTCGGGAAACCACCGTGTCCCCCACCTGCAACCTCTGGGGAGCCAGAATATACCGCTTTTCCCCGTCCGCGTACACCACCAGGGCGATGAACGCCGTCCGGTTCGGATCGTATTCCAGCCGGGAGACCGTTCCGGGCACGTCGTACTTGTCCCGTTTGAAGTCGATCACCCGGTAGCGCCGTTTGTGCCCGCCGCCCTGATGGCGCACGGTCACTCGGCCGTAGCTGTTGCGCCCCCCCTTGGAATGCAGAACCCGAATCAAGCTGCGTTCGGGGCCTTCCCTGGACAGGCCGGAATAGTCCACCGACACATGCTGACGTTTGGCAGGCGAGGTGGGGTTGTAATGTTTCAATGCCATCTCAAAAGCTCCGCGCGGCCGTTCAGCCCTTGTCGAAGAGTTCTATGGACTGGCCCTCCGGGAGACGGACCACGGCCTTCTTCCAGTCCTTGCGGCGGCCGATCAGCTTGCCGAACCGCTTGGTCTTGCCCTTCACATTCTGGGTCCGGACCGCCAGCACGGTGACCTTGAAGAACTTCTCCACCGCCGCCTTGATCTGCCGTTTGTTGGCCCAGGTGGCCACCCGGAACACCACCTGATTGCCCTTTTCGAGGCATTGGGTGGTCTTTTCTGTGACCATGGGTCCTTCCAGGACCTTGTACAGGATCAGCGCGTCACTCATCCCAGCCTCTCCTCGATCTTCTGCAGGGCGGCCTCGGTGAGGATCACCTTCTCGTGCCACAGCAGATCATGGACGTTGACCCCTTCGGGACGGATGACGCTGACGCCGGGGATGTTCCGGGCCGACAGCTCCACCTTGTCATCCGCCGCAGCGATGACAATCAGGACGCTGCCCGTGACATCCAGCCGCTTGAGAATGGCCTGCAACGCCTTGGTCTTGATCCCCTCCAGGCCGAGATCGGCAACCAGGATCAGTTCCTGGGCCTCCCGCTTGGCGGACAGAGCGGTCTGCAGGGCCAACCGCCGCACCCGCTTCGACAGCTTGTGGGCATAGTCCCGGGGATGGGGGCCGAAGACGATGCCGCCGGTCCGAAACTGGGGGGCCCGAATGGTGCCCTGCCGCGCGTTGCCGGTGCCCTTCTGCCGATAGGGCTTGCGGCCGCCGCCCCGCACCTGCCCCCGGGTCTTGGTGGAGGCGTTGCCGGAGCGCCGCTTGGCCATCTGGTAACGGACCGCCATAGCCAGCAGGTCGGGGCGCACCGCCTTGCCGAAGGCCTCCTCGCTCAAGGCGACCCGGCGCTGCTCCTGGTTATTGGCGTCCTTGACAGGATAGTCGATCATTTCTGGTCATTCCCGCTCTGCTCGACCTTCTTGACGGCGTCCCGGACGGTGACCACCGAGCCGGCCGGTCCGGGTACGCTGCCCATCACCGCCAACAGGTGCTTTTCGGCATCCACGTTGGTGATCCTGAGGTTCTGCACGGTCACACGGGCATCCCCCATATGGCCGGCCATCTTCTTGTTCTTGTAGACCCGCCCCGGCGACTGGTTCTGGCCGATGGAGCCGGGACTGCGGTGGACCTTGTGGGCACCATGGCTGGCGTTGCCGCCCTTGAACCCCCAGCGTTTCATGACGCCGGCAAAGCCCCGACCGATGGTCCGCCCCGCGATATCCACCAGGCCGTTCACCTGGAAGTAGTCGGCGGTCAGGGTCTGCCCCACCTGATACCCGGAGGCATCGTTGACCCGGAACTCCAGCAAGACCCTCTGGGGAGGCACGCCGGCCTTGGCGAACTCGGTCCGCTGGGGCTTGTTGACCCGGGAGGATTTGGCCTCCTCGAAGCCCAGTTGCACCGCCTCGTAGCCATGTTTCTCAGTGGTCTTGGTGGTCACCACCCGGCAGGGACCCACCTGCAACAGGGTCACGGGCAGGCGCTGACCGTCCTCACTGAAAATCTGGGTCATGCCCAGCTTGCGTCCAATAAGCCCTGTACGCATTCCAATATCCTTCTTCTCTCAACCCAGCCTGTCGTCCACCCGCCGGCCTGTCATCCACCCGGTGGTTCGGCGATTCCGCCCCAGAGCCATGGCCCTACAGCTTGATTTCGACGTTGACCCCGGCTGCCAGGTCCAGTTTCATCAACGCATCCACCGTCTGGGGTGTCGGGTTGACGATATCGATCAAGCGCTTGTGGGTGCGAATCTCGAACTGCTCCCGGGACTTCTTGTCCACATGGGGCGAGCGCAGCACCGTGTAACGGTTGATCTTGGTCGGCAACGGGATCGGACCGCGGATCTCGGCTCCAGTCCGCCGGGCCGTCTGAACGATTTCCCCGGTGGACTGATCAAGAATCCGATGGTCGAACGCCTTCAACCGAATACGAATCTTCTGGTTATCCATCCAAAGTCACCCCGGCTGCCTGGTCTTGCTTCGACCCGGCCATCATTCGATGATTTCGGAGACCACACCGGCCCCCACCGTGCGGCCACCCTCGCGGATGGCGAATCGCAATCCCTGCTCCATGGCGATCGGGTTGATCAGATCGACTTCCATGGACACGTTGTCCCCAGGCATCACCATCTCCGTCCCCTCGGGCAGCTTCAGAATGCCGGTCACGTCGGTGGTCCGGAAGTAGAACTGGGGCCGATAGTTGGTGAAAAACGGCGTGTGCCGTCCACCTTCTTCCTTGGTCAGAATGTAGCATTCCGCCTTGAACCTGGTGTGGGGCGTGATCGAGCCGGGCTTGGCCAGAACCTGACCGCGCTCCACCTCTTCCCGCTTGGTGCCCCGCAGCAGCACGCCGATGTTGTCTCCCGCCTGGCCCTGGTCCAGCAGCTTGCGGAACATCTCCACCCCGGTGCAGGTGGTGGTCGTGGTGTCGCGGATGCCGACGATCTCCACCGAGTCGCCCACCTTGACGATGCCCCGCTCCACCCGTCCCGTCACCACCGTGCCGCGGCCGGAGATCGTGAACACGTCCTCAATGGGCAGCAAAAACGGTCCATCCAGCGGCCGGTTGGGCTGGGGAATGCTCTTGTCCACCGCATCCATCAGCTTCTCGATGGATCCGGAACCCATCTCGCTGGTGTCCCCCTCCAACGCCTTGAGGGCCGACCCCACCACGATGGGAATCTCGTCCCCGGGAAAGTCGTACTTGCTCAGCAGCTCCCGGACTTCCAGCTCCACCAGTTCCAGCAGCTCCGGATCGTCCACCTGATCCGCCTTGTTCATGTACACCACCAGCGCCGGCACACCCACCTGACGCGCCAGGAGAATATGCTCCCGGGTCTGGGGCATGGGGCCGTCCGCCGCCGACACCACCAGGATCGCCCCGTCCATCTGGGCCGCGCCGGTGATCATGTTCTTGATGTAGTCCGCGTGCCCGGGGCAGTCCACATGGGCATAGTGCCGGGCCGCCGTCTGGTATTCCACATGGGCGGTGGAAATGGTGATCCCCCGCTCCCGCTCCTCCGGCGCCGCGTCGATCTGATCGTAGGCCATGAACTCCGCGCCGCCCTTCTGCGACAGCACTTTCGTGATCGCGGCGGTCAGCGTGGTCTTGCCATGGTCCACATGGCCGATGGTCCCGACGTTGACGTGGGGTTTGGTGCGTTCGAATTTGGCTTTGGACATGGTCTGTCTCCTACCCTTTCACCTTGGCCACGATTTCCTGGGCAACGCTTTCCGGCACCTGCTCGTAGTGATGGAACTCCATGGTGAAGGTGGCACGGCCCTGGGTCATGGACCGCAAGTCCGTGGCGTAACCGAACATGCCGGCCAGCGGCACCATGGCCTTGACCACCTGCCCGGTACCCACCGCCTCCATCCCCTGGATCTGTCCCCGGCGAGAGTTGAGATCGCCGATGATGTCCCCCATGTATTCCTCGGGCATCTCGACCTCGACAAACATGACTGGTTCCAGGAGGACCGGACCGGCTTTCTGGCTGCCTTCCTTGAACCCCATGGAGCCGGCCACCTTGAAGGCCATTTCGGAGGAGTCCACCTCATGGTAGGACCCGTCGATCAGGGCGACCTTGATATCGACCACCGGGTAGCCGGCCTTCACGCCGGACCGCATGGCTTCCTCGATGCCCTTGCCCACCGCCGGGATATATTCCCTGGGCACCACACCGCCCCGAATTTCGTCGAGAAACTCGAACCCGCCACCCGGCTCGTTGGGTTCGATCCGCAGCCAAACATGACCGAACTGGCCGCGACCACCGCTCTGCCGGACGAACTTGCCTTCCACTTCCACCGTCTTGGTCAGGGTCTCCCGGTAGGCCACCTGGGGCTTGCCCACGTTGGCATCCACCTTGAATTCCCTGAGCATCCGGTCCACCAGGATCTCCAGGTGCAATTCACCCATGCCGGAGATGATGGTCTGGTTGGTTTCGTGGTCGATCTGCACCCGGAAGGAAGGATCCTCCTGGGCCAGTCGTCCCAAAGCCACGCCCATGCGTTCCTGGTCGCCTTTGGTCTTGGGTTCGATGGCGATGGAGATCACCGGTTCCGGAAACTCCATCCGCTCCAGCACCAGCTGCTTGTCGGGATCGCAAAGTGTGTCACCGGTGGTGGTATACTTCAATCCCACGGCAGCGACGATATCCCCGGCCCGGGCTTCCTTGACATCTTCCCGCTTGTTGGCATGCATCAACAACAGGCGCCCGATCCGCTCCTTCTTCCCCTTGACGGAGTTGATCACATAAGACCCCGAGTTCAGCACTCCCGAGTAAACCCGGAAGAAGGTCAAGGTGCCGACGAACGGGTCGGACATGATCTTGAAGGCCAAGGCGGAAAACGGTTCGCTGTCATCGGCCTTGCGCTTCACCACCTCGTCCGAATCCACCTTGAGGCCTTCCACCTCGGGGGTGTCGGAGGGGGCGGGGAAAAAGTTGACCACCGCGTCCAACAACGGCTGCACCCCCTTGTTCCGAAAGGCCGCACCGCAGAGTACGGGCACAAACGCGCTGTTCAGAACCCCCTTGCGGATGCAGGACATCAACTCATCGTCGCTGATCTCGCCGCCTTCCAGATATTTCTCCATCAACACATCGTCCTGCTCCAGGGCGGTTTCCAGCAGCTCGTGGCGCATTTCCTCGGCCTGATCGACCAGATCCTCGGGTATGGCGACTTCCTCGTACTTGTCTCCCAGGGATTCTTCATCATACATCAAAGCTTTGCGGGTCACCAAGTCTACGATGCCCTTGAATTTCTCTTCCGAACCCACCGGCAATTGGATCGGCAGCGGCTTGGCGCCCAGCCGGTCCTTCATCATCGTCAGGACCCGCTCGAAGTTGGCCCCCATGCGGTCCATCTTGTTGACGAAGGCGATGCGGGGCACCCGATACCGGTTGGCCTGGCGCCACACGGTTTCGGACTGGGGCTGCACGCCGCCCACGGCACAGAACACCGCGACCGCGCCGTCCAGAACCCGCAGGGACCGCTCCACCTCAATGGTGAAGTCCACATGGCCCGGGGTATCGATGATGTTGACCCGATGATCCTGCCAGAAACAGGTGGTGGCTGCCGACGTGATGGTAATCCCGCGTTCCTGCTCCTGCTCCATCCAGTCCATGGTGGCGGTGCCGTCATGCACCTCGCCGATCTTGTGCGTCCGACCCGTATAATAAAGGATCCGCTCCGTCACCGTGGTCTTGCCGGCATCGATGTGGGCCATGATGCCGATATTGCGCACCCGCGAAAGTGGGACTTCCCTTGCCACAGCCATCCCCTGTCAAAGAACGTCTCGGGATGCGAACCATCCCGGAGTACCCTCGATAGATGGTGGAAACCTCCCTCCACCCTCCTCCGCTGGAAGCCGCTTTCCGGCCGCCACGGTTACAGCATCCGACTTTACCACCGATAGTGCGCGAACACCTTGTTGGCGTCGGCCATGCGATGGGTATCTTCCTTCTTCTTGATGGTGGCGCCACGCCCGGCAGCGGCATCCATCAACTCGGCCGCCAGCCGTTCCCGCATGGTCTTTTCGCCACGAGCCCGAGCGTACCCCACCAGCCACCGAATGGCCAGGGTCTGCCGCCGACTGGGGCGCACTTCCACCGGAACCTGATAGGTGGCGCCGCCAACCCTGCGGGAGCGCACCTCGACCGCGGGCCGGGCATTCTCCAGGGCTTCCTTGAAGACCTTGAGAGGGTCGTCCTTGGTCTTGCCCCCCACGATGTCCAGGGCTCCGTAGAGCAGACGCTCGGCCAGGGATTTCTTTCCGTCCACCATGAGGCAGTTCATGAATTTGGTGATCAGCTTGTCACTAAACACCGGATCGGGAATGATCTCCCGCTTGGACACTTCGCGCCGCCTGGACATCTGAACCGCTCCTGTCGTTCCTGTCGGATCCGCCGAAACCTACTTGGGCCGCTTGGCACCGTACTTGGACCGCCCCTGCTTCCGATCCTGCACCCCCTGGGTGTCCAGGGTGCCGCGCAGGATGTGGTAGCGCACACCAGGCAGGTCCTTGACGCGACCTCCGCGAATCAGGACCACCGCATGTTCCTGGAGATTATGGCTCTCTCCGGGGATGTAGGCCGTCACCTCGTGACCGTTGGTCAACCGCACGCGGGCCACCTTGCGCAGCGCCGAGTTCGGCTTCTTTGGGGTCGTGGTATAGACCCGGGTGCAGACACCGCGCTTCTGCGGACAGGCTCCCATGGCGGGAACCTTGTTCTTGTCAGTCTGCTTCCTGCGCCCTTGGCGCACCAACTGATTGACGGTTGGCATTCCGGCCTCTCTCGCTCACCTTAGATTTCCGCTTCCCCGGGGCTCGAAGACCATCCCACCGGGGAACCCATTAATCTAACCGTTTGTGGCCGCCAGTCAACCCTTTTTTTCACAAACGGCCTGCTTTTTTTTGCACAAGTCCGTCGCCGGACGATTGCTTCTCCGAATCACGCCACCTCGCGGGTCCGCCGACGCTGTTTGCTCTTGAGCAAGGCCGCGGCCCGGCCGGTTCCCGCCGGGATCAGCCGACCGACGATGACGTTCTCCTTGAGCCCGCTGAGGGAATCGGCCCGCCCGGAGATGGCCGCCTCGGTCAACACCCGGGTGGTCTCCTGGAAGGAGGCCGCCGAGATGAAGGACGGGGTGGAGAGGGACGCCTTGGTGATCCCCAGCAGCAGCGGGAACGAGGTCGCCGGCCGACTGCCCTGGGCCTTGGCCTTGGCGTTCTCCCGCTCGAAATCGGTCTTCTCGATCGATTCCCCGGCAATGAAGGTGGTATCGCCCGGATCCACCACCACCACCTTCTGCAGCATCTGGCGCACGATCACTTCGATGTGCTTGTCGTTGATGCGCACGCCCTGCAGCCGGTACACCTCCTGGATCTCGTTGACCATGAACCGACACAGCTCTTCCAGACCCAGCACCTTGAGAATATCCTGAGGCACCGGGCTGCCTTCCATGAGCGGTTCGCCGCGGCGGATGTAGTCCCCCTCGTTGACCGCCAACTGCTTGCCCTTGGGCAGCAGATATTCCCGGGCCTCGCCATCCTCCGAGGTGACCACCACCCGCCGTTTGCCCTTGAGATCCTTGCCGAAGGTCACCACGCCCTCGTTCTCGGAAATGATCGCGAACTCCTTGGGCTTGCGGGCCTCGAACAGCTCCACCACCCGGGGCAGACCGCCGGTGATGTCGCGGGTCTTGGAGGTCTGCCGCGGCACCTTGGCGATGATGTCGCCGGCCATCACATGGTCGCCCTCGTTGGCCACGATCACCGCGCCCACCGGCAGGAAGTAGCGGATCTGGGCGCCGTTGGGCAGGACCACCGTTTCCCCGCTCTCGGGATTCTTCAGGGTCAATCGGGGACGCATGTCACTCTTGCGGCCCTGGCTCTTCCAGTCGGTCACTTCACGGCTGGCCAGACCGGTGGTCTCGTCGATCAATTCCCGCAGGGTGATGTTCTCCACCAGGTCACCGTATTTGATCACCCCCTCCACCTCGGAGATGATCGGCGCGGAGAAGGGATCCCATTCCACGAAGGTTTCGCCCTTCTCCACCCGGCCGCCATCGGCCACCGAAATCCGGCTGCCGTAGAGAACCCGATGACGCTCGCGTTCCCGGCCCCGTTCCGAACTGCCGTCGCCGCCCCCGCCTTCTCCGGGGCGCACGTCGTGGATGGTCACCTCGCCGTTGCGGGACAACACCACATGGCGCCCGTTGCGGTCTTTCACCGTCACCAGGTTGTGGAACTGGATGATCCCGCCATGCACCGATTCCATGGAGGACTGCTCCACTTTCCGTGAGGCGGTGCCGCCGATGTGGAAGGTGCGCATGGTCAACTGGGTGCCCGGCTCGCCGATGGACTGGGCGGCGATCACGCCCACCGCCTCGCCCACGGTCACCTTGGTGCCCCGGGCCAGGTCGCGGCCGTAGCAGGCGATGCACACGCCCCGTTCGGTCTCGCAGGTGAGGGGTGACCGGATCAGGATCGATTCCACGTTGGAATTCTCGATCCGCTCCACCGCGTCCTCGTCCAGGATCTCCCCGGCCGGCGCCAGGGTCTCGTCGGTGATGGGGTCCACCACATCCATCACCGGTGTCCGCCCCAGCACCCGGTCGGACAAGGCCTCCACCACATCGTTGCCTTCCAGCAGCGCGGTGATGGTCAATCCCTGCTTGGTGCCGCAGTCATCCTCCCGGACGATGCAGTCCTGGGCCACGTCCACCAGCCGGCGGGTCAGATACCCCGAGTTGGCGGTCTTCAGCGCCGTATCCGCCAGGCCCTTGCGGGCGCCGTGGGTGGAAATGAAATATTGCAGAACCGTCAGCCCCTCGCGAAAGTTGGCGGTGATGGGCGCTTCGATGATCTCGCCCGACGGCTTGGCCATCAGGCCGCGCATGCCGGCCAACTGGCGGATCTGCGCCGCCGATCCCCGGGCGCCGGAGTTGGCCATCATGAAGATCGAGTTGAAACTGAGCTGATCCCGGCCGCCCTCGGACTTCTCGTTGGAAATGCCGGACATCATCTCTTCCGCCACCCGCTCGGTGCAGTGGGACCAGATGTCGATGACCTTGTTGTATTTTTCGCCCTCGGTGATGAGACCGTCCACATACTGCCGCTCGATCTCCTTCACCTTGCCCTGGGACTCCTCCACCAGGGTTCGCTTGGCCGGCGGAATCACCATGTCGTCCTTGCCGAAGGAAATGCCGGCCCGGGCGGCGAAGCTGAAGCCGATCTTCATGATCTGGTCGGCGAAGATCACCGTCTGCTTGGTTCCGCAGTTGCGGTAGACCACGTCGATCAGCCGGGCCACCTCCTTCTTGGTCAACAGCCGATTGATGAGATCGTAGGCGATTTCATCCGGCAAAATCTCGGTGAGCAGGATCCGCCCCACCGTGGTCTTGTGCAGCTTGCCCCGATAGCGGCAGGTGATGGTGGCATGCAGGCCCACCACCCCGGAATCGTAGGCCTGGCGCACCTCCAGGGGGGAGGAAAAGATCATCCCCTCGCCGGCCACGTTGATCCGCTCGGAAGTCATGTAATACAGCCCCAGGATGATGTCCTGGGTGGGGACGATGATGGGCTTGCCGTTGGCCGGGCTGAGGATGTTGTTGGTGGACATCATCAACACCCGGGCCTCGATCTGGGCCTCGATGGACAGCGGCACATGGACCGCCATCTGGTCGCCGTCGAAGTCGGCGTTGAAGGCGGTGCAGACCAGGGGATGCAACTGGATGGCCTTGCCCTCGATCAGTTTGGGCTCGAAGGCCTGAATGCCCAGGCGGTGCAGGGTCGGGGCGCGGTTGAGAATGACCGGATGCTCCCGGATCACCTCTTCCAGAATGTCCCAGACCTCGCTCTTCTCCTTCTCCACCATCCGCTTGGCGGCCTTGATGGTGGTGGCCAGTTGGCGCTCCTCCAGCCGGTTGTAGATGAAGGGCTTGAACAGCTCCAGCGCCATCTTCTTGGGCAGGCCGCACTCGTGGAGTTTCAGCTCCGGCCCCACCACGATCACCGACCGGCCCGAGTAGTCCACCCGCTTGCCAAGCAGGTTGAGCCGGAAGCGGCCCTGCTTGCCCTTGAGCATCTCGGACAGGGACTTCAGCGGCCGCTTGTTGGTGCCGGTGATGACCCGACCGCGGCGACCATTGTCGAACAGCGCGTCCACCGACTCCTGCAACATGCGCTTTTCGTTGCGGATGATGATGTCCGGGGCCTTCAGCTCGAACAGCCGCTTGAGGCGGTTGTTGCGGTTGATCACCCGCCGGTAGAGATCGTTCAGGTCGGAAGTGGCGAACCGCCCGCCGTCCAGGGGCACCAGGGGCCGCAGCTCCGGCGGAATCACCGGCACTGTCTCCAGGATCATCCACTCCGGCTGGTTGCCGGATTCCTGGAACGACTCCAACGTGTTGAGCCGCTTGACGATCTTCTTGCGCCGGGCCTCCGAGTTGGTGGAGGTCAATTCATCCCGCAACTGGTTGATCTGGTTCGGGATATCCATCTGACTCAACATCAGCCGGATCGCCTCGGCGCCGATACCGACGCTGAACTCGTCGCCGAACTCCTCCTGGAGCTGCAGAAAGCGGTCCTCGGTCAAGAGGTCGCCCTTCTTGATGGGGGTCATGCCCCCGTCCAGGACCACGAAATTCTCGAAGTAGAGAACCCGTTCCAGATCCTTGAGGGTCATGTCCAGCAGCAGGCCGATGCGGCTGGGCAGGGACTTGAGAAACCAGATGTGGGCCACCGGACTGGCCAGCTCGATGTGACCCATCCGCTCCCGGCGCACCTTGGACTGGATCACCTCCACGCCGCACTTCTCGCAGACCACGCCCCGATGCTTGAGGCGCTTGTACTTGCCGCACAGGCATTCGTAGTCCTTGACCGGACCGAAGATCTTGGCGCAGAACAGCCCATCCCGCTCCGGCTTGAAGGTGCGGTAGTTGATGGTCTCCGGTTTCTTCACCTCGCCGAAGGACCAGGACCGGATCTTCTCCGGGCTGGCGATGGATATCTTGATGCCGTCGAAGTTCTGTCCCAGTACCGGCTTGGAAAAGAGCTTGAAAAGGTTCTGATTCACCTGCCGCCTCCGATTCTCCTGGATGGTTCCCCGGTGTCGTCCCTAGTGCTGCGCCGCGGCCTGCCTAGTCGGAGCTGCGCATCAGGGACACGTCCAGGGCCAGGGATTGCAGCTCCTTGACCAGGACGTTGAAGGATTCGGGGATACCGGCTTCGAAGGTATCGTCCCCCTTGACGATGGATTCGTAGATCTTGGTGCGTCCCGCCACGTCGTCCGACTTGACGGTGAGCATTTCCTGCAGGGTGTAGGAGGCGCCATAGGCCTCCAGGGCCCACACCTCCATTTCCCCGAACCGCTGGCCGCCGAACTGGGCCTTGCCGCCCAGGGGCTGCTGGGTGACCAGACTGTAGGGGCCGATGGACCGGGCATGGATCTTGTCGTCCACCAGGTGGTGCAGTTTGAGGATGTAGATGTAGCCCACCGTCACCGGGCGGTCGAACAGCTCTCCGGTGCGGCCGTCGATCAGATGGACCTGACCCGAGGCCGGCAGGCCGGCCTGCTTCAACCAGCCGACGATCTCCTCCTCGCCGGCGCCGTCGAACACCGGCGTGGCGGCCGGCACCCCGTATTGGAGATTTTGGGCCATGGTGAGCAGTTCGGTGTCGTCCAGGGACTGGATCTTGCCGTTCTCCACCGGAGCGTTGTACACCTCGTACATCAATTCCCGCAGGCTGGAAACCGGCGCGCCGGCCCGACATTTCTCCAGAATGTTCTGGATCCGCTGGCCAATCCCCTTGGCCGCCCACCCCAGATGGGTTTCCAGAATCTGCCCCACGTTCATCCGCGAGGGCACGCCCAGGGGATTCAGCACGATATCCACCGGAGTGCCGTCGGCCAGATGGGGCATGTCCTCCACCGGGTTGATCTTGGAGATCACGCCCTTGTTGCCATGGCGACCGGCCATCTTGTCGCCGGGCTGGAGCTTGCGTTTGACAGCGATGTAGACCTTGACCATCTTCAGCACGCCCGGCGGCAGGTCGTCGCCCCGCTCCAGTTTCTCGATCTTGGAGTCGAGGCGCTTCTGCAGGCGCACCGTGGTGGCCCGCACCTGGTCGCGGATGCCTTCGATCTGCTGGCTGACGGCGTCATCGTCCAGCACCACGTCCTGGAGTTCCCGCAGGGTGGACTTGTCCAGCCAAGCCTTGGTGATCTTGTCGCCGGGCTTGAGGCCCGCGGCGGAATTGACCGACTTGCCCAGCATCAGCTTGCGGATGCGGTCCTCGGCGTCGGTCTCGATGATGCGCCGCTCGGCGAACATATCCTTGCGCAGGGCATTGATCTCGTCCTGGTCGATCTCCTTGGCCCGGCTGTCCTTCTCCAGGCCACGCCGGGAGAAGACCCGCACGTTGACCACCGTGCCGGAAATGCCGGGCGGCAGCCGCAGGGAGGTGTCCCGCACGTCGGAGGCCTTTTCGCCGAAGATGGCCCGCAACAGCTTTTCCTCGGGGGTCAACTGGGTTTCCCCCTTGGGGGTCACCTTGCCCACCAGGATGTCGCCGGCCTTGACCTCGGCCCCCACATAGATGATCCCGGACTCGTCCAGGTTGCTCAGGGCTTCCTCGCCCACGTTGGGCATGTCCCGGGTGATTTCCTCGGGGCCCAGCTTGGTGTCCCGGGCCATCACCTCGAATTCATCGATGTGGATGGAGGTGAAGACATCGTCCCGCACCAGCCGTTCGGAAATGAGGATGGAGTCCTCGAAGTTGTAGCCATTCCACGGCATGAAGGCCACCAGCACGTTGCGGCCCAGGGCCAGCTCCCCCCACTGGGTGGAGGGGCCGTCGGCCACGATGTCCCCGGCCTGCACCCGGGTGCCGGCCGTCACCAGCGGCCGCTGGTTGATGCAAGTGTTCTGGTTGGAGCGGGCGAACTTGGTGAGATTGTAGATGTCCACCCCGGGCTCGGAACTGCCCGGCTCCTCGTCGGCCTTGATGACGATCCGCGAGGCATCCACCTCCTCCACCACCCCGTTGCGGCGGCTGACGATGGTCACCCCGGAATCCCGGGCCACCACCGCCTCCATGCCGGTGCCCACCAGGGGGGCATCGGTCTTGATCAGGGGCACCGCCTGACGCTGCATGTTGGAGCCCATCAGCGCCCGGTTGGCGTCGTCGTTCTCCAGGAACGGAATCAGCGCCGCAGCCACCGAGACGATCTGCTTGGGGCTCACGTCCATGTATTCGATCCGCTCCGGGCTGGCGATGGAAAACTCCAGCTTGTGGCGGCATTGGATCAAATCGTTGACGAATTTGCCGTCCGCGTCCAGCACGGCGTTGGCCTGGGCGATGACGTAATTCTCCTCCTCGATGGCGGAGAGATAATCCACCGCATCCCCGACCCGCCCGTCACCCACCCGCCGATAGGGGCTTTCGATGAAACCGAACTCGTTGATGCGGGCGTAGGTGGACAGGCTGTTGATCAGGCCGATGTTGGGACCTTCCGGGGTCTCGATGGGGCAGATGCGGCCGTAATGGGTGGGATGAACGTCCCGCACCTCGAAACCGGCCCGCTCCCGGGTCATGCCCCCCGGTCCCAGGGCCGACAGCCGCCGCTTGTGGGTGATCTCGGACAGCGGATTGGTCTGGTCCATGAACTGGGACAGCTGGCTGGAGCCGAAGAACTCCCGGATCACGGCGGAAAACGGCTTGGAATTGAGGACATCGTGGGGCATCAGGCTGTCCGGCTCGGCGGCGCTGATCCGCTCGCGGATGGCCCGCTCCATGCGGACCAGGCCGATGCGCACCTGGTTTTCCAGCAGCTCGCCCACCGAACGCACCCGCCGGTTGCCCAGGTGGTCGATGTCATCCACCTTGCCGTGGCCGTCCTTGAGTTTCAGCAGGATTTCCACCACCCCCAGGATGTCCTCCTTGCGAAGGATCCGCACCCCCAGCTCGCACTCCACGTTGAGCCGCTTGTTCATCTTCAGCCGGCCGACCGTGGACAGATCGTAACGCTCGGGCTTGAAGAACAGATTGGCGAACAGGTTCTTGGCCGCCTCAATGGTGGGCGGCTCGCCGGGGCGCATCATCCGGTAGATGTCGATGAGCGCCTCGTCCTGGGTCTGGTTCTTGTCCAGGGCCAGGGTATTGCGCAGGTAGGCGCCGACATTGACGTAATCGATGTACAGCGTTTCGATCACGGTGAGTCCGGCGTCCTCGAACAGCGCCAGCATGTCCTCGGTGATTTCCGCGCCGGCCTCGGCGATCAGCTCCCCGGAGCCGTTGGTGACGTTGCGGGCGACGAAGCGCCCCACCAGGTCCTCCGCCGGGACATGGATCCAGTCCAACCCCTCGGCCTGGAGCTTGCGAATCGCCCGGGCGGTGATCTTGCGCTTGGGTTTGACGATCTCTTCCCCGGTCTGGGGATGGACGATGGCGAAGTTGAGCCGTTGGCCCTGCATGTGTTCGGCGTTGAGCTGCTTCTCCCACAGCACCCCGCTCTTGCGGAATGGTTCGATCTCGTGGAACCGCAGCAGGATCTCTTCCGGCGACATCCCCAAGGCGCGCAGCAGGGTGGTCACCGGCATCTTGCGCCGGCGATCGATGCGGGCGTAGAGCAGGTCCTTGGGGTCGAATTCGAAATCGAGCCAGGAGCCCCGGTAGGGAATCACCCGGGCGGAAAACAGCAGCTTTCCGGAACTGTGGGTCTTGCCCCGGTCATGGTCGAAGAACACCCCCGGGGAGCGATGCATCTGGGAGACGATGACCCGTTCGGTGCCGTTGACGATGAAGGTCCCGGTGTCGGTCATCAGGGGGATTTCCCCCAGGTAGACATCCTGTTCCTTGATCTCCTTGATGGTCTTGGCCCCGGTTTCCTCGTTCTCTTCCCAGATCACCAGGCGAAAGACCACCTTGAGGGGGGCGGAGAAGGTCATGCCCCGCTGGAGGCATTCGTCCTCGTCGTACTTGGGCTCGCCAAGTTCGTAGTTGACATATTCGAGGGTGACGGTCCCCGCGTAGTCCTGTATGGGGAAGACCGACAGAAAGACCGAATGAAGACCGTAATCGATCCGCTTGGCGGGATCGGTGCCCACCTGCAGGAAACGTTCGAAGGACTCTTTCTGAACCGCGATGAGGTTGGGGATTTCGATGATGGTCGGAATCCGACCAAACGTCTTCCGCAGCCTCTGTTTTTCCGTAAAGCTCAGAGCCATCGGATCTCCTCTGCCACCCTTGAAGGAGTTGTATCTGGCCCCTCTGGCCACCGCACGCCGACGCCGACGGAGCCTGCCATCTGATCGAAGCCGGCCCGGCGGGCAAAACCGGCCCGGCGGGGCAAGCCCGCCAGGCCGTGATCGACGGCTGGGATCGTCCGCCGTTTATTTCAATTCCACCTTGGCGCCCGCCTCTTCCAGCTCGGCCTTCATCTTCTCGGCCTCTTCCTTCGGCACCCCTTCCTTCACGGTCTTGGGGGCGCCTTCCACCAGATCCTTGGCTTCCTTCAGCCCCAGGCCGGTGATGGTGCGCACCACCTTGATGACATGGATCTTCTTGGCGCCGGCATCGGCCAGCACCACGTTGAAGTCGGTCTTTTCCGCGACCTCGGGAGCGCCCGCGGCCGGACCCGCCGCCGCGGGGGCCATGGCCACCGCCGCGGGAGCGGCGGAAACGCCAAATTTCTCCTCCAGGGCCTTGACCAGCTCGGCCAGGTCCAGAACGCTCATCTTTTCGATTTCGGCAATCAACTCGTCACGGGACAGAGCCATTGAAATATCTCCTCAGGATTTCCATGCAATTGCGTCGGATTCCCCGGCGGGGGGAATCCATTGTCCGATGCGCGCAAGGACGGCTCAGGCCGCCTCCTGCCGC
>PEAP01000195.1 GCA_002753665.1 Magnetococcales bacterium DC0425bin3
CGTCGATGATGAGCATCCCCAGGTTGGCCAGATCCACCTTGCGGCCGCCGATGGTCACATTGCCCGCCACCAACGCGTTGCGTTGATACATGTCCCGCACATACTGGCGCAGGGTCTCGCCGGGTTGATCCGGGGAGTCGTTGATCCAGTATTCCATGCGCAGGAAGTTTTCCAGGGCCTTCTTGTCGTCCATGAGATAAACCATGTCGACATACTTCTTCAGCCCCAGCGCCATGGGGCTCATGGCCTGGAAGGTCTGATTGAGGACCGATCCGGGCAGGTTGCCCAGGGTGTCCACCATCAGGTCCACGTCCACGCCCTCGACCCACTCGTGCAGGCGGTCGTCGCAGCTGTGGAAATCGATGGGGGTGACCATCAACACCAGATTCTTCACCAGCTCGGGATAGAAGCTGCAGAAGCAGGCGGAGATGGTGCCGCCCATGCAGATGCCGAGGATGTTGATCTTATCCAGGTTGTGGGCCCGGCGGATGTGATCGACGCAGTTCTTGATGTAGCCGTCGATGTAATCCTGCAGTTCCAGATAGCGGTCGCCCGGATCCGGATAGCCCCAGTCGATCAGGTAGACATCCAGCCCGTTCTCCAGCAGCCCCTTGATGGTGGAGCGATCGTCCTGGAGGTCGGCCATGTAGGGCCGATTCACCAGGGCGTAGATGATCAGCACCGGCACCCCATGGGGGTTGGGAACCTTGGCCTTGAAGTGCATCAGCTTCAGCTTGTCCTCTTCGTAGACCACCTCTTTTTCGGTCACACCGGGCGTGACATCGGCGATCTGCGACAGGGTCTCGAAACCCTTGGAAAGCTTCTGATTGAATGCAGACAGCTCCTTGACGGCGCTTTCGGGGGTAATTTGAATCGGAAACATGCGTTACTCTCCCTTGGCGGCGGGGGCAGGTTGGGGTTTGCGGGCCGTCGCGGCCCGTTTTCCGCCGCCTTTGAGTTCGTCGATCTCCCGCTTCAGTTCCTCGATCTCCCGGCGCAGGGCCGCGAACTCGTCACCCACGTTGACGCCGACCCCGGAAGCGTTCTTCAACTGGCGCACGCCGCGCTTCAGTTCGATGACGCGCTTGTTGGTGGTGTTCAACTCCCGGCGGCTGGGAAGATTCATGCTGATCAGCATGTCGTCCTGGAGTTCCTGCTGCTGGGCCTTGAGCCGCATCATGGCATGGACCATATCGGCGTTGGCCTGGCGATACTCCTTGGCATTGCTGAGTTCGGCGTAGGCGCTGTCACCGCATTTGACCAGCAGGTCGAACAGGCCCTGAAGGGTGTCGATCTTCTCCCCCTTCTCGCCCATGGCGGTGAGCTTTTCCTTGAGCTTGTCCAGGGACATGGGGCCCAGCTTGTTCAGGTGGATCGCATAACCTTCCATGCCCTCCTGGAACTTGAGGGCCAACAGGGCCAGCTTCTTGTACTTGGCCTGAACCT
The DNA here is from genome assembly GCA_002753665.1 of Magnetococcales bacterium DC0425bin3. Classification (GTDB taxonomy): domain Bacteria; phylum Pseudomonadota; class Magnetococcia; order Magnetococcales; family DC0425bin3; genus DC0425bin3. Next base: position 1,447 of record PEAP01000195.1, read on the forward strand.
CGGGATTGGGGCCGATGGCCGGCATCAGGAGAACCTTCTCCAACTGTTCCCGGGCGGCCTTCCCGCCCTTGAACAGGTCGGGGCTCAACAGGCTCTGGAAGGGATTGTCCGGCAGTTGCAGAACGGAACGGGACATCTGCTGCCAGGCGCTGAACCCCTGACCCCACATCCCCATCAGACCGTCGGTGAACGCCTTGCCAGCGAAGGGGACCTGGTAGACCTCCTTCATCTGGTTGGTGAATTTCTCGACGCTCTCCTTCCAGTTGGCGCCACTGGCCTGGAGATCCCGCAGTTGACCGAACCCGCGGGTGAAGATGTCCACGAACTTGGAGTAGGACTCCCCGAAGGACATCATGCCCTTCATGAAATCGTTGCCGGGAATCGAGAGGCCGGGCATGGTGACGGCATAAGGGGCCATCAGCTTCTGCCACTGCTCCAGACCCTGACGCCACATCTGGACCGCGGCTTCGGTGGAAGGGGCTCCCACGAAAGTCTGCCGGGTGGAGTCCAGCCAGGAACTCATGGCCTTCTGTTGAAACTCCGACCAGGTCTTCATCCAATCGGTGGAGAACATGCTGTTCAAATCCGCCATTCTTTCCTCCTAAAGAACAAACAACTGGTGGGCCTGCGGCCGGCCACATCCCCGCCAACCCGTGGCGGCCGCGGCCTGCACACGGTGTCTTCTACTCCACGGCTTCTTTGGTCTTGTTCAGGATCGCCTGGAGGTTGGATTCCATCATGGCGTTCAGTTCGTTCCGGCTGGTCATCAACAGGTCCATGGTCTGCCGGGAATGCTCCAGCATCTTGTCGTTGAGTTCTTTGGCCAGATCGGCCTGCCGGCTCACCACCTCGTTGAGGGTCTTGGCCTCACCGATGGTCTTGAGCTGCCGGACTCCGCTGTTCATGAAATCGCCGGCCGCATCCAGCTGCCGCTGGGCAAGCTGCTGGACGGTGCGGTCGTTGATCTCCTGGAGACGGATCATCGAATCCAGTACGGTTTTGGTCATCTCGTTGACTTGTTCGACGATCTTCTTGTCCATGATTCCCTCCTCAAGTCTGATGCTCGCGCATCGCCATATGTTGCGATGCATAATAATCGCCGCCACCACTGCTGTAAAGGGCTTTTTTTTGCGTTGCGAAAAAAAATTACCTGTTTAATTATTATACATAAAAACAATTAGTTACATACAATCACCGCTCGGGGTCCCGCTCATCGCCCTGCTTCTGCCATCCCCGCTGCCATTGCCGCCACAGGTCCAGGTTGCGCTCGGCCATCTCGGTGAAGGTGGACACGATCCCCACTCCCGGAGTGGGCGGGTTGAGCAGGGACTGCATCAAGGTGGACCCCAACTGCTCCTGCTGCTCCAGGAAGAAATGGAAGCTGCGTTCGATGAAGCGGGAAAACTCCCCCTGCTGGTCGTTGCCATAAAAGCGGATCATGGTGCGCAACAGGCCAGTGGTGAACAGGGGCGTGCCCTTTTCCTCCTCCTCGGCCAGCACCTGCAACAGAATCGCCCGGGTGATATCCAGACCGTTCTTGGAGTCCACCACCTTGAAGGGCACATCGTCCACCACCAGTTGCCGCACCCCGTCCAGGGTGAGAAAACAGGACGCTTCCTTGTCGTAAAGCCGGCGGTTGGGATACTTCTTGATCAGGCGGGGATGGGAATCATTCATCGGTGGGACGCCCTCGGCCGCTCCGAACAGAACGGAAACGTCTGCCCGCGGGGGAACCCCTCTGTCCCGGGCGCGCGGATCTGCGCGCCCGGGACAGAGGGGAAACAGCTCAGAAGCAGGTGTACTGCGCGCCGTTGACCGGCACGTTGGCGCCGTTGATGAATCCGGAGCGCTCATCGGCCAGGAAACGCACGGTCCAGGCGATTTCCTCGGGCTCGGCCATGCGGCCGGCGGGAATCTGGGCGATGATGGACTTCAGGATCTTCTCATCGATGGCCCGCACCATGGGGGTGGCGGTGTAGCCGGGCGAGACCGAGTTGACGGTGATCCCCTTGCGGGCGACTTCCTGGGCCAGGGACATGGTGAAGCCGTGGATGCCGGACTTGGCGGCGGAGTAGTTGGCCTGGCCGAACTGCCCCTTCTGACCATTCATGGAGCTGATGTTAACGATGCGGCCGTAGCTCCGATCCAGCATCCCCTCCACCACGTTGCGGGTCACGTTGAAGACGGAATTGAGATTGGTGTTGATCACCATGTCCCAGTTGTCCTTCTTCATCTTCTTCATGGTGGCGTCGCGGGTGATGCCGGCGTTGTTGACCAGCACGTCCACCGGGCCACACTTGGCTTCCACATCGGCGATCAGCTTGATGCAGGCGTCGAAGTCGGTCACGTCCACCTCGAACAGCTCACAGGAAACGCCCTCCTTCTCGCGGGCGGCCTTCCAGTCGGGCAGAATCTTCGCTTCCATGGCGATATAGGTCCCGGCCACCTTGAAGCCGGCCTTGGCCAGTTCGGTCACGATGGCGGTCCCGATCCCACCCACGGCCCCAGTCACCAGCGCCACTCTCTTGCTCATGTCTCTTCTCTCCTCGACTCTCATTGATCAGTAGCGAACCACCCTGTCGTGGACCCACCGCTGGGAGGGCATGCCCCCCCCCGGCTCTCCCGGTTTCCCCACGGATTCATGCAGGGCAGGTTCGAAAATATGGACCGACGATCCTGCTCCGGGTCCCCATCTTCATGATGCGCTGCACCATACGGTCATTGCCGCCCAATGGCAAT
>PEAP01000196.1 GCA_002753665.1 Magnetococcales bacterium DC0425bin3
GGCGGGGCAGACCGCCGCGCCGGTGTATCTGTTCCAGCCTGCGGAAGTCGATCCGCCCCGCGGGTATCTGAAAAACGCCGCCGCCATCGGCCAACGCCTGCTGCAACGCCATGACGATCCCCTCTCCCCCCGGGCCGTGACCGACTACTTCAACGAACTGTACGACATCGAGGGGACGGCTGGCCTGGATCGAAAGAACATCCTCGGTCGGCTGGAGGAGGGGGCCGGGGCGATCGACTTTCCGTTTCGGAGCGTGGGGCGGGAGTTCCGCTTCATCGAGAATGCCCAGCAGCCCCTGATCATCGCCGACTACCCCGGCGCCGGGCCGGTGCTGGAGCGCCTGCGGGCCGAGCGGCAGTCCCCGGGGCGCTTCTGGCGGCATCTGCAACCCTATCTGGTGAGCCTGTATGAAAACGAGATCAACGGATTGCGCAGGGCCGGGGTGGTGGAGGTCCTGCCGGGCGGGATGGAGATGCTCACCGCCGGGTCCCTGTACCACCCCGCTCTGGGACTGCTGCCGGACGAGCCGACCCGGCGTGCGCCCGCCTCCAACCTGTTTTGAGTCGTCAATCCCCAACCCCGACCGGCAAGAGTCACCGAACTGACCGTGGAAGCCGGGAAGTGGAGGAGCCCATGGCATATGGCGTCAAGTTGAAAGTGTGGGGCGACTGGGCCTGTTTCACGCGCCCCGAGATGAAGGTGGAACGGGTCAGCTACGACTGCATGACCCCCTCGGCGGCCCGGGGCATTCTGGAGGCGATCCACTGGAAGCCGGCCATCCGCTGGGTGGTGGACCGCATCCATGTTCTCAATCCCATCCGCTTCGCCAGTGTCCGCCGCAACGAGCTGGAGGAGAAGCTGGGGTCCAACATCGTCGGCAAGGCCATGAAGGATGGCCGATCGCCGGTGCGGGTATTCATCGAGGACCACCGTCAGCAGCGGGCCACCCTGGCCCTGCGGGAGGTGGCCTATGTCATCGAGGCGCATTTCCGGATGACCCCCAAGGCCGGGTCGGAGGACAACGAAGGCAAGCATGCGGAGATCTTCCGCCGCCGCGCCGCCCGGGGCCAATGCCATCACCGGCCCTATCTGGGGTGCCGGGAGTTTCCGGCCCATTTCGAGCTGGTGGAGGGCGATCCCCCGGTTTCGGCCCTGGTCCGGGAGGAACGGGACCTGGGCTGGATGCTCCACGACCTGGATTTTCCCCCGGACGGTTCGGGTTGCGCTCACGACAGCATCACCCCGCGCTTCTTTCGGCCCCGGCTGGTCAACGGCGTGGTGGACTGCGGCCAGCCGGAGGTCCGGTCATGATTCTTCAGGCCCTGTACGGCTATTACCAGCGCAAGAGCCGGGGGGACCAGCCGGAACTGCCGGCCTATGGCTACAGCGTGGAGAAGATCTCCTATGCCCTGGTGATCGATGCCCGGGGGCAGGTGGTGGGGGAACCTCTGGACCTGCGGATGCCGGATGCCCGGGGCAGGCTGGTTCCCAGACCGCTGCCGGTTCCCCATCCCGGGGGCAAGCGCACCAGCGGCATCGAGCCGTTCTTCTGCTGGGACAAGACCGCCTATCTGCTGGGGGCGGAGGTGGAGGGCAAGCGGTTGGCCGACTGCTTGACCGCCAGCAGGGAGCAGCATCGGGCGGTGTTGGAGACCGTCGAGGGTGCGGCGGCGCAGGCGTTGCGGGCCTATTTCGATCTTTGGCGGCCGGAGCGGGTTCAGGAATGGCCCCAATGGCAGGAGATCAGCGGCAGCAACCTGGTCTTCAAACTGGATGGAACACCCGGGTATCTCCACGACGATCCCGCCATTCGCACGGCCTGGGAAACGTATTTGGCCCGGGGCGAGGAGGATGTGATCGGGCAGTGCCTGCTGACGGGTCAGCCCGACGCGCTGGCCCGGATTCATCCCGACATCAAGGGGGTCAAGGGCGGACAGACCTCGGGAACGGCCATCATTTCGTTCAACAAGAGCGCGTTCGAATCCTACGGCAAGGCCCAAAGCTTCAATGCCCCGGTGGGCAAGGGGGCGGCTCGGGGGTATGCCGCGGCGCTCAACCACCTGTTGCGGTCGGAATCCCGGAACAAGGTCCAGATCGGCGATGCCGCAACCCTGTTCTGGGCCGAGCGGGACAGTCCGGCGGAGGATCTGCTGCCGCTGCTCTGGTCGCCCCCGCTGCCGGCCAAACCGGCCAGCGGGTCCCGGCCGGCCGCCGCGTCCCAGGTCGAAGACGACCCGGCCACCCGCCAGCGGTTGCACAGTCTGCTGTCGGTTCTGGCCAGGGGCGGGGCCTGGAGCGGCCTGGAGCCGGACTGGGATCCCCAGGTGCGCATCTTCGTGCTGGGGCTGTCTCCCAATGCGGCGCGGCTGGCGGTGCGGTACTGGATCACCGATCCCCTGGATGCCCTGCTGCGACGCCTGGGGGATCATTACCGGGATATCGCCATCCAGCGGGCTTTTCCCGAGACCGAACCGGAATTTCCCCCCCTGTGGCTGTTGTTGCGCCAGACCGCCGCGGAGGGCAAGGCGGATAACATTCCCCCCAACCTGGCCGGGGGGGTGATGCGGGCCATTCTCACCGGCAGTCCCTATCCCCACAGTCTGCTCATGGCGCTGATCACCCGCATCCGGGCCGATCACGCCGTCAATACCCTGCGCGCCGCGCTGATCAAGGGCTGCCTCAACCGGCTGGCCCGGGCGTGCCAACGATCAGAAGAGGAGTATCCCATGTCCCTGGACACCAACCGCCAGGATGCGCCCTATCGGCTGGGGCGCCTGTTCGCCGTGCTGGAGAAGGCCCAGTCCGACGCCCTGGGGCCGGTCAATGCCCCCATCGGCGACCGCTATTTCGGCAGCGCCTCGGCCCATCCGGCCGGGGTGTTTCCCGTCCTGATACGCCTCAACCGTCACCACTTGCAGAAGCTGCGCAAGGGGGACGGTCAGGGGGGCCTTGCCATCGTCCATGAGCGACGCCTGGGCGAGATCATGGAGGGGTTGGGAGCGTTTCCGGCCCATCTGAGCCTGGAGGAACAGGGCGGGTTCATCCTGGGCTACTACCACCAACGCAACGACCTGTACCGCAGGAAAGAGACCCAGCACAGCGAGGAAGCCTGATCATGTCCAAACCCATCGAAAACCGTTACGAGTTCGTTTACCTGTTCGACGTGGAGAACGGCAATCCCAACGGCGATCCGGATGCCGGCAACCTGCCCCGGACCGATTACGAGACCGGTCATGGCTTGGTCACCGATGTCTGCCTGAAGCGCAAGATCCGCAACTTTGTCGATCTGGTGCGGGTGGAGGAGCAGCGGCCGGCCACGGATGGTCTCAACATCTATGTGGCCGAAAAGGCCATTCTCAACCAGCAGCATGGCCTGGCCTACACGGCCCTGGGAGAAAAACCGGAGAAGAAGAAACTCCCCAAGGACGAGGCCAAGGCCCGGGGGTTGACCGACTGGATGTGTCGCAACTTCTTCGACGTGCGCACCTTCGGGGCGGTGATGACCACCGATGTCAATTGCGGGCAGGTGCGGGGGCCGGTGCAGTTGAATTTCGGCCGCAGCATCGATCCGATCAGTTCGCAGGAGATCAGCATCACCCGCATGGCGGTGACCACCGAGGCGGAATCCGAGAAGCAGGATGGCGGCAATCGGACCATGGGACGCAAGCATATCGTGCCCTATGCCCTGTACCGGACCGAGGGCTACATCTCCGCCCCCCTGGCGCGGAAGACGGGCTTTTCGGAGGAGGATCTGCAGCTGTTGTGGCGGGCGCTGCAGGAGATGTTCGAACATGACCGATCGGCGTCCCGGGGCAAGATGGCCGCCCGGGGGTTGATCGTCTTCAAGCATGACACGGCCCTGGGCAATGCCCCGGCCCATCGCCTGTTCGACCGGGTGCGGGTGGAACGGCAGGGCGACGGGCCGCCCCGGGGGTTTGCCGGGCATTACCGGGTCAGCGTGGACGAGGCGGGGCTGGCCGAGGGGGTCACGGTGACCCGGCTGCTGTAGCAGCCCGTGGATAAATGGGCTGATGGCGGGGCAGGGATGCCCCGCCGGAATCAACGGATTTCCAATCCGTTGATTCCGTGAGGGAACCGCAAGCTCTGCTTGCGGTTCCCGACGTTGAAAAAGCCATGGATGGCTTTTTCAACGCT
>PEAP01000197.1 GCA_002753665.1 Magnetococcales bacterium DC0425bin3
CTGGATCCCGGGTCCCAGGGCTTTCATTCGCCCGCTCCCGGCCAATTTCCGTCCCAGGGTGGGGGGTGGCCGGGCGGTTGGGATGGGGGACGGGGCGGCTGGCAGAACCAGGCCGCCGGACCGGCGTCCTATGCCAACCCGTCCGCCTCCGGCTATCCCGCCGCGCCGCCGCCAGCCGCCGCTCCTCCCCAGACCTTCGCCGCGCCGCTGGCGGGGAGACCGCGACCGGGATATGGATCGGGATCGGTCTCCGGCAACCCGCCTGGCGGTGGACCGGGAGTCTGGAAGGGCGGCGAGTCGATGGGGTTTGGTGGCGAGCCGGGAACCTGGTACGACCTCGGCCTGCTGGGCACCGGCGCCATGGGGCTGCCGGGTCGGGATGCCCAGACCTATCTGAAGGATCTCAAACAGTGGCTGGCCATCACCGGCCAGCAGGAACCCCTCTGGACCGCCTTCACCGAGGCGGCCCTGGCCTATGCCCGGGAGCGGGTCAATCCCCTGACCACCCTGCCCGAGGTGCATGAAAACTCGGTGGACTGGGCCCGACAGCGCCAGAAGGCCCTGCAGGACTGGGTGGAGAAGGGCGCCCGGGCCGTGGCCGCCTACGCGGCCCTCTATGAAGGTTTGGACCAGACCCAGCAGGCCCGGGCCGACCGGCTGTCGGGGTTCTTCCGACCCGGCGGGGACGGTTGATCCCTGCCCATGGCCAGACCGCTCTGGGGGGTACACCCCCGCCATCCCGACCCCCAGGGACGCCTGCCCCGTTCCGATTGGGAAGCCCTGCTGCACGCCATGCCCCTGCTGTGGCGCCTGACCGCCGAGGAGCGGTCGCGCCTGTTCGATCTGGCCGAGCGGTTTTTGCAGGTGAAGAATCTGGACCCGGTGGGGGGGCTGGAGCTGAACGAAGGCATGGCCCGTCTGCTGGCTCTCCAGGCCTGCCTGCCGATCCTCAATCTGGGCCTGGAGTTCTACGACAACTGGCAGACCATCATCCTCTATCCCGGGGATTTCGTGCCCGAGGGCACCGTGGTGGATGACGCCGGGGTGGTGCATCCCCGGGGTCCCCACAGCGGCGAGGCCTGGCCCAACGGGCCGGTGATCCTGTCCTGGGAAGAGGTGTTCCTGGGCGGGGTGGAGTCCGGTTCGGAACCGGTCAACGTGGTGATCCACGAGTTGAGCCACCAGTTGGACGTGCGCGGCGGTGGCTTCGACGGCATGCCGCCCCTGCATCGCCCCATGAATCCCCGCCTATGGATCCGGGACTTCACCCAGGGCTTCCGGCAGCTGCGGGAGCTGAACCGGCTGCTGCGGCGCTGCATTCTGGACCCCTACGGGGCCGAGAGCCCCGCCGAGTTCTTCGCCGTGGCGGTGGAGGCCTTCTTCACGGCCGCCGCGGACCTGGGCGAGCAGTTCCCGGCCATCTATCGGCAGCTGGCGCTGTTCTTTCGGCAGGATCCGCTGCGGACGACCGGTCCGGCACCGGGGCGGCAGCCTGTTACAGGAACACCTTGCGGGGCTTGACCAGGGCGGCGAATTCGTCGGCCGGCAGGGGCCGGTCGAAATGGTAGCCCTGGGCGAAGTCGCAGCCGCGGGTCTTGAGGAATTCCATCTGATCCCGGGTTTCCACGCCTTCGCCGATCACCATGCGGCCCAGGCTCTTGGCCAGGGACATGATGGCCTTGACCAGCACCTCGCTTTCGGGATCCCGGCTGACCTCGGGGATGAAGGTCCGGTCGATCTTGACCCCGCTGACCGGCAGCTTCTTGAGGACGCTGAGGCTGGAATAGCCGGTGCCGAAATCGTCCAGCCACAGGCTGACGCCGAGCTTTTTCAGATGGTTGAGCATGCCCATGGCCCGGGCGCCATCCTCGCTGAGGATGTTTTCGGTCACTTCCAGCACCAGGGCGGTGGGCGGCAGGCCGGTTTCCTGGAAGATGGAGGCGATCTTGTCGTCGGTGGAGAGTTCCCGGCAGCGGGTGCAGGCCAGATTGAGGGAGATGAAGAAATCCCAGCCGCCCAGTTCCCGCCATTTCTGGGCCTGGCTGCAGCCGGTGCGCAGGGTCCATTCGGTGAGGGCGGCGCTCAGGCCGGTTTCCTCGGCCAACTGCACGAACACCTCCGGGGACACGAAGCCCCGGGTGCGATGTTTCCAGCGCAGCAGGCCTTCGGCGCCCACCAGCTGGCCGGTCTGGAGGTTGACGATGGGCTGGTAGTGGATCACCAGTTCGTTGCGCTGCAAGGCGCGGTGCAGATCCTTTTCCAGTTCCATCTTCTCCAGGGCCTCGGCATGCATGTCCGGGGTGAAGAAGCGGTAGGCGTTGCGACCATCGGCCTTGGCGTGATACATGGCGCTGTCGGCGTTCTTCAGCAGGCCATCCACGCTGTCGGCATCGTCCGGGAAGATGGTGACCCCCACCGAACCGGAGATGAACGCCTCCTGTCCCTCCAGGATGAACGGCTGCTCCAGCACCCGCAGGATCTGGGCCGCCACCCGTTCGGCATGGGGGCCATGGGCCATGTCCGGCAGGATCACGGTGAATTCGTCCCCGCCCAGGCGGGCCACGGTGTCCGATTCGCGGTGACAGGAGAGCAGCCGTTGGCTGGCCTCCTGCAGCAGCCGGTCGCCGGCGGCGTGGCCCAGGGTGTCGTTGACCCATTTGAACCGGTCCAGGTCGATGAACATCAGGGCCACCCGGCTGTGGGAGCGGCGGGCGCGGATCAGTTCGTGTTGCAGGCGGTCCAGGAACAGCGCCCGGTTGGGCAGGCCGGTGAGGGCGTCGTAGTTGGCCTGATGGCGGATGCGCTCCTCGGCCTCCTTGCGTTGGGTGATGTCCCGCACCACCGCCAGGATGGTGTCCTGGCCGTCGAGTTGGGCGGTGCCGAGGGTGAGTTCCACGGTGGCCGGTTTGTCGTTGGTCCGCAGCAGCCGCGCCTCGGTGGGGGGCGAGGGATGGCCCAGGTGATCCAGATCCCGCAGCAGGTTGGCCACCGTGGTCTGGCTGTCGGCATCGAACAGGGTCAGGAAGGGCCGACCGGCCAGCGCCGGGGGTTCCCGGCCGCCCACCAGGGCGGTGACGGCGGGATTGGCGTAGAGGACCTGGTCCTGGCGTTGGACGAGGATGCCATCGGGCAGGTGTTCGATCAGGAAAAAGAAATCGATCTCTCGTCCTGCCATGGTCGCGTCTGTTACCGATGAAGCCGGGAACCGGCTTTCATCATCCATCGAAGTTCCATCCGGTGTGTTCTGATCAGCCATTTGCCGATAGTCCCTGGTTTGCCCTATAGTCCCTGTTCATAAGGCGACCCGGTGTTTCCCCCCGCGGCCGGCCCCGACGTTCTGTTCCCTGGGGACCCAGTATAACCCGAAAGGCGCGCACAGGAAATCATGTACGGTATCGGCATCACCGCCTTGATTTTGGCCATTGTTTTTCTGTTCCTGCCCGTATTCGGCGCCATGGGCACCCTGCTGGCGGCCCTGCTGTCCGCCGCCGCCGCCGGACCGGGCCGCTGGTTCGCGGCCGCCGCCCTGGGGATCGATCTGGTCAACCTGTTGTTCTTCTCCCCGGCCTGGCGCCTGAGCGCCCTCAGCAGCTGGAGCGCGGGGCATAGCGGTCCCCTGTTCACCTGGCTGGGCATGATCCTGGTCCAGATCCTGGCGGGCCTGGTGCTGTTCCTGCTGGACCGGCGCCTGGGGCGGATGGAGCGCTGGTATCGTTTTCGGTATTGAAGGCCCGCAAGGAGTGAGTCCATGCCATTCAGTTACGAAGCCCTTTACGACCACGGCCGAGGTAAAGAATTTTTATTTGACTGTCGGACATGAAAGTCCGAATATGTCCTTATGAACGGCAACGAATTCATCAAGAAAATTCGCCAGTATGGCAGAGAGAATGGCCTTGTCGTTACACTGGACCAAAATCGCGGCAAAGGGTCCCATAGTCTGTTGTCGCTTGGGGACAAGCGCACGACCATCCGCAACCTGTCCACAGAACTGAAAACTGGAACACTGGCTGGCATGTTGAAACAGTTGGGATTGACCCGGGACGATATCATCTGAGAGGAAGAGCCCATGGACCAATATGTTTACCCGGTCACATTGACCCCGGACGAAGAGGCGGGCGGGTTCGTGGTCACGTTCCGTGACCTTCCCGAGGCCA
>PEAP01000032.1 GCA_002753665.1 Magnetococcales bacterium DC0425bin3
GGGGAGTAGATAGAGAAATTTTATCGCTTGCGCACGGCAGCGGGCCAGGGAAAACATGGCTTTCCGTCAACACCAACCAATGCTCACCCTTCTCATGCTGCAACGGGAATGCCATTTCTTCCCCTCCATGATAATCCAGAAAACTGCAACGGACTCCCCACTACCAATGATCTCATAACAGGGGGATGAAATCCACCAAAATCCCAGGGCTATCGCACTTGAACAGAGGGAGCGAATTCAACATGCTACAGATCACACGATCATCAACGTTGATTTGCAACCGACTGATTCTTTACCGTGGAAGCCGGGAAGCGGTTTGCATCGGTGGAGGGTGGAGGGAGGCCTCCCCCATCCATCAAAGTCTGGCCTGCCAATTTCAATTGCGATCGCCCTGGGCAAAACGGTCGAAAAGCGCCGCAAAGAGGATTATGATGTGGCCCCATGGCTCTGGTCCCTCCAGGCCATGGCCGGTGCCGCCGGCGCCGGCAACACCGCTTCCGAACCCGTGGACCGGAAAGATCGCATGCGTGACAAATCCATGAAAATCATGTTCGTGGCCATGGGCTCGGAGATCATCTCCATCAGCGCCCTCTCGGCGGTCTTGAAGCAGCGGGGCCATACCGTGGGCCTGGCCTTCGACCGGGCGCTGTTCGACGACAAGCAGTATTTCTCCATTCCCTTCCTGGCCCGGCTGTTCGACGACCGCCGACAGGTGATCCGGGACATCCTGGAGTTCCGCCCGGATCTGCTGGCCTTCTCGGTGTTCGCCGACAATTACCAGTGGTGCCTGGAGGTGGCCCGGGCGGTCCGGCCGGCCCTGGACGTGCCGGTGATCATGGGCGGCATTCATCCCACCTCGGTGCCGGAGGTCTGCATCGCCGATCCGGCGGTGGACATCCTCTGCGTGGGAGAAGGCGATTACGCCCTGCCGGAGCTGGTGGAGAGCATGGCCCGGGGCGCGATGGACACCGGCATCGCCGGCCTGTGGTTCAAGACCCGGGACGGAACCATCATCCGCAACCCGGCCCGCAGGAACATCGAGAATCTGGACGAACTGCCCTATCCCGACAAGGAGCTGTTCGCCCCCTTCATTCCCATCTCCCACTATTACCTCACGGTGACCAACAAGGGCTGCGTCGCCCACTGCTCGTTCTGTTCCCAGAATTTCTATTTCAACTGGGAGCGGGACCAGGGCATGGGACGTTTCTTCCGCCAACGGTCGGTGGCGCATGTCATCGGCGAGTTGAAGCTGGCCAAGACCCGCCACCGGGCACAACGCATCGACATCAAGAACAACGTCCTGTCCACCTCCAAGAGATGGACCCTGGAGTTCCTGGAGCGCTACAAACAGGAAGTGGACCTGCCCTTCCGCATCATGGGCCATCCGCGCACCATCGACCGCGAGATCGCCCAGGCCCTGAAACGCGCCGGCTGCTGGCACATCCAGCTCGGGGTGCAGACCCTCAACGAGACCATCCGCCGCGACATCCTGGAGCGTTACGAATCCAACGCGGACATCTTCGCCGCCGTGGACGCCATGGAGGAGGCCGGGCTGCACTACTCGGTGGACATCATGGTGGGACTGCCGGGCGAGAAGAACGAGGAAATCGAGGAGGCGCTGCGCTACTTCTCCGGCAAGCGCAACGTCATCCGCGCCTCCATCTTCTGGCTGGTCTATCTGCCGGGGGTCAGCATCACCAAATACGCCCTGGAAAACCGCTTCATCGGCGGCCGGGAGCTGAAGTCCATCAACGAGGGGCTGCACGAGAACTATCTGTCCACCGGCATGGTGAACGAAAAAGAGGTCAAGGAACGGCTGCTCAACTACCAGATGCTGTTCCGGCTCATGCCCATGGTGCCCGCCGGCTTCATCGACTGGGCCCTGCGCAGCCGGTCCTACCGGATCTTCAAGTATCTGCCCCAGGTGCCCCTGATCGTGGTGATCGACATCCTGGTCTCCATCCTGCGCAAGGATCACTGGGCGCTCTATGCCATGTACAGCTACTACTGGGAGCTGAAACGGCGGGTGCTGCGCCGGTTCAAGGGCCGGCGCGGCGGCAGCGGCGACCAGCCGCTGGCCATCCCGTCGGCCCCCGTCCTGCCAGCGGGCGGAGGTCGCTGACCCCATGGCCGACGCGCCGTCCAATCCCGGGGTGGACGCCACCCTGGTCACCGCCATCAACCGGGTCTTCTACGAATCCGAGGCCGCCAGTTACGACCATCGCCACCCGGAGGTGATGAAGGGCGACCGGAGCTGGTGGCAGAAGGTGGGGGGGGAGGTCCTCGACGGCCCCCGGCCCCGGGGTGGCCTGAATCTGCTGGATGTGGGCAGCGGCACCGGCATGGTGATGGAAAGCCTGGCGGAATTCCTGCGACCCGGCGACCGCTTCCACTCCATCGAGTTGAGCCCCTCCATGCTGGCCCGCACCCGGGCCAAGTGGGCCGGGCGCGCCATCGCTTTTCAGCCGGTCTACATCAACGGCCAGGCCGGAGAGTTGCCCTTCGCCAACGCTTCCATGGACCTGGTGACCATGAACGCCCTCCTCCACCACCTGTTCGATCCCGGCGCCCTGCTGGCGGAGGTGGATCGGGTGCTGAAACCCGGCGGTCGGGTCTTCATGTGCCATGAGCCCAACAAGCGGTTCTTCCAGTCCCCCCTGTTGCGGGGTCTGGCCACCCTCTACAAGGTGGCGGGCGGCGGCATCGAGACCCCCGGAGCGGACATCTGCCAACGGGTCAACCGGGAACTGACGGCGCAAGGCCTGATCCGCCAGCCCCTGACCGAAGAGGAAATCCACCGCCTGGTGGAATACCACTCCCCGGTGGAGCGCCACCGCTACGGGGTGAGCGCCGATGCCGGCTTCGATCCCGACGAGCTGGCCCGCAGCCACTTTCCCGCCTACCGGGTGGTGGAGGTGGACGAGTTCACCACCTTTTTCCATCGTCCCAGTCTGGAACGCCATCCCTGGGTGGGCCGTTCCCTGGAATTCCTGTGGCAGTTGTTGCTGCGCCATGGCAACCATTTCCGGTTGGCCCTGGCCAAACCCGGTGGACTGCCCGCTTGAGAGCCGGTGCATATCGGGTCGAGGCGCCCATGGACATCGATCTTCTCAGAACCATCGACCGTTTCGTCGGTCAGGTGGCCCAACTGCTGCTGATCGCCCTGGTCGAACTGACCGGGCTGTTCCGGGCGCCCCGCGCCAGCCGGGTGGAGGATGTGCGGGACGTGCGGCGCATCGTCATCTTCAAGTTCTTCGGCATGGGCAGCCTGCTGCTGGCCTCGCCGGCCATGCGCAAGCTCAAGGCCCGCTTCCCCGGCGTGGAACTGGTCCTCTTCACCCTGGAAAGCAACCGCCGCCTGTGCGAGATCCTGCCGGCCATCGACCGGGTGGTCTGTCTGGACCTGAAGAATTTCCGGCGCACGGCGCATTCCTTCCTGGGATATCTCGATTTCGTGCGGAAGAACCCGGTGGATCTGTCCTTCGACTTCGAATTCCTGACCAAGTTCTCCGCCAACGTCACCCTGCTCACCCGTCTGGTGGGCGCCACCCGCCACGCCATCGGCTTCCATTGCCCCCTCTCCATGCGCAACCGCAGCTTCGACACCTGCGTCATCTTCGATCACAGTCTCCACATTTCGGAGATCTACACCAAGATGATCAACGTGGCCTGCGGGGACAACGATCTGGCTTTCGACTTCACCGAGGAATCCCGGGCCCTGCGGGCCTACGGCGACCCATCGATCCTGGAACGGCTGCGGGAGCGCCATCCGGCCCTGGCGGCCTGCGCCCGGCTGGTGGCGATCAACATCAACACCGGCCCCTTGAGCCACCAGCGCCGCTGGCCCCTGGACTCCTTCCGGCGGGTGATCGAAGGCCTGCTGGCCCACGACGGGGTGGGCATGCTGCTGATCGGCGGGCCGGATGATCGCGCGTTCGTCGCCGGGTTCTGCCGCACCCTGCCGGCAACCGGCGGTCGGGTGGTCGATGTGGCCGGCATCACCACGGTGCCCGAATTGATCGGCCTGTTCACCCGCATCGACCTGCTGGTCTGCAACGACAGCGGCCCCCTGCATTATGCCCATGTGGTGGGCTTGCCCACGGTGTCCTTCTTCGGTCCCGAGACCCCCAGGCTCTATGGGCCGGTGGGCCCGGGCCATCGGGTGTTCTATCTCAATGTCAGTTGCAGCCCCTGCCTCAACGTCTTCAATTCCAAAATGAGTACCTGCACCAACAACATCTGCCTGCAACAGGTGCCCCCGGACCAGGTGATCGCGGCGGTGGAGACCCTGCTGTTCGGCGCCGCCGGAGACGGCGCGTCATGAAGGCCCTGATCTTCCGGTCCCATCTGGATTGGTCCTTCGTGTCCCGTGCCAGCCGTTGGCATCTGCGCTGGTATCTGTCCGGCCGCGGGCTGCCTCTGAGCGCGGGGGTCTACCTCACCTCGGCCTGCAACTGCAAATGCGTGATGTGCGACATCTGGATGGACAAGGGCCGGCGACCGGACATCTACCCCCGCCAGGCCCAGGAACGGGACATCCAGGCCCTGGCCCGGGCCGGCTGCTACTACTATAGCATCAGCGGCGGGGAACCCACCCTGGTCAAGGATCTCACCGACCGCCTGACGGTGGCCGCCCGCCACCTCCCCTATGTCCATGTGGTCACCAATGGCCTCACCATGGGTGCGGATCTGGCCCGGGCCCTGGGCCAGACCGGCATCAAGGAGATCAGCCTGTCCCTGGATGGTTCCCGCCGGATCCACGATCTGCTGCGGGGCATCGACGGGGCGTTCGTCAAGACCATGGCCGCCCTGGATCACCTGGAGGAGCAGGCCCCCCACCTGCAGATCGTGGTCAACTCGGTGGTGACGCCCTACAACATCGACGGTCTGCGGGAGCTGCGGCGGCTGTTGGCGCCCCGGGAACGGGTGCGTTTCAAGCTGCTGCCCATGACCTTCCACCCCCTGTTCCTCACCGGGGACCGGCAGGGGCTGGTGCTGGACCTGGAGCCCGCCCCGGTGGCGGCGGTGGATGCCTTCCTGGACGAGGCCATGGCGGACCCCAGGAATGTCAACTCCCGGGTCTTCCTGGCCCGGGCCAAACGCTATCTGGCCGGGGAACGGGATCTGTTGCGCGAGCAGAAGCGCTGCCTTTATCCTCATCATGCCATGGAGTTCGACGCCAAGGGCAACGCCTTCCCCTGTCTCACCGGCATGGCGGGCCAGGGGGGACGGCCCCCGGAGACCGACCTGGGCGACTATCTGGCCTCCCCCGACTACCGCAGCCGGCAGAAGGCACTGGAGGCCTGTGACGGCTGCCGCAACTCCATGATGCTCTGTTATTTCGAACCCCGGCTCAACTTTCCAATCAACCATCTGCTGCGCAACCGTTGACCGGTGTCCCGCCGGTTCCCGGTCCCCATGGAATCGACCCATGCCCGCCCTGCTCCGGAAGCTGATCAGCCGTTACTACAACGAACGGTTCGAGGATTTCGCTGTCCGTCTGCTGTATTTCTTCAATACCATCGACAGCTATGTCCTGGTGGCGGGTGGGTTGTCCTGGTGCTTCTGGGATTGGGGCCGCTGGCAGGGCTACTCCGGGGCCCTGATGGTGGCCGGCGCCATGTGGCTGGCCTTCAAGCTGGCCGATTTCTATCCCCTGTTCCTGCTGGGGGCGCTGCCGGCGGTGGGGGCGCTGTTCCTGGGCACCGGCCTGGAGACGGGAACCGCCCTGGAGCTGCTGGCCTGGAACCTGTTGGGCTTCGTCGGCATCCAGGTGGGCTTCATGGGCATTCCCGACTCCATCGTGGCCCGGGATCCCTCGGTGGCGCTGCGCAAGATCTGGAACTCCCTCTGGACCGTGGCCCCCACCACGGTGAGTTTCTCCATGTCGGTGGCCTTCGCCTGGCTGCTTTCTTTGGGTATGGCGGCCCAACCCCTGTCCCCGACCCCCCTGGTGCTGGGTTTCTGGGGGTTGCTGTTCGCCGCCGCGTATTACACCCGCCTGCGGCTGCCCCGGCCCCACAGTTCGGAAAAATTCCAACCCCAGCCCCCCGGTCCCCTGGTGGAGCGGGTGGTGATGCTCAACATCGACGGCTGCCGCCTGGACCGGCTCAAGTCCCTCGATCATCCCTTCATCGCCGAGCTGCGCCAGCGGGGCAGCCATATCCCCCAGGGCATGGAGACGGTCTACCGGGCGCTGACCAACCCGGCCTTCGCCTCCATCCTCACCGGCGCGCCACCTCCGGTCCACGGCATCATGAGCAACAATCTGGGCATGACCATCCGGGTCCCGGCCCTGCCCGACCTGGTGCCCACGATTCTCTACGGCTCCATGCATGTCAAACACTTCTCCAAGCCCCACTGGGAGACCCGTATCGTCTCCCTGCCCCGCCACGGCATGCGCCAGTCCGACGACATCATGCTGGGCTGGCTCAAGGACGACCTGCGCAACCGCCGGGAGATACGCCTGTTCATCGCCGACCTCAGCGAGACCGATTTTCTTGGCCATGCCTATGGCAGCGACTCCCAACGCTACGCCGAGGCCATGGCCCGCTCCGTGGATCAGGTCCGGGACTTCATGGCCTGGCTGGCAGCCCAGGATGGGTTGCAAAGCACCGCCATCCTGATCTGCTCCGACCACGGCATGGTGGCCATCGACCATTCCTATCTGCTGTTCGATGCCGAGCGTTACACGCCTTTTTTCCTGGTGGGACCGGGCATTCGCGGCAACAATCCCATGCCCCGGCCTGCCTCCATCATGGATATCACCCCCACCATTGCCTATCTCCTGGGAATCGGCTATCCCTCCCAGGCCGGCGGGCGGGTTCTGGTGGACGCCCTGGAGAAACCCCCGGCCCAGGCCTGATGCGAACTTTGATGGATGGGGGAGGCCTCCCTCCACCCTCCACCGACTGAAAGCCGCTCCGCAACTTTCGCGGTAACATGACCTCCCTTCCTTAACCAACAGCCGTCGCGATCACATTGAGCCGAGTTATGAAGACATTCGAGGAAATCATCCAGTTCGCCATCCGCCATGAAGAGCAGGAGATTGCCTTTTACCGGAATCTGGCGACACGTTCTCCCAATCAGGACCAGAAAAACGCCCTGCTGGCGCAGGTGAACGAGGAGATGGCACAGAAGAAAATGTTGGAACAGATGCTCGCCAGCCATGACCTGCCCCGGGGTGAAGCCCGTTACTATCGGGCACCCAAGGAGATGCACCTGGAAAGTCAGTTCCAGCCGAAGAACGAGAGCAGTGAACCCTTGAGCTACGAAGATGCCTTGCTGCTGTCCATCGACATGGAACGCAAGGCGGAACAGCTATACCGGGAAATGGCCGACCACATGGCCATGTTCAACAAGGGCCTGGCCAAGACCCTGCGCTATTTGGCTGAACAACAGGGAAAACATCGCAGCCATATGGAAGCGAACTTTGATGATGCGATGAAAGAAAATTGAGGCTCCTCGCTGTCTCATGTGGGTAGGGTAAAATCGCCTCATGGCCTGACCCAGGCAGATCCCAGCAGGGCCCCACACCAGGCAGACCCCGTACCAGCCACCCGGGGAAGAATCCGGGTCTATCTGGAGCCGGTGGATGAAGCCACTCGCACCAGGGGGGGCGGAGTTTCCCGGCCCTGGTGGGCATCCTGGTCCACCAGACGAATGGCTTCCAGCCAATGATCCACGTCTTGCCCGTGGACCCGGCCTGAGTTCTCCCACAGCATGTAGGCGACCTGACGAATGCGTTCTTCGCGGCTGGGACCTTCCATAATCGTAATCCTCCCTGTGAAGGGTGAAGGGTCTATCGTGTTCTGCAATAGACTCTGAAAACGCTGAAATTGTCCTGAACCGCAGGGGACCTGCCGCGTTGCCGCGGCAGACCCGTCGGACCTCATCTTTTCGACAGCCGCTCAGACCGGGCGTTCCCTGCCCAGCATGGCAACCATCTTCCGGAACTGCTCGTCCTCGAACAAACGTTCGAGGGTCAGCGGCAGTTTCCGCTGCCAGTTGGGATGTTCAGTGACGGTGCCCGGCATGTTCACCTGGGCCCGCTGTCCCATGATGTCCTCCAGCTGCACCATCAGCAGTTTGCCCGGGGACCGGGCAAGATACTGGTAGACCCCCCGCACCAGTTCCGGAGTGATTGGCGGAACCCCCTCACCGGTCCAGGGGGACAGGGGGATGGCCTGGTGTACCAGGGCCTGGAGCAGTCGCTGGCGATCCTGGCTCCGATCCCTGGCTACCCGTTCCACCAGGTCCGGATTGGGGAACAGCCCCAGCTTGCGTTTCTCCTCCAGATCCAGCCCATCCCAGAAGCCGGCCAGGGTGGGCAGATCATGGGTGGTGGCCGCCACCAGGGACATGGGCGTGTAGGCGTCCGGTGGCAGGAAGGCCCCGTGGGCCCCGCGTTCGAAGTAGAGCAGCCGGTAGGAGAGGATGCCAGCATCGGCCAGGCGCTCCCGGAGCCCCTCGGGCACCGTGCCCAGGGCCTCGCCGATCACCAGGCATTCGTTGCGGGTGGACTCCAGGGTGACGATGCCCAGCATGTCCTCGAAGGTGTAGCGGACGTAACCGCCTTCGCTGGCGGTCCCTGCCCCGGGCACCCAGAAGAGCCGCATCAGCCCCATGACATGGTCCAGGCGCACGGCCCCGGCCTTGGACATGGTGGCCCGCAGGGTGGTGGCGAAGGTGCGATAGCCCTCTTCCTTGGAGGCCTGGGGATTGGCCGGCGGCAGGCCCCAGTCCTGTCCCAGGGGGTTGAATTCATCCGGCGGGGCGCCGATGCGGGCATTGCCCATGTAGAGGTCCTGGTGGCCCCAGAAATCGGCGCCGCTCACCTCCACACCCAGGGCGATGTCGGCATAGAGCCCAACCGCCATGCCGCCCTCCCGGCAAATCCGGGACACGGCCGCCAACTGCTCCTCGGCCAGCCAGTAGGCGTATTGGTAGAACGCGATGTTCTCGCTCTGTTCCACCTCGAAACGTTGCACCTCAGGGGAATCGGGCCGCCGGTAGGGTAGCGGCCATTGCATCCACGAATGGGAGGCAACGCCATTGGTGCCGAAATGGTCACAGAGGGCATTGTAGAGCGACAGATTGCGCAGTTCCCGGCCACCGCGTTCCTGGTACGCCCGAAACTCCGCTCCCCGTCCACTGACCGGCTGGCCATCCTTGAAATGCATGCGCCTGAAGGTGGCGAACAGCTCCCGGAAGACCGGCCACTTGGCCTTGGCGACTTCCGCATAATCCACCATCTCCGTATCGCGGAGGGCTTTCAGGGTGGCCTGGAAACTCTTGGTCTTGAGGAGCTTGCGGGTTTTGGTGCAATGCTCCAGTTCCGGAACCGCCTCGGGATCCACATAGATCGGATTGAGAAAGAAGCGGCTGTTGGGCGAATAGGGGCTGTAGCGGTCGGGGTGCTGGGGAAACAGGGCATGCAGGGGGTTGAGCCCGATGACCCCGCCACCCCGGGCCGCCGTCTGTTCCGCCAGATGGCGCAGATCGGTGAAGTCGCCGATGCCCCAGTTGCGCTCGGAGCGCAGGGCGAAGAGCTGGGGGCTGAAGCCCCAGGTGCGCTTGCCTTCGGTCTTGAGGCTGCCGGGCAGGTGGCAACGCCGGGGGGCCATGATTACATGCATGGTCTCGGTTCCGGCCTTCAGGACTTCGGCGCCGAACACCTCCAGCCGGTGGTAGCCGTAGGGAGGAATACGGGGCAGGGTGAACAGCCGCCGCTGCAGGCGGTGACCATCCAGGTCCCGTTGCTCGTCCAGGGGGAGATCAGCGGGTTTGAACCTCCCCAGATGGACGGTGCCATCCTCCTCCACCAGGGCCCACTCCAATTCACCAAGGGCCTGCTCCGCCGGCACAACCAACGCGATGATGGGCGGGGTTTCCAGGCCGTGATGGACCAGCACCGGCGGCAGGGTCCGCCGCCAGGGCGCTTCGGACAGGTTTTGGCGGCTGCGGGCCACCTGTCGGGGATTGTCCGCCGGGAATCCCAGGGCGCTCAGGAATGCACGGATGGTCGTGGCAGGAACGGCTCGCCATTCGCCGAACACGGTCCAGTAGCCGATTTCCAGACCAGCCTCTTTGGCCAGCAGGTTGAGCTGTTCCGCCTCGTCCCCGGTGACCAGTTCCACCTGCTCTTCGCTGGTGTCAATGGCGACCCTGGCTCCCGCTCCCTCTGCCTTTGGAGCCCGCATCAGCACGACCATGGAGCGGGTTTGAACCTTGTAGATGCTGAAGGCCTGGCACTGGCGCTCCTGGCAATGGCCGACCTTGTGGCTGGAATCGAACACCACTTCCCACACGTTGCCGGCGCCGGCCTCGGGCAGGCGCCATTCCATGACGACTTCCTCGGCATTGAGGATGACCAGGAAGGAGTCGTCGGGCTGAGCCTCGCCGGATTGGGCCAGGTGGTATTCCCCCGCCTCGCCGCTCAACAGCATGGACAGGTTTCTTCTGAGGGGATTTTCCCAGTCCTTCTGCTCCATCTCCCGACCGTCGGCCCGCAGCCAGACGATATCCCGCACGTTGGTGCCGGGAATCTGCCCGCCGGTAAAGAAATGATTGCGACGAAAGAGGATATGCCGTTTGCGCACCTGGATCAGATGCCGGACGAATTCCAGCAGGTCGGCGCCCTCCTCGCTGTCCCTGGCCTGCCAGTCGATCCAGCTGATGTCGTTGTCCTGGCAGTAGGCGTTGTTGTTGCCCTGCTGGGTGCGGCCGAACTCGTCACCGGCCACCATCATGGGGACTCCCTGGGACAGCAGGAGCGTGGCCATCATGTTGCGCATCTGCCGCAGGCGCAGCTGGCGGATGGCGGGATCCTCCGTGGGACCTTCGATGCCGTGGTTCCAGCAGCTGTTGTTGTCGGTGCCGTCGCGGTTGTCTTCCTTGTTGGCCAGGTTGTGTTTGTGGTTGTAACTGACCAGATCCCGCAGGGTGAACCCATCATGGGCGGTGATGAAGTTGACGCTGGCCCAGGGCCGGCGACCCTCCTTGTTGAACCGATCGCTGGAGCCGGTGAGGCGGGAGGCGAAGTTGCCCACGATGCCGTGATCGCCCTTCCAGAAGCGGCGGGTGCCATCGCGAAACTGGTCGTTCCACTCTGCCCAGCCAGCGGGGAAGTTGCCCACCTGGTAGCCATCGCCCCCCAGATCCCACGATTCCGAGATCAGCTTGACATGGGACAGGACCGGATCCTGGGTCATCGCCTTGAAAAAGCCGGAGTGGATGTCGAAATGCCCGCCGCCCTTGCGGGCCAGGGTGGAGGCCAGGTCGAAGCGGAAGCCGTCGACGCCCATCTCCTGGACCCAGTAGCGCAGGCTGTCCATGACCAGCTGCAACACCCGGGAATGGTGCAGATTGAAGGTGTTGCCGCAGCCGGTCAGGTTCTGGAAGTAGCGATTCTGTCCGGGTTCCAGACGATAGTAGGCCTTGTTGTCGATGCCCCGGAAGCACAGGGTGGGGCCCAGCTGGTTGCCTTCGGCGGTGTGGTTGTAGACCACGTCCAGGATCACTTCGATGCCGGCATCGTGGAGAACCCGCACCATGGTCTTGAATTCCTTCACCTCCGAATCCCCATGGGGACCGGCAAACCCGGGGTGGGGGGCGAAATAGCCGATGGGATTGTAGCCCCAGTAGTTGGTCAGGGAGCGCTCCTTCAAATGGAACTCATCGAAGAAGGCATGCACCGGCAGCAGCTCGATGGCCGTCACCCCCAGGCTGCGGAGGTAGTTCACCATTTCGGGAGTGGCCAACCCGGAGTAGGTGCCCCGCAGATCCTCGGGAACGGACGGATGCAGTCTGGTCAACCCCTTGATATGGGCTTCGTAGACGATGGTATCGAGCCAGGAAGTCCGCGGCTTGCGGGAGTCGCCCCAGGTGAAGGCGCCCTCCACCACCCGGGACTTCGGCATGCTGGAGGCGCTGTCCCTGCGATCGAAGGACAGGTCCCCGGCCGGATCCCCGTAGCGGTAGCCGAACAGGACCTCGTTCCACTTCATGGGCCCCCGGAGGGACTTGGCGTAGGGGTCCAGCAACAGTTTGTTGTGGTTGAAGCGGTGCCCCTGTTCCGGCGCGTAGGGGCCGTAGACCCGATAGCCGTACAGCTGTCCCGGACGCACATCCGGCAGATAGCAGTGCCAGATCTGGTTGGTATATTCCAGGACATCCACCCGCGTGTGTTCCCGGGTGCCCTGACGGTCGAACAGACAGAGTTCGACCTTTTCGGCGTTCTCGGAAAAGAGGGCAAAATTGACCCCCTTGCCATCCCAGGTGGCGCCCAGGGGAAAAGGCAATCCCGGCCACACCCGCAACATCCCATGGCTCACGGCCCTACCTCCTCCGGCAGCGGTCCAGACCCGGTAAACCCGGTCGGATGCGCCGGTGCAATGATCGGCTCATGCCGAAAAAACGAATCGATCCCGACTTCGATGGATGAGGGCAACCTTCCCTCCCCCTTCCACCTTCAAAGTCGGGACGATCCAGATGGAAACGTCATTCTCCCCGGGCTTCGGGACGCAGCAACAGCGTGGCCATGGGGGGCAGACACAGGGAGACCGAACAGGGGCGTCCATGCCAAGGTTCTTCCCGGGCCTCCACCCAGCCACTGTTGCCCACCCCGCTGCCGCCATATTCCCGGGCGTCCGAATTGAGCAGTTCCCGGTAGCTGCCCGGATAGGGAACCCCCACCCGGTACTGATCCCGCACCACCGGGGTGAAGTTGCAGACGCAGATGATCACGTCGCTGCCATCCCGCCCCCGGCGCTGGAAGGAGATCACGCTCTGGTCCATGTCGTGGCAATCGATCCAGTCGAATCCGGACACCTCGGAATCCCGCGAATAGAGGCTGGAATACGACCGATACAGACGATTGAGATCTCGCACCAGCCGCTGCAATCCCCGGTGGAAGGGATCCTGGGTGAGGTGCCAGTCCAGGCTTTCGTTGTGGTTCCATTCCCGCCACTGGCCGAATTCGTTGCCCATGAAAAGCAGCTTTTTGCCCGGATAGGCCCACATGAAGGAATAATAGGCCCGCAGCCCGGCGAATTTCTGCCAGTGATCCCCGGCCATCTTGCCGATCAGCGAGCCCTTGCCATGGACCACCTCGTCGTGGGACAGCGGCAGCACAAAATTTTCGCTGAAGGCGTAGAGCAGGCCGAAGGTCAGGTTTTCATGGTGATAGCGCCGATGGACCGGGTCCTTGGACATGTAGTGGAGGGTGTCGTGCATCCATCCCATGTTCCACTTGTAGCCGAAGCCCAACCCGCCCTGGTAGACCGGGTGGGAGACCAGCGGCCAGGAGGTGGACTCCTCGGCGATGGTGATGGCACCGCTGCCCTTTTCGTAGACCAGGATGTTGAGGCGACGCAGGAAGTCGATGGCTTCCAGGTTTTCGTTGCCGCCGTATTGATTGGGAATCCACTCGCCTGGCCGGCGGCTGTAATCCAGGTAGAGCATGGACGCCACCGCGTCCACCCGCAGACCGTCGATGTGGAACTGGTTGATCCAGTACAGGGCGTTGGCGATCAGGTAGTTGCTCACCTCGCGCCGGCCATAGTTGTAGATCAGCGTGTTCCAGTCCTGATGCCAGCCCTGGCGGGGATCCAGATGCTCGTAGAGACAGGTGCCATCCATGTGGGACAGGCCGTGGGCGTCGGTGGGAAAATGCCCCGGCACCCAGTCCATCAACACCCCGATCCCCTCCTTGTGGCAGCGGTCCACGAAGTAGCGGAAGTTGTCCGGCGTGCCGAACCGGCTGGTGGGGGCATACAGGCCGATGGGTTGATACCCCCAGGAGCCATCGAAGGGATGCTCGGTGACCGGCAGCAGTTCGATGTGGGTGAACCGCATGTCCTTGGCATAGTCCACCAGGTCGTGGGCCAGCTCGCCGAAGTCCAGGTAGCGGAACCCGTCGTCCGGGTTGCGTTTCCAGGAGCCCAGATGAACCTCGTAGATGGACATCGGGGCATCACGACTGTTGCGCTTGGCCCGGTGGGCCATCCACTTTTCGTCCCCCCAGATGTAGGTGTTTTCCGCGCAGACCACCGAGGCCGTGCCCGGCAGCTTCTCCATGGCGAAGGCCAGGGGATCGGTCTTGAGGGGCAGCAGATCCCCATGGACGCCGATCACTTCGTATTTGTAGAGTTCTCCAGGACCGACGCCCGACACGAACAGCTCCCACACCCCGCATTCGATGCGGCGCCGCATGGGATGACGGCGACCGTCCCAGTGGTTGAAGTTGCCTACCACGCTGACCCGCTGGGCCGACGGCGCCCAGAACGCGAAACACACCCCTTCCACCCCGTCGATGGTCCGGGGATGGGCGCCCATGACGTTGTACAGCTCCCAGTGAGAGCCCTCGGCAATCAAATGAACGTCGATCTCCCCCAGCACGTTGTGGAACCGGTAGGGATCCTCCACCTCGACCACAGCCTCGGCATAGGTCACCCGGAACCGATAGGGAAACCGTTCCCGGGTGGCGACCGAACCTTCGAAGAACCCGGCTTCGTGACGTTGGTTCAGGGTGCCCCGTTCGGCGCCGGTGCGAACATCCAGCACGGTCACCGCCCGGGCCCCCGGCAGGAAGGCCCGCATCACCCAACCCTCGCCCTCCTCCTCGTGCAGTCCGAGTACGCCGAAGGGGTCGCCGCAACGTCCTGTCACCACGGCGTTGATCTGGGGTCCTGAATGTCTCATTTTGGATTCGCAGTCCAATGAAATGAATGGAACAACCGGTCACCCTGCCCCATCCTCCCCAGGATACCCATGGCAAGGCCCGGATTGCGGGCGGGCGGGCCGGTCTACAGGATTCCCGAAACGGCCCCCGGTTTCAAGGCCCGGTGTGCGGCAGCACCATGATTGGCCCGGTCCGACGGTGGAACCAGCCCCACGAAATATTTTCCCGACGGTTTCAACTGGGCTGCCGTTTCATGCTAGACTTGCTCCCTTGAAACTGCCGAGCCACTCCCGGCAGTTGGGATCACCGAACCAGGAGAGAGAATTCCCATGGGACAGTCCAAACAGTCCAGTGACATCGAAGCGACCCTGCCATCGGCATTGAAGCATACCCTGGCCCTGGTCCTCGCCGGTGGCCGAGGCACCCGCTTGAAGGACCTGACCAATGCGGAAGCCAAGCCGGCAGTGCCGTTTGCCGGCAAGTTCCGTTTGATCGACTTCCCGCTGTCCAACTGCGTCAATTCCGGCATCCGCCGCATCGGGGTGATGACCCAGTACCGGGCCCATACCCTGATCCAGCATGTGCAGATGGGCTGGGGCTTCCTCCGGGCAGAATTCAGCGAATTCATCCAGGTCTGGCCGGCCCAGCAGGGGGTGGACAGCGAATCCTGGTACCTGGGGACCGCCGATGCGGTCTATCAAAACCGGGACCTGATCGAGATCAACAACCCCCAGTATGTGCTGATCCTTGGCGGAGACCATATCTACAAGCAGGACTACAGCCGGATGCTGGCGGATCATCTGCGCCTGGGGGCCGATGCCTCCGTCGCCTGCGTGGAGGTCCCCGTGGCGCAGGCCCGGGAATTCGGGGTCATGGGGGTGGACGACACCGATTTCATCACCAACTTCGTCGAAAAACCTCAACATCCCCCGGAAATCCCCGACATGCCCGGCCACAGCCTGGCCAGCATGGGCATCTACATCTTCAACGCCAAACTCCTCCTGGAGGAACTGCGCAAGGATGCCGATCGTCCCGGCTCCTTCCACGACTTCGGCAAGGACATCATCCCCTCCCTGGTGGGCGGGGGTCGGAAGGTGCTGGCCCATCGCTTCAGCCGTTCCTGCGTGCGGGAATCCGAAGAGCGCGAACCCTATTGGCGGGACGTGGGGACCCTGGAGTCCTACTGGGAGGCCAACATGGACCTCACCTCCGTGACCCCGGCCCTCAACCTCTACGATGCCGACTGGCCCATCTGGACCTACCAGGTGCAACGCCCCGCCGCCAAATTCGTGTTCGACAACGACCAGCGGCGTGGTCAGGCCCTGGATGCCCTGGTGTCGGCCGGCTGCATCATCTCCGGCTCCACTGTGCGCCGTTCCCTGCTGTTCAGCAACGTGCGGGTCAATTCGTACAGCCTGGTGCAGGATTCGGTCATCCTCACCGACTCCGACATCGGCCGCCACTGCATCCTCAAGAAAGCGATCGTGGCCCCCCGCTGCAAGGTACCCGACGGCCTGGTGGTGGGCGAGGATCCCAAGCGGGATGCCAAACGCTTCTACCGCACGGAAAACGGCCTGTGCCTGATCACCCAGGAGAGCCTGGACGCCCTGGGACCGAATGACCTGAAATAAGCTTTTCGCAAGCGGGTCAGCGAGGTAACTTTTCTGGATGGGGGAGGCCTCCCTCCACCCTCCACCGATGAAGGTCGCGGAGCGACTTTCATCGGGTAACACGGGCGGTTGCCTGTTCGGCAACCGCCCGTGGTCGTTCATTCTCCCGGGGGCATCCGCGCCACGGCCCGGGCGGCCAGATCCCGGGCCTGACTCCGCCAGGTCTCCACCGCCAGGGCGTTGCCGATCATCTCGGTGAAGTACTGCACCCGGTTGAAATGGGACTCCAGAAGCCCCTGCAGGGCCGGGCGGGGAATCACCTCCACCACCGCGGAATCCCGGGCCAGCAGGGTCTCCAGGATGAATTCCCTGGCGAATTCATGGTAGAAATCGCCGCGCAACGTGTTGGGATCCTTCAGGCTCCGGGTCAGGGGTTTGGCCGGGGTCCGGTCCAGCAGCAACAGCACCCGGTTCCAGTAGTACATGAAGGTGCGCCACTTCCAGGTGAAGAACTCCCCCTTGGACACCGCCGGATTGAGATCCTGACTGCCCAGGGAAGTGGGAATGGCGAAAATCCGCTCCCCAAAGTGCCGGCGCACCGCCCGCCGGAACAGCTCCGGCCCGTACCCGCCGATGGGGGCCGGCAGGGCCATGCCCAGGCGTAACAGATCCGGGGCCAGATAGGGGGTGATGCGGTGCCGCACCCAGGGACAGCGGGTCTCCATGCAGCCCCAGTTGCGGGTGCGTTCGAACAGGTAGAACAGATCCATCAGATCGTTGGGATCCGGGGAATCCTCCCGGTAGCGGGCCAGGATCCGCGCCAAGCTGCCGTCCAGCCAGTCCCGGAAGGCGGCGGTCACATGGGGCAGAACCCCGATGCGGACGATGGTCTCGGCGATGCGCCGGACGGCCTGATCATGGGAAAACCGGGTGGTTTTTTCCACATCCCGGAAATAGAAGAAGCCCCGGTAGACCTCCCCGAAGGTGCCATGGAGGTGAAGCGTACCGGGTTTTGGGCGGTAGTCGAACCGACGGATGGCGTAGGTGGCGTTGCCGCAGCCGTTGGCGAAGAAATTGAAGGTCCGCAGGTTGGACAGAAAGCCATCCAGACCCAGGTTGGCGGCGTCGAAGGTGAAGGGGCGCAGTTGCAACCCCCCGGCCCTGGCCACCTTGCGGGACAGCCCCATGTCGTAGCTGAAGCGCCCGCCGGCGCATTCGGCCACAAATCGCTCCGGCGCCAGATGCGCCCGGGTGACGGCGCAGACGGTGCGGCTGTCCACCCCGCCGGTGAGATCCACGGTGATGGTCTGCCGGTCCCGCAGCAGCCAGCCCTGCAATTGCTCCATGCCGGCCAACATCGCGTCGATGCGGGCTTCCACCGCCGCCGGATCCCTGGGATCCAGCCGCTCCCCCATGGCCAGCAGGGGACTGGTGACCTTGTGGGGAGTACCCCGGGGATCCAGGTGCAGATACTCCTGGTGGTTGAAGGTCTGGATGCCCTCCAGCAGGCTGGCATCTTCCAGGGGCCAATCCAGGGTCAGACAGGATCCCACCAGGGGAATGGACCAGTGGACCGGACAGCGGCCGGTGGCCAGCAGGGTGGCGTCACAGGGGCCAATGAAGGTGGCCCCCCCGGGTCCATGGAAATACCGGGGCGCCCGCATGCCCAGCAGGTCGGTCATGACCCATACCTGGCGTTGCCGCCGGTCCACCAGGATCACCAGGAACTGGCCGTTCAAGCTGCGGATCGGCCGGGGATCGGCCTGCCGGCGCCATAGCTGTGCCACATGGGCGGCGGGCAGCGCGCCGGCGTCGAACCACAGGTCCCCATAGAACAGCACCGCCACCTGGTCATCCAGATATTGGTGGATCCAGGGCGTGGGACCCACGGTCGGGGTGGTGAAAAGCACCCAGCCACCGCCGACCTCCTCCAGGCGGGTGGTGGTGACCTGCAGGCCGTCGGTGAGAGGGGGAGGCAGCAGGGGTTCGATCTGGGCGGCGTAGGCGTCGAGGAAGGTATCGGACCGGCGGGTGTGGAAACAGGCGAGGTAGCCGGCCATGGGTCACAACTCCACCCGGTCCAGCTCCCGCCGGATCCGGGCCCGAAGGGTCTCTTCCTCCCCCGGGGCCGCCGCGGGAAGAGAATCCCCGGGCGGAGCGCCGCGCCGCCAGCGGCCCAGGGCCAGCAGCAGGCCCCCCACGCCCGCCAGCAGGCCCAGGAAGGGCGCACCCCAAAGGATCCAGTTGCGGCCCGAGCGGACCGGTTCCAGGTAGATGTAATCCCCGTAGCGATCGAAGAAGTAGCGACGGATGGCGTCGCTCTCCCGCCCCTGCTTCACCTGCTCGCGGATGACTTTCACCATGTCCCGGGCCAGCTCCGAGTTGGACTCGTAGACCGGCTGATTCTGGCAGACCGCACAGCGCAGCCCCAGGGCGATCTCCCGCACCCGGGCCTCGTCGGCATCCTCGGTCTGATCCGCCCCGAAGGCGGCCATCGGCAGCCAGAACAGCAGCAGGGCGGCCGACCAATGGAGCGTATTCATGATGGCTTCCCTCCCCCGGACGTCATCAGCGGCAGCGCCACCCGTTCGAACCAGCCCCGGTACAGGGGACCGACATGTTTCAGACGGATGCGCCCCTCCGGATCCACCAGAAAGCTCTCCGGCGCACCGAACACGCCCCAGTCGATGGCGATCTTCTGCTCCGGATCCACCACATGCCGATAGGACGGGGTGCCGTGCCGGGCCAGGAACGCCCGACCCCCGTCCACCGTGTCCTTGAAGTCCACCCCCAGGATGACGAAATCGTTCCGGCTGCGGGTCTGGCGGTCCAGTTCCAGCAGATAGGGATGCTCGGCCACGCAGCTGACGCACCAGGAGCCCCAGAAGTTGACCAGCACCCAGCGGCCCCGGAGCGCCGACAGGGTGAGGGGGTCCCCGCCATCCAGGGCCGGACCGGCGAAGTCCGGCGCCGGCCGGTCCACCAGGGGAGAGGGAATATGGCGCGGATCGTTGTTCAGACCCAAGGCGAACAGGAACAGGATCCCCGCCACCACGCCCAGCAGCGTCAGCTTCCACCCCATGGTTCGCTCCCTATGCCACCACCGCCCGGGTTCGGGACAGCCGCCGCCCCTGGAACAGGGCGAGCAACACCCCCAACCCCATGATTCCGGACCCCCACCAGACCCAGGCCACCAGCGGGTTGCGATAGATGCGGAAGGCCCGTCCGGTCTCGCCCACCGGGTCGCCGATCACCACATAGAGGTCCTCCAGCCAGGTGGTGTGGATGGCCGCCTCGGTGGTGGGCTGGGAGCGGCCCGTGTTGTAGACCCGTTTCTGGGGCCGCAGTTCCAGGACCAGGGAACCCCGCTCGGCCCGTACCAGCGCCTCGTCAGCCACCCAGTTGTGCCGGGCGGCGCTGCCCATGGCGGTGAAGGTCAACCGCCACTCGCCGATGCGGGTCGATTCTCCGGGCTGGAGGATCAGGTCGCGTTCCTCCTGGAACAGCCCGGAGCCGATGAAGCCCGCCACCATCACCAGCAACCCCAGGTGGGTGAGCAGGCCGCCATAACGCCGTTTGTCGCGGCGGACGAGCCGCCCCAGGGCGCTCAGGGCGCCGGCCCCATCGCGCCGCATCCGCGCCCGGGTTCCCTGCCACAGGTCGTCCAGATGGGTGGACAGGACCAACAGGCAGAGGGCCAGGGCCGCCAGGCCGTAGGGGTGCCCGATGCCCAGGATCCAGCCGCCACCCAGGCCGGCCAGGGCCACCAGGCCGGGAATCAGGAACCTGCGGCGCAGGGTGCCCGCCGGGGTGCGCCGCCAGGGCAGGATCGGCCCCACCCCCATGAGCAGCAGCATGCCCAGCATGATGGGAATGAACACCTGGTTGAAATAGGGCGGACCCACCGACACCTTGCTGTCGGTCAGGGTCTCCACCGCCAGGGGAAACAGGGTGCCCAGCAGCACCGTCAGGGCCCCCACCACCAGGAAGAGATTGTTGAACAGAAAGGCGCTCTCCCGACACAGCGGGTTCTCCAGCCGGCCCTGCCCCTCCCCCTTGAGCCGGTCGGCGCGCAGGGTCAGCAGACCGAAGGAAAACAACAGAATCACCGTCATGAAGACCAGGATGAACACCCCGCGGCCCGGATCGGTGGCGAAGGCATGCACCGAGGAGAGGACCCCCGAGCGGACCAAAAAGGTGCCCAGCAGGGACAGGGCGAAGGTGGTGATGATCAGGAACAGGTTCCAGGTGCGGAACAGCCCGCGCCGCTCCTGGACCATGACCGAGTGGAAGAACGCCGTGGCGGTGAGCCAGGGCATGAAGGAGGCGTTTTCCACCGGATCCCAGGCCCAGTAGCCGCCCCAGCCCAGTTCGTAATAGGCCCAGTAGGCCCCAAAGACGATGCCGATGGTGAGCATGGCCCAGGCGAACAGGGTCCAGCGGCGGGTGGCCAGGATCCATTCCCCCCCGGTCTGCCCGGTGATCAGGGCGGCCATGGCGAAGGCGTAGGGCACCGCGAAGCCCACATAGCCCAGGTAGAGGAACGGCGGATGGAACACCATGCCCGGGTCCTGCAACAGCGGGTTGAGGTCCCGGCCATCGGCGGGGGGCGGAAACAGCCGTTCGAAGGGACTGGAGAGAAACAGCACCAGCAGCAGGAAGCCCAGCACCGTGGCGCCCAGGATGGCCAGCACCCAGGGCATGGACAGCGGATGGGTGGACCAGTGGCGCCAAGCGGCCACGGCGGCGAACAGGGACAGCAGCCAGACCCACAGCAGCAGGGAGCCTTCATGCCCCCCCCACAGGGCGGTGGCCAGGTAGAAGATCGGCAGTTCCCGGGAGGCGTGGCCGGCAACGTAACCAACCGAGAAGTCGTGGTTCAGGAACGACGCCATCACCCCCGCGCAAGCCACGGTCAGCAGCAGCAGGACGCCGAAGGCGGCCTGGCGGCCGACCCGGATCCACACCGGACGCCCCAGCCCGATCCCGGCCAGGGGGGCGACCAGCTGCACGACGGTCAGGACCAGGGCGGCCAGGGCCGCGAAATGTCCCACTTCGATCCAGGCGGACATGGCGGCCGCTACTGCAAGGTCTTGAGGATGGACTGGCGGGCCTTTTCGATCCCTGCCTCGGTCATTTCCACCGGCATGTAGTCCTCCGAATGTTTGGCCAGCACCGTGGCGGCCTGGAAGGGCTGGCCATGGCGCCAAGTGCCTTCCACCACCACCCCCTGCCCCTCCCGGAACAGGTCGGGCAACATGCCCTCGTAGGTCACCGGCAGTTGGCTGGAGCCGTCGGTGACCAGAAAGGCGACTTGCAGGGTGTCGGGCGTCTTGTGCAGGGATCCGGCCTGGACCATGCCGCCGATGCGGATCTTCTTGCCGTCCAGCCGGCTGGAGGCGGCCTGGATTTCGGTGGGGGTATGGAAATAGACCAGGGCGTCGGTGAAGGAGGTGAAGACCAGGGCCAGCAGGGCACCCACCACCACCAGCAGGGTCAGGATCAGCAGCAGGCGTTTATTGTGCAGAATGGTCATCGATCCTCTCCAGGCGCCGCCGCAGGCTCCCGGCCTGGATGCGCCACCAGAGCGTCGCGCCGCCGTAGACCGCCAGGGCGATCCCGTAGGCCCCCAGCACATAGGCAGAATAGTCAGCCATGGGTCGGCTCCTCCATCTCCAGGGCCTCCAGCCGGCGGCGATCCGCCACCAGCCCGGCCCGCAACAGAACCAGATAGATCCCCAGCACCACGAAGGCCAGTGACATGGCCAGCAGGGGGGTCAGGAGGGCGCCCTCGATGGCCGGGGTTCCCGAGCCCTTGAAGGATGCGGGCTGGTGCAGGGTGCGCCACCAGGTGACCGAGAAGTGGATGATGGGCAGGTCCACCGCCCCGATCAGCACCAGCACCGAGGTGGCCCGGCCGGCCTTGACCGGATCCTCCAGGGCGCTGCGCAGGGCGGCCAGGCCCACATAGAGGATCAGCAGTACCAGCATGGAAGTGAGGCGGGCGTCCCAGGCCCACCAGGCGCCCCACATGGGTTTGCCCCAGATGGAGCCGGTGGCCAGGGTGACCGCCGCGAAGGCCGTGCCCACCGGCACCGCCGCCTCCACCAACAGGTCGGCGCGTGCGCTCTTGCGCCACAGATGTACAATCGCCGCGATCGTGATGAAGAGATACACCAGCAGGGCCATTTTGGCCGACGGTACATGGACGTACATGATCCGTACCGAATTGCCCTGCTGAAAATCCGCCGGGGCGGTCAGCACCAGGAACAGCCCCACCCCCAGCGCCCCCAGGGTGGCCCATCCCGCCGGTCCCCGCAGTCTGCCCATCCATCCGTCCACAGCCCTACTCCTCCATCAGCCAGCCGAAGGCCCAGGGGGCCAGGGCCAGATAGACCACGTCGAAGATGATCATGAGCCGCAACCAGGGTCCGGCTTCCCCGCCGTTCAGGATCCCCCCGGTGGCCTGCACCCCGGCAATCAGCAGCGGCACCATCAGGGGCAGCAGCAGCAGGGCCAACAGGGTTTCCCGGGAGCGGGCGCCCTGGGTCAGGGCGGCCAGCAGTACCCCCAGGCCGGTCAGTCCCAGTGACCCCAGCAGCAGGATGCCGTAGATCAGAGGCATGCGCTGCCACAGGTTCACATTAAACAGGACCATCAGCAATGGCACCAGCATCAATTCGACCAGAATCGTCAGGGTCAGGTTGCCCCACCACTTGCCCAGGAACAACACACCCCGGGGCATGGGGGACAGCAGCAGTCCCTCCAGGGCGCCGTCCTCCTCCTCGGCCTGGAACACCCGCCCCAGCCCCACCAGGCTGGTGAACAGGACCGTGACCCAGAGCAGGCCCGGCAGCAGCCGGGTGGCTTCCTGACGGTCGGGCTCGAAGGCGGCCTGAAACACCACCAGCACGGCAATGGCGAAAAAGAGCATGGACGACAGAGTGGCCCGACGGCGAAAATCGCCCACCACGTCCTTCCAGGCGATGCGCCAGGCGGCCCTCAGCATCCCTCTCCTCCCGCCGCCGGTCCGGCCTGCAGGCGGCCCTCCCGCAGCTGAAAAGGACGGTGGGGCAGGGCAGCCACCCGGCCCGGATCATGGCTGGCCATCACCAGGGTACCACCGCCGATCAGGTAGTCCCGCAGCAGGCCGTTGAGCCACTCCACCCCGGGCCCATCCAGGGCCGAATAGGGTTCATCCAGCAGCAGCAGGGCCGGCCGGGCCAGCAGCACCCGGGACAAGGCGAGCCGCTTGCGCATGCCGGCGGAAAAACCCCGCACCGGACGCCGGGCAAAGGCTCCCAGTCCCACCTGGGCAACGGTCTCCGCCAGGGTCCGATCCGTCGGTCTCAGACCGCGCAGATCGGCGAAGAAGCGGAGATTCTCCAGGGGGGTGAGGTGGCCATAGAGATGGGTGGCATGGCCGATGAAGAGCAGTTGGGACCGGGCCCAATGACCCAGGTCCGGGGTCACCTCCCGGCCATCAAGCAGGTAGCGGCCGCGCCGGGGCCGGTAGCGGGTGGCCAGGATGCCCAGCAGGGTGGACTTGCCGGAGCCATTGGCGCCGAACAACGCTCCGCAGTCCCCCGGTCCCAGGGTCAGTTCCACCCCTTGCAGCACCCGATGCCGGCCGAAGTTGAAATGCAGCTCCTGGATGGCAACCGTGAGCGTCGCGTCGCGAGTTGCATCGGTGGAGGGGAGAGGGAGACTTCCTCCTTCCATCAAGCTGACCGTGGAAGCCGGGAAGCGGCTCGCATCGGTGGAGGGTGGAGGGAGGCCTCCCCCTTCCATCGAAGTCGGCTGTGCCATGATCCCGCCGGGACGCCGCGGGCCGCTCAACGGCCGGGTGGCAAAATCTTGCCCGACATCCCCGCTTGGCGCTGGGCCATCTGGGCGGCGCGCTCGGCCTGGGCCTGGTCCCGGAAGGGTCCCAGCCGCACCCGATAGTAGGTCTGGCCGTTGACCGTGACGACGCTTTGAAAGGCCGGCATGGGACGGCCCTCGAAGTTCAGGGCATTCAGGCGTTGTTGCAGGGCCCCGGCATTCGGACCGCTGGACAGCGAGGCCACCTGCACGCTGAAACCGCCGGATCCGCCGGCAGCCGGTGGCGGTGCCCCCGCGCTGGGACCGGCTGGAGCTGCCGGCGACGCCATGCGTGGCGGGTTCGGGACCGACGGGGCTGGGGCCCGGGGCGGTGCCGGGGGCTGAGCAGCGGCGGTGGCCGGGGCCTCCACCTTCCGCACCTCGGCGGACGGGGCCGCCGCGGGCTTGGGCGCCTGGGGTGGCTTGGGGGCCTGGGGCGGCGGACGCACGGCCTGGGGAGGAGTGGGCGGAGTGCGGAAGATCGCCGCCCGGGTGTCCTCCTTCGGTTCGGGCTTTTTCGGTGCGGGCTTCTTCCCGGCCTCACCGGCCGGTTTGTCCACTTCCCGTATGGCCCAGGAACCGATGGAATCCTCCCGCTCGGCCGGTTGGGCGGCTTTCTTCGTGGTCTGCTGCGGGGGCGCGGGGGCCTGTGCCTCCGGCCCAGGGGGCGCTTCCTCCGCGGCTTCACCCTCTGGAGGCCGGACCGTCGGGGCCGAGGCGTCCTCGAAGATCCGCGCCGGGCGCATGGTCTGCACCCCGGGTTCCCGTTCCGCATCGGGCCGGTTGTCCGGAGTCACCACCGGGGGTGGTTTGACCTCTTCCTCCTGCACCATGCTTTTGGGATCCTGGATCATGTTGAAGACCACCACCACCAGGATCAAGCCGAAGATGATGCCTCCGGCGACCAGGAAGATATGCTGTTCACGGTTGGGAGAAGCTTTCATGGTCTGATCCGTTCTCACCTGGCCGTCACCGCCCCCGGGGCGGGACTGCCCGGCCCTCCGCTGGCCCAATAACCGCAATGATTGTCTGATGTTGCTCAAGTCCCCGGATCACACTTCGAGGAATTTCGGATAGGTGGTGAGATTGGTACAGCCGGACTCCTCCACCAACACCACGTCCTCGAGGCGAACCCCGCCCATGTCCGGATAATACAGGCCTGGTTCCACCGTCACCACATGGCCGGCTTGCAGAACAGACTCCTGCTCGCTGATGCGCGGCGATTCATGAATGTCCAGTCCCACGCCATGGCCGGTGCCGTGAAAGAATCCGCCCTGGCGGCCATCGGCCGTGGGGCCGGTGACGAAACCGGCGGCCGTGAGATGATCGCGCACGGCCTGGTGGATCGCGTACCCCGAGGCGCCGGGACGGATCCTGGCGCAGGCGACCTCCTGGGCCTGGCGGACCGCCTCCCAGGCCCGGCGCACCCGCTCGCTGGGCTGGCCCTTGCAGACGGTGCGGCTCATGTCGCCCCAATAGCCGGTGCGTTCCACCCGCGGAAAGATGTCCAGGATGATCGGCCAGTGGGCCCGCAATGGTCCGGAGCCCTTTTCGTGGGGGTCGGCCCCCTGTTCTCCGCCGGCCACGATGGTATGGCTGGCGGTGGCCCCTTCCCGCGCCAGATGGGCGCTGATTTCGCCCCGCACCCGTTCGCTGGTGAGGGGTTGACCATCCAGATGGAGCAGGCCATCGTTGCCGATTTTTGACGCAATTATCAAGCCAATTCCGACTTCCATCCCCTGGCCGGTGATCTCCAGCGCCTCCCGGATGGCTGCCACCTCCGCGGGGGTTTTCACCGCCCGCTGGGGGAAGAAAATCCCGTCCGTCGCCGTCAGGGTGATGCCGGCCCGGCGCAGCAAATCGGCCAGACCCAGGGGGAAGGTGCCCGGCACCTCCGCCACTTCCACCCCCCGCTGGCGCAAGAAATAGGTGACCAGGGAGGCGATGTTGGGGGAGCGCTGGTCATGGGCGTGGCAGGCGTCGCGGGTCTTTTCCCAGTCGTGGATCTCATCCACGTGGGCCACCCGCCGGGCCCGGTCGATCTCCAGGGCGGAAATCAGGATGTGACGGGTGCCCTGCTGGTCTTCAAGATAGAGAAACGCATCCGGGGTGAACAGGCCGGTGGCGTAATACATGTCGGCCGATGCTTCCCCGGCCGCATAGATCAGTTTCGCGGTGGCCATGTCAGGCCAGTTCCAGAACCTTGTTGACCAGCTTTTCGATGCCAATGCCCACGGCACCGATGGTGGCCTGGCACATGTAGGCGGCGGTGGTGACCACCTTGTTGGCCTGGTCCACCACGATTTCGTCCACGGTGGTGGTGCGGTGCCGGTTGCCCATGGCCTCGATGGCCTGGGCGGTGCCGGAATCGTCGCCGATGGTGAGGGTGATACCATGGCTGGCGAAGATCCGGGCGAGTACCGCCGGGGAGATGCACATCGCCCCCACCGGCTTGCGGGCGGCATGAATCTTCTTGACCAGGGCCGCCACATCCGGGTTGACCCGGGCGTTGGGGCCATCGAAGGCCACGGTGGAGAGATTCTTGGCGGCCCCGAACCCGCCCGGCAGGATCAGGCCGTCCAGGGTCTCGGCCTTGACCTCGGTCAGGTTGCGGATGTCCCCGCGGCTGATGCGGGAGGCCTCCACCAGCACGTTGCGGGTTTCGGCCATCTCGGCGCCGGTCATGTGGTTGAGGACGTGATGCTGGAGAATGTCCGGCGCCATGCAGACTGCCTGGGCACCGGCGCGGTCCAGAAAAAACAGGGTCAGCACCGCCTCGTGAATTTCGGCGCCGTCATAGACGCCGCACCCGGACAACAACACCCCGATTCGCTTGCCGGCCATCATCCGCCTCCATGCTTCAGTCCCGCCCCTGGGGGGTCACGGCTTGGGAATTCCGAAAAAATTGCAGAACTTCTGCCCGGTCGGCCGTTTGTTCTCCTGGAAATAATGATCGGTCCGATCACTGGTCCGGCCCGCCACGAAGGCCTGCCACAGAAACCATGCCACGACGGCCAGGGGGATCAGATTGAGCAGCTCCATGGGGACTCTCTCCCGCGGGGGTCTGGCGCCCCGGTTTCGGTAACTTTAGATGGATGGGGGAGGCCTCCCTCCACCCTCCACCGATGAAAGCCGCTTCCCGGCTTCCACGGGAACTTTGATGGATGGGGGAGGCCTCCCTCCACCCTCCACCGATGAAAGCCGCTTCCCGGCTTCCACGGGAATTATGTGCGAACCTCTACAAATAGAACACCCCCGGTGCCTTTGGCAACCGGGGGTGTTGATCTTTTCCGCTGAAAGTCGCGCCGCGACTGTCAGCGGTCAAGAACCGGGGGGTCCTTACATCCCCATGCCGCCCATGCCGCCCGGATCGGGCATCGGAGGGGCTTCCTTCTTGGGGATTTCCGCCACCATGGCCTCGGTGGTGATCATCAGGCCCGCCACCGAAGCGGCGGCCTGCAGGGCATGGCGCACCACCTTGGTGGGATCGATCACGCCCCGCACCACCAGATCGGTGTACTCCTCGGTGGCGGCGTCGAAGCCGAAATTGAGGTTGGAACTCTCCAGCACCTTG
This sequence comes from Magnetococcales bacterium DC0425bin3, assembly GCA_002753665.1. Classification (GTDB taxonomy): domain Bacteria; phylum Pseudomonadota; class Magnetococcia; order Magnetococcales; family DC0425bin3; genus DC0425bin3. The sequence goes on from PEAP01000032.1 coordinate 27,731, forward strand.
TTGACCACCACCGATCCCTCGGAACCGGCGTTTTCCACGATCACCCGCAGGGGCTCCTCCAGGGCGCGACGGACGATCTTGACGCCCATGGCCTGATCATCATTGGACACCTTGAGGGACTCCAGGGCCTTCTGGCTGCGCAGCAGGGCCACGCCGCCACCGGGAACGATGCCTTCCTCGACCGCCGCACGGGTGGCGTGCAGGGCGTCGTCCACCAGGTCCTTGCGCTCCTTCACTTCGACCTCGGTGGCGCCGCCGACCTTGATCACCGCCACGCCGCCGGCCAGCTTGGCCAGGCGTTCCTGGAGCTTTTCACGGTCGTAGTCGGAGGTGGTCTCCTCGATCTGGGCGCGGATCTGATTGACCCGGGCCTTGACCGCATCGGCCCCGCCGCTGCCATCGACGATGGTGGTGTCTTCCTTGGAGATGGTCACCTTCTTGGCGGTGCCCAGCATGTCCATGGTGACGTTCTCGAGCTTCACCCCCAGATCCTCGGAGGCAACGGTGCCGCCGGTGAGAACCGCGATGTCTTCCAGCATCGCCTTGCGACGGTCGCCAAAGCCGGGCGCCTTGACCGCGCACACCTTCAGCCCGCCCCGCAGCTTGTTGACCACCAGGGTGGCCAGGGCCTCGCCCTCCACGTCCTCGGCGACGATCAGCAGGGGCCGGCTGGACTGCACCACGCTCTCCAGGATCGGCAGGATCTGCTGCAGGCTGGACACCTTCTTTTCCACCAGCAGGATGTAGGGATCATCCAGCTCCACCAGCATCTTCTCGGGATTGGTCACGAAATAGGGGGAGAGATACCCGCGGTCGAACTGCATGCCTTCCACCACTTCCAGGGTGGTCTCCAGGCCCTTGGCCTCCTCGACGGTGATCACCCCTTCCTTGCCCACCTTGTCCATGGCCTCGGCGATCATCCGGCCCACTTCGCGGTCGGTGTTGGCGGAGATGGTGCCGACCTGATTGATCTCCTCGGAGCTGGTCACCTCCTTGGAGGTATCCTTCAAATGAGCCACCACCGCGTTCACCGCGGTGTCGATGCCCCGACGCAGATCCATGGGGTTCATGCCAGCGGCCACGGCCTTCATCCCCTCGCGGACAATGGCCTGGGCCAGCACGGTGGCGGTGGTGGTGCCGTCGCCGGCCTGGTCGGCGGTCTTGGAGGCCACCTCCCGCACCATCTGGGCGCCCATGTTCTGGAACTTGTCTTCCAGCTCGATCTCCTTGGCCACGCTGACGCCGTCCTTGGTCACCCGGGGCGCGCCCCAGGACTTGTCCAGAACCACGTTGCGGCCCTTGGGACCCAGGGTCACCTTGACCGCCTCGGCCAGGATGTTGACGCCACTGAGCATCTTGGCCCGGGCGGATTCACTGAACTTGACTTCTTTGGCTGCCATTGCTTCGCTACCTCTTCGATTCGGTCATTGATTCGGTCACAGCCCGGGTTCAGTCCAGGACTCCCATGATGTCGGTTTCCCGCATGATCAACAGCTCCTCGCCGTCGATCTTCACCTCGGTGCCGGAATATTTGGCGAACAGAACCCGGTCCCCCACCTTGACATCCATGGGACGAACCTCGCCGTTCTCGTTGATGCTCCCCTTGCCCACCGCCAGCACTTCGCCCTGAATGGGCTTTTCCTTGGCGGTATCGGGGATGATGATGCCACCGGTCGTTTTTGGATTCTGTTCGAGGCGCTTGACGACGACCCTGTCATAAAGCGGACGGAACTTCGTTTTCATTGTGTCCTTACCTCCCGTTGGTGCTTGAACTCTCGATTTTCATTAACGTTGATGGATGGGGAAGGCCTCCCTCCACCCTCCACCGATGCAAGCCGCTTCCCGGCTTCCACGGTAATTATATAGATGACGGCCGGGGCTGGCCGACCCGCCACCTCGAACTGGATCCATCCCGTCCGGTTTTCGCGGCGAGGGATCGGGGGCGATTTGGCACTCCCACTGTTCAAGTGCTAATGTAGGGACTGATTTCGCGGTGTCAAGAGAGGAAATTGCAAAATCCCGGAAACGTGCCGGATTTACCGGACATCCGGTTTGAATGAAGACGTCCGCAGCCCTTTCCGGCATGATTGGATCTGCCAAGAAACAATCCACGGAGAGGGCCA